>CAJOHV010000004.1 GCA_905234485.1 uncultured Bacteroidales bacterium | reverse complement strand
TGGTCAATTCCCTCTTTGGCCGCACGGTATCATATTCCACCTGTCCGCAGTGCGGGGGAGAGGGGAAGACCGTCTCCAATCCCTGCCGCAGGTGCAACGGTTCCGGCCTTGAACGCAGGCGCGAGACCGTCTCCGTCAAGATTCCCGCAGGGGTCGAGGACGGAATGCAGATAACTGTCCGTGGCGAAGGTCACAGCGCCCCGCGCGGAGGCCAGAACGGCGACCTGCTGATAGTCGTGAGCGAACAGCCGCACAACCAGCTCAAGCGCGACGGCAACAACCTCTTCTATACGAGGGTCATTTCGGTTACCGATGCCATGCTTGGCACCACCATCGACGTTCCGGTCCTGGGCGGTGCACAAAAGCTCAAGATCGAACCAGGCACCCAGTCGGGAACGGTCGTGCGTATGCGCGGGAAGGGGCTGCCTTCGGTAAACAACTATGGCACGGGCGATCTTTACGTGAAAGTGCTGGTATGGATCCCGCGCAAGCTCCGCGGTTCCGACAAGCAGGCTGTGGAGCAGCTCGCCGCATCCGACGCTGTGAAACCCGATCCCAATCGTGAGGATAAAACCCTCTTCGAGAAGGAGAGCCAGTTCTTTTAGTTGAAGGAGGCAGATTTTTCGAAATTATGCTTGCCAAGTAAAAAAATGTTTTTATATTTGCAGCCCGATTGAAAGCAGCCTCTCTTTTTACGGTTAAATGACGCTGCGAGGCGTAACGATTATAAAGAATTATGGATTTACTTAAAGTAGCAGAGCAGCGCCAAATCGATAGTCACGCTCAGCACCAGCCACGCCTTTCGTTTCCGATCAAGGAAGGCGAAAAGTTCCGTCTGCAGGACTTCCGCGGTGTGGTCATACAAATAAGCGGCGCCACCCCTCTCACCCGCACTTTCACCGTGCGCAAGGTGTCCGGCGGTATCGGCGTGGAAAGGATATTCCCCTTCCAGTCTCCCGCAATCGACAGCATTACCGTCAATAAGGTTGGTAAGGTCCGTCGTGCACGTATCTTCTACCTCCGCAAACTTGCCGGAAAGAAGGCCCGCATCAAGGAGAAAGGCCTGGCTGTAAAGCCGGCTGCCCCCAAAGCTTAAAAGTTCCGGCTTAAGCCGGTAAACGGCTCCTTAGCTCAATTGAATAGAGCATCTGACTACGGATCAGAAGGTTACAGGTTTGAGTCCTGTAGGAGTCACAAAAAGCGCCACCGAGATATCGGCGGCGCTTCTTCAGTTAATTTGCACATCCCATCCCATAATCCTGATAGAAGCGGATGTCCTTCCGGTGGCGCCGGGCACTGGCATCGTTGCTCCCGCACGCGGCAGAAAGCAGGATTGTCACTAAGATCCCGGCCGTTTTTCTCATGGTCATTCGTTTGTCTGCCTGTGATAACTGAATCGGCTCCCCGTTTCCAGAAGTACTTGTGGGGCAGGTCGGCGTGCCACTGTTTTGCGGAAAACCGCTTTGTCGTTCGATCGCGAAATACTGAACACCAACTTAATCCATAGAAATCCAGCACATCCCCATTTGTAGGTAATTCCAGTTGAATTGAGCGTGTAAATATCCCAACTTTTTGGGATTGCCGGGGAACGAAGCCAGGGATAACTTTGCACTGTAAATACAGTTAGTATGAAGCAGTGTATTTTGGTTTTGGCGGGATTGTTCCTGTTCCTTACCCAGTCCGCAGCCCAGAATCTTACTATTGGAGGCTACGGTGAAGTGGCGCTCTCCCGCAATTTCTACAGCGACAATGTATATCGATATTCTTCTGCCGCTTCCCATCAGGGGGAGCAGCACGGGCGTTTTGACATCCCGCACGCCGTTATTTATCTCGGTTATGACTTCGGCAAAGGCTGGAGCATGCAGACAGAGATAGAGTTCGAACATACAGGCACCGGCGGCGCCGTGGAGAAAGAGTTCGAAGAAGCCGGAGAGTGGGAGACGGAGGTCGAGAAAGGCGGTGAAGTGGAACTGGAGCAGTTCTGGATCCAGAAGAGTTTCTGCCCGGGGTTCAATGTCCGTATGGGTCATATCATCGTGCCTGTAGGAGGTCTGAATAATGCCCACGAGCCGCTGAACTTCTTTACCGTGTACCGTCCGGAAGGCGAATACACGATCCTTCCTTCCACTTGGCACGACACGGGCATCAGCCTGTGGGGACGCACTGACCACTGGCGCTACGAGGCCATGGTCATAGCCGGGCTGGACGCATATATGTTCAACACGGAAAACTTCGTCAAGTACGGGGCCGGCTCTCCATTCGAATTCAAGGCGGCCAACCAGCTTGGCTTTGCCGGACGAATAGACAATTATTCCATCGAGCATTTGCGGCTGTCGCTGAGTGGTTTCTATGGCCGTGCTTTCAACAACACCTACCCTTACGAAGTCATTCCGGAGAGTTCGCGCTACTACGGCGTAGTGGGCCGAACGGCCATCGGTGCATTCGACTTCGCCTATAAAAGCCGCCGCTTCATCGCTCGCGGCAATGCCGATTATGGCTACGTCGGGGATGCCGCCACCATCAGTTATATGAAGCGCAACCGCAGCGCCAACAACGCTCCGTACAAAAAATCGGCAGTAGGGAAGGGTGCCTGTGCGTTTGGCTGTGAGGCCGGCTACGACATCCTTCCGGAGAGGACAGACGGGCAGTTGTTCCTTTTCGGCCGCTATGAATACTACAACTCCTATATCCCGGCCGCCGGTCAGGAAGCCGCGGAATGGACGGCGAAGCACAGGATTGCGGTCGGACTGAATTATTATCCCGTCCCGCAAATCGCCGTGAAGGCGGAGTATTCCCATCGCTTCCTGAAGCCGGGTTATAATCCCGAGCCTTCCGTGAGCATAGGGGTGTGTTATATGTCATTTTTTAAACGTTAATCATATGAAAAAGATTCAAATCTTTCTTGTTGCCGCGGCCTGCATAATGGCCGCCGCTTGCGCAAAAGATCCCGGCGTTTCTGAAAGCCGGCAGGACAAAGAACTGAAGGCCGCCGTGGAGCAGTATGTTCCCGGTGTAATTTACAAGATTTACGGCAATCTGGCCGACGCCTCCGAGCTGCTCTACAATCAGCTTGCTGAAATGAAGGCGTCGGAGACCTTTAGCCAGGCTCAGATCGACCAGCTTTGCACAACCTTCCTGGAAGCACGCAAATGGTGGGAGCAGAGCGAGGCTTTCCTTTACGGGGCCGCTACTGCATATGGTATAGACCCTCACATCGACTCCTGGCCGCTTGATAAGGATAAACTGGCGAAGAGCCTGTCCAATGCCGAGACTATCGCTGATCTGGACAAGGAAGGCGCAGGTGCAGTGGACGAAGTTGGAGCAGCATCCCTGGGCTTCCATGGAATAGAGTTCATTATCTTCCGCAACGGCAATAACCGCACGGCTGCCGCACTGAACGGGATAGAGGATGACGAGGCCTTCGCCGGACGCAATGTCACGGGCAAGAGCGAAATCATCTTCGCTACGGCGGTTGCAGAGGATCTTCGCAACTATTGCTTCGAACTCCAGGCTGCCTGGGATCCGGATTGCCCCGCGTCACGCGTGACTATGGTGGAAGAAGAACTTGAACTGAATACCACTATGGACAGCGGCCTCACCTATGGGGAGAACCTCCTTCAGACAGGCAATGCCGGAAGCACCTACCGCAGCTGGCCGGAAGCAGTCGCCTCCATCCTCGTGGCCGGATGCTCCAACATCTGCAACGAGGTCGCAAACACCAAAATCGGCACGGCCCACTACGTTAGCAGTTCTGAATATGACCCCGACTATATCGAGTCTCCTTATTCCAAGAAATCCTATCAGGACTTCAAGGACAATATCCTCTCAATTCAGTATAGCCTGTACGGAGCGCAGGGAGCGGACAAGGCGAATGCTGCGTCAATAGCCGCCTTCCTAGCGAATAACAAGTGGTCGAAGGCCTCTGAGATGGAAAGCGCTCTCGCCGCTGCCGTAAAGTCCCTTGATGACGCTATGGCCAAAGGCGCTTTTGTGGATAACCCCACATCGGCCGAAGCTGAGAACTGTATCACAAAGATCAATGCTCTGGACGCGCTCCTGAACGAAGCGGCCGACTGGATTACCAAACTGTAGCTTATGAAGAAGATAATTGCAGCGCTTGCGCTTGTCGCAGTCGCAATGGCTTGTGACAAAACGCCGGAAAACAATGCTCCCGCACGTGAGTCCGACGCAAAGTATGTGGGACAGGCAGTGGGCAACTTTACCGCTGAGGAATGGTATCCCGGCGGGGAACTGGGCACGACGCTCAACGTGACTGAAGGTTGCTATGAGGATGAAACGCCCGCCGTAACCCAGCAGGGGCTCACAGCCCAGTTCAACCATGGAGGAATGTTCTTCGAGCGTAATTTCACGCTGAACACCGCGCCTTTCAAGGGCCTTGGCCCCGCTTCTGTCCGCAAATCCTGCCTGGATTGCCACCCCGGCTATGGCCACGGCAAATGGCAGAGCGTCTATGAAGCCAACACCTCCCGCGCCTTCGGCAACGGCTACCTGCTGGTGGTCTATTACGCCAACGAACCTGGCAGCAATGACGGCGCCTACGTCGCGGAAGTGACCGGCATGCCCCAGACCATGGCGGCGGAGCCTTTCCTCCCTCCAATCGACGAGAGTGGCATCTCCATCGCCTGGATACCCGTCACCGCTATGGAAAGCGGCCTGCCTATGACTTTCCCGGACGGCGAGAAATACAGCCTTCAGTATCCGGAGATTACCATTGCCAGAGAGGCCTTCAACACCGACCCGAATCCGTATGATACGGCAGAAGGAAAGGGTCTGACGATGGGCTTCCGCCTTGAGTCCACCATCGGTGTCATAGGCTCCGGACTTATCGATGCCATCCCGGAGGATGCGATCCGCGAGCAGTATCGTGCAGAAGCGCCCTACGTGGAGTTGAATCCCTCCTTCTGGGACAAGGGCGCTAATGATTTCGCCGCCAGTGCCTTCTATGCCAACTGGCAGGCGGGCGAAAACGGCGCTGGTATCCTGGCCGACGGAACCCGTGTGGCAAGAGGAGAATACAAGCCGGTAAAGCGCTTTACCTATGCTATGACCCGCGGCACCCTTCAGGACGGCGCCGGAGCCAACGCCATCTGGAACATAACCAACGTTTCCCGTCCGGACAGACCCTTCCTCTACACTACTGTCGCCTGGGCCAAAAAGATGAGCGAGACTCCGTCTGTGATAGCGGCCATAAAGGCAGAAGGGGCATCCTCTCCTTATTATGTGGATGTGGACAAAGATGGGAATGTGACCGATGCGGAGATTGCTGAGGCGGTTCTTGCCCTGTTGAGCCCTTCTACCAACCAGTTCGACAATCCTTACCACAACTTCGAGCCGGAGATGACGGCCGACCAGTTCTATGACTTTATGGTCTGGCACCGCGGACTTTCCATCCCCCGCGCCCGCAACCTGCAGGATGAAAAAGTCCAGAAGGGCAAAAAGATCTTTAACCAGATTGGCTGCGCATCCTGCCACAAGCCTTCCTGGAAGACTGGTGAGGACAATTACTGGTCTCCCGCGATGAACGAAGGCAAGCCGCTGCCGCGCTATGCGAATCAGACTATCTGGCCTTATTCTGACTTCATTCAGCACAGGCTTTATATGAAGAACGACATCCACGGCACCTGGTGCCGCACGACTCCGCTCTGGGGCCGCGGCCTGTCCACGGTGAATACCGGCGCATCGGATCGTCTGCATGACTGCCGTGCCCGCAATGTGGTGGAAGCCATTATGTGGCATGCATATTCCAAACAGAGCGACGGCTATAAATCTGCGGAAAAGTTCTATAACCTTTCCAAAGAGGACCGTGATGCGGTTGTAATCTTTATCGAGTCTATCTAATGAAAAAGATATTTATTCTTAGTGTTGTTTTAATTGTCGCAGGCGCCCTGGTCACATACTTTACCGGAGACAGTGGCCAGGTGCACCTGAGGCGGTATGCAGAGGTCTCGTCTTTTGAGCGCGAAGACGGCTCCGAGGCCTCATTGCCATTTTCCCTGCGCCTGAAGGAGTTCAGGGTGGAGTACTACCCGGATTCCAGCATGCCGTCGGATTATGTCAGCGAAGTGGAGATAGCCCCGTCGGGGGAGAGTCGCACTATATCGATGAACCATATCCTGCGATTGAATGGCTATCGTTTCTTCCAGGCCGATTATGACCAGGATCTCCAGGGAAGCATCCTTGCAGTGAGCCATGACCCTTGGGGCACAGGAATCATATATACCGGTTATATCCTTATGCTCCTCTCCATGGCGTTTATCTTTATCAGACGGCTGCGGGAGATGCATCTTGTCTTGCCCGCCTGGCTGAAATGGGCATTGTGGGGATTGGGAGTAGCGCTATTAGTCGGAATATTCCTGTTCATCTGCAGGCGACTCCTGTCCGGCCACCTTATGCCGGTTCTGCGTTCTCCGCTGTTGTGGATACACGTTTCGACCGTGATCGTATCCTATTCCATCTTCGCGCTTGTTGCAATCTGCGGCATCTGGGGCCTTGCAAGCAAGACTCAGCGCGAAAGGCTGATGAAGGTCAATCGTTCTGCGCTATATCCTGCGGTCTACCTTCTTGCCTTCAGCATCATCATCGGTTCCCTGTGGGCAAATATCTCCTGGGGAAACTACTGGTCCTGGGACCCTAAGGAAACATGGGCGCTGATAACTCTCGTGGTTTATGCGCTCGTCCTGCACGGTGAAAGCATCAAGGTCCTGCAAAAACCGGCCTTCTTCCACGCCTGCTGCATCATTGCCTTCCTCTCCGTCCTGATCACCTACTTCGGAGTGAACTTCCTGTTCGGCGGCATGCACGCCTACGCGTGATTATAGGGGAGGGCCGCTGTTTGGCGGAAATGGTTAGGGAATTACTTCAAACGTCCGAAATCATCCCAGCCGGGGAGCATGCGGCCGACATGGCAGTCGCGGACAAAGCGCTGAAGGGCGGTCCGCGCCTGCTCTTCGCGGCCGCTCTGGCGGTAGTGCTGGATGTAGTCCACACGGATGCGGCGATAGGTCTCGGGGAAAGCCAGATAGTTGGCCCATGCCTCTGAGTCAGCTTTGAGCGCATCGAGCGCCCAATCTTCAAAGACAAATAAGGAAGGATCAAGGTCTGGGGCGACGGCCAGGCCGTAGGGCGTCATTTCTCCCAACTCGACAAGGCGGCGGCAGCGGATCAGGTTTCGCTCGCACCAATTGCTCCCTTTGCGGCGAGGCGTGAAGTGCTGGACGGGCTTGCCATCGTCGATGCGCTTCATCGTGCTGTCTATCCATCCGAAGCAGAGCGCGACCTCCACGGCATCCACATAACGAACCACCCCCGGACAGTCTTCCGAAGAGCGGTTCACGCGCAGCCAGAAGTCGCTGCGCCGAAGATGATTCTCCTGATACCATCGGTACAACTCCTCGCGGGTGTGTATGTCAAGCAGATTGGTTACTTCCATTATTTGTAGCGAATATAGTCATTTTCGGGTAGTAAGTTGTATCTTTGAACTATGGAATACCTATCAAGGCAACGATACGACGAACTCGCAACTGAGCTGAAGCACCTTATAGAAGAAGTGTACCCCAAGGTGACGGAAGAACTGGCGGAAATGAGCGCACAGGGGGACAGGAGCGATAATGCCGGATACCGTGAGGCAAGGCGAACCCAGGCGAAGACCATCAGCCGTATCCGTTTCCTTCAGAAGATCCTTGAGCATTCCCGCGTGATTGACGAGAGCGTTCTTCCCAAAGACAAGGTTACCCTTTTGAGCGTGGTCGAATTCACGAACATATCCACGAATACCCGAATGAAATTCCAGATAGTCAGCCCCCACGAGATGGACCTCGAGGCGGGCAAGATTTCGCTGAAATCTCCTATCGGCGCTGCCCTGATGGGCAAGAAGGTCGGTGAAATCGCCGAGGCTCAGGTCCCATCCGGAACCCTGCGCCTGAGAATCGAGAGCATTACGCTCAACTGAGAGGGGATCTAGCCCATCACCACATCCAACACCATCATCAACGCGAAGCCGATGGCGAAGCCCACGGTGGCGATGTTCGAATGTTCGCCCTGGGAGGCCTCGGGGACCAGTTCCTCCACCACTACATAGAGCATGGCACCTGCGGCGAAGGCCAGCAGGTAGGGCATCATCGGCGTGACGGCAGAGGCGAGCAGAATGACCAGCGCGCCGCCGATGGGCTCGACGATACCGCTCAAGGCGCCGACCCAGAAGGACTTCCAGCGGCTGTTATCTGCAGCGCGCAGGGGCATGGAAATAATCGCCCCTTCCGGCACATTCTGGATTGCGATACCCAGCGACAGTGCCAAGGCGCCAGCGGCAGTCATTCCGGCTCCGCCGCTCAGCGCTCCGGCGATCGCCACGCCCACGGCCATTCCCTCCGGGAAATTGTGAATCGTCACGGCCAGCGCGAGCATCGTGGTCTTCGAGAGTTTGCTCTTCGGGCCCTCCGGACCGCCGACGGGATGAAGGTGCGGGGTGATATGGTCAATCAGCAGCAGGAACGCAAAACCTCCCAGCAGACCTACGGTCGCGGGCCATACACCGCCCATCTCCATCCCTGGGATGAGCAGCGACCAGACCGATGCAGCTACCATCACGCCGGATGCGAAGCCCAGCAGAATCTTCTGCAGGAGGTCCGGCATGGCCTTCTTCATGAAGAAAACAAATGCCGCCCCCAGAGCTGTGCCCAGGAACGGTATAAGTAAAGCTGTAAGTACTGCGTTCATAGGAATTTTGATAACTCCTACAAAAGTACGTTACTTTTTGCAAATCTTCACCGAGTCTATTGCCATAAGAAGAGCTGAGCCACGATGCTTTCTCCCCAGAAAGCGGGGAGGGCGTCTGCGAGTGAGTGGGAAAGGAAACCGAGGACGGTAAGAGTCCAGAATAGGATAATGCGATTTTTCTTTTCCATTACATTATGGCCTTTAAACAACAATGCAAAGTTATCCCGCATCTGTCTTTCATGAAATCGCAAAAAAGGGTATTCTGTCTCCACGAATATCCCTAATAATAGTGATTGACCCCCTCGTGCCTTCTTCGTACTTTGCTTGAAGGACTGTTTTCGTTCAAGGTCTGTTTTTATGTACGAAACCTTGAACACCCAACCGTTATCAGGATGCCTTCAAACCCAGATTGTCCGTGCAAGGTATGCGACATAAAAACAAACCTTGAACAGAATTCATCCGCTGATGATGGGAAATTGATGCTGCCGTCGGACTCGATGCCGCAATCCTCATCGCGAGTCAAAGGCATGCCGCAGCTTTGGCAGAACCGGGGTTTTTCTAACTGTTTATCCATATTACTTAAGAATTATCTTCACACGGAAGCCGCGGAGGGTGGGCTCTTCCACTATGTTCTTCACGCGGGCGCGCAATTTCTTGACGGCATCATTGGAAGGAAGCGGAGATTCCTTCATGCCCTCCACCATGAAGTCCAGGGCCGTTTCTCCGGACAGCTCGGCGTGGGTGATTCGGAAGGTGAGCGGCCGGAGGCCTTTAAGATGCTCGAAAAGCATTTCCTTTATGATGACATAAGCGTCGTCGGCAAGGGCGGAAAGGTTGTACTTGAGGCAGAACTGATTGAGTCCGGTGTGGATCTGAAGGTAGTCGAACTGCTCGTCTTCGATCTCGTAGACCAACTTCTGGATGCGGTTCACGAAGGCTTTGGTGGCGCTGTGAATCGGGTGCTCGAAGATTTGTTCGGGAGTGCCGTCTTCGTAGATGATACCTTCGTTCATGAAGAAGATTCGGGTGCTGACATCCCTGGCGAAACGCATTTCGTGCGTGACTATGAGCATCGTCAGGCCTTCCTTGGCAAGCTGACGCATAACGCTGAGCACCTCGCCGACCATCGTCGGGTCCAGCGCGGAAGTCGGCTCGTCGAAAAGAATGGCTTCCGGGTGCATGGCGAGCGCACGGGCGATGGCGACGCGCTGCTTCTGCCCGCCGGACAGCGAGTCCGGGTAGACGCCGGCTTTTTGCGTCATGCCCACCTTATGAAGCAGCTCCATAGCCTCGGCTTTCGCAGCTTCCTGCGTCATTCCCAACAGCCTGACGGGAGCGTAGGTGATGTTCTCCAGCACCGTCATATTGTCGAACAGGTTGAAACTCTGGAACACCATGCCCATCTTGCGGCGCATCTTGTCCAGCTTGTAGCCTTTGGCCATGATGTTCTCTCCGTCCACCCATATTTCTCCGCTTGTGGGCGGCTCGAGCATATTGATGGCGCGCAGGAGAGTGCTCTTCCCAGTCCCCGAAGGGCCTATGATGCTGATGACTTCTCCCTTCGAAATCTCGCAGTTGACGTCTTTGAGGACGTTAATCACACTGCCGTCCGGATTGCGGAAAGACTTGCTTAAGTGTTTGATGCTGATCATAACTATTTCTTGAGGAGAAGGTTCAACATAAGCCTGATGAGCCAGGCCAGGACGAAGTAGACGACGGTGATGATAAGGAGAGGAATCAAGGCGTCGAAGGTGCGGCTGCGGATAAGGTCGCTTGCGCGGGTAAGGTCGATGATGGCGATATAGCCCACTATGGCAGTGCCCTTCAAGAGCGCCACACAGTCCCCGGTGTAGGCCGGCAATGCTTTCTGCAGTGCCTGAGGGAACACTATGCCCGTGAAGGTTCTGAGGGGCGTGAAGCCCAGGCTCAGTCCGGCTTCCGTCTGTCCTTTAGGCACAGAGGAAATCGACGAAGCGAACAGGCTGCCGGAAGACCATGCGAAGCACAGCGCGAAAGTGATGATGGCCACTATGGTGCCGGAAAGGCCTGAACCGGCAAGGACCACATAGAACATAATCAGAAGCAGCACCAGGGTAGGGATGCCCTGGATGAACGAGCCGTAGAGACCGGCGGCGCTGCGTAGCCATTTGCGGCGGCTCAGCAGCATCGCGCATATTCCCGCTCCAAGCAGAGTCCCTAGAAGTATGGAGAAAAGGGTGATTATCAGAGTCTCAAGTAAACCATAGGCAATGAGTTTCCACCGCCCCTCCGTGAAAAGATTGGACTTCAGCCTTTCAGCAAAGCCGGCACGGGAGGAAGATTCCTTGTCCGCCACAAAGTAACCGGCACGGCACTGATTGTAGGGCTGGGTAAAATCAACCGATTTCTTCCTTTCCTCAGTGGGGAAGAGGCAGCCGTTTACCACATCGCACTGACCGGTGGAGAGGGCGATAATTGCCGAGCTGAATTCCTGGAACTTCATTTCGAAGGGACGCCCGCTCCAGGCGGCAAAGCGCCTGAGGATGTCGGCATCTATTCCCATCCACGCCCCTCCTTCTCCCATATAGCAGATGGGGGCCATGTTGGTCACGGTGATGCAGCGCAGAGGCGCCTGCGACGGAGATGCTTCTCCGGAAACGAACTCCGGGGCGGGGGCATCTTCGAGCCAGTGGGCAAGCACTGCATCCAGGCTGCCGTCGGCTTTGGCCGCATCGATAAAGCGGTCTATCTCAGCCCTGAGTTTGCCGTTTTCTTTGCCCACAGCGAAGGCTACATCAAAGGCTTCCTCTCCGCAGAAGGCCAGTTTGATTCCCAATTGCCTGCGTATTTCGGGGCTAAATGCCACTTCGTCCGTGACGTGGACATCGGCCAGGCCCTGACGTACGGCCATAATGCCGTCGGCCTCCGTGCTGACGCGGAATAGGGTGATGTCTTCCCGCTTGGAAAACTTGTTGTCGTAGTAACTGCCGGCGTCTGTGCTGATGGTCAGACCGCTCAAATCGGCCTCCGATTTCAGTTCCAGGACATTGCCTTTATTCTGCCCGCACGAGAGAGCCAGAAATGCCATGGCTGCAAGGGCAATCAATCTATTTTTCATAAGTATAACAAAGGTAAGCATTCTTGTCGTGAAAATAACGTATATTTGATGTTATGAAACGTACATTATTAATCATCGCATTACTGGTGTGCTCACTTGGCGCGAAGGCGCAGACTGGTTATGCCCAGGTTGAAAAGAATTACCCCCTGTTTGAGTTTGAACTTAATGCAAATCGTCTGGAGTTTGGTTTCAATTTCGGCGAGGCGGGGTCTTTTTCCAATTACGCGCGTCTGGCGATGGGCGCGAATCTGCTCGTTAACGGTATTTATCTGGATTTTCTCGCATCCGAGCCGGAGCATAAGTACAGCAGAACCAGCGACACTAAATGGAACGACCATGTCGCTTTCTGCATCAATGCAGGCTATCAGATTCCGATTCTGAAGTGGCTGCGCGTGATGCCGCTGGTCGGCTACGCCCAGACAAACGACGGAATCACGGACGCGTCAAAGACCATCTGGGACATCGATGAGTATTCGTCTAGCACCTATCACCCCTATAAAGTCACGAAAGGAACTCGCGAACATTATCTCAACTACGGAGGCGGCCTTTCGATTCAGCCTAGCAAGTGGTTCAGCATAAATCTGATAGCAACAAGACACGCCATTTATGGAGGCGTGGGAGTGGACTTGCTCGCCTTCGCCAGGAAGTAAAACTTCCCTTTGCAGAAGTCCGTCTTTTTTGCTACATTTGTGTACGTGAGTAGTGTAACACGTAGCTTTTCGGACGGCAAAGAATTGCATGAAGAGTGTGGCGTCGTTGGTTTTTACGGCGTTGAAGGGGCCGTATCACACGCATTCCTGGCTCATAACGGAAACATAGTGAATGCATCTCAGGTGAAGGAATACCTGGAGAAGCAGGGGCATTTGTTCAGTAGCACGTCGGACAGCGAACTATTCGGGTATCTGGTCGGAAGCAGCCTGCAGGGACAAATCCGGTTTCCGTCCTCTTTCCCTTGCAAAAATGGGCTCCGATTTGTATAAAGAAATCACCAAATAATAAGAATGGAACAAAAGAAATTAGACGTGGTTCTCGGTCTCCAGTGGGGAGATGAGGGCAAAGGCAAGGTTGTGGATGTCTTGACACCATCCTATAAGATTGTAGCCCGTTTCCAAGGCGGTCCCAATGCCGGTCACTCCCTGGTCTTCGACGGAGACAGTTTTGTGCTGCACACAGTCCCTTCTGGTATTTTCCGCGACGGGACGCAGAACGTCATCGGCAACGGCGTAGTCATAGACCCCGTGGTTTTGATGGAAGAGATCGGGGCCATCGAAAAGATGGTGGGCCCGATCACAGAGAAACTGGTGATTTCAAAGCGCGCGCACCTTATCCTCCCTACGCACCGTATGCTGGACGCGGCCAGCGAGGCAGCCAAGGGCAAGTCCAAGATCGGTTCCACTCTCAAGGGCATCGGGCCCACATATATGGACAAGACGGGGCGCAACGGCCTGCGTGTGGGAGATATCCTCTCCGGAGAGTTTCAGGAGCGTTACGACGCCCTCAAGAAGAAGCACTTCGGCCTGCTGGCCCAGTACGACTTCAAGTACGACATCACTGAGTACGAGAAGCAGTGGATGGCCGCTGTCGAGGAACTCAAACGCTTTGCGTTCATAGACAGCGAGGTGTTTGTGAATGAGGCTCTGCAGCAGGGCACGCCCATCCTGGCCGAAGGCGCCCAGGGATCCCTTCTGGACATCGACTTCGGCACCTATCCCTTCGTGACCTCATCGAATACCCTCACCGCCGGCGTGTGCACGGGCCTGGGCATCGCCCCTTCCCGAGTGGGCAATGTGTACGGCATCTTCAAGGCTTACTGCACCCGAGTGGGCAGCGGCCCTTTCCCGACGGAACTGTTCGACGAAGACGGTGATAAGTTGCGCGAAATCGGCCATGAATACGGCGCCACCACCGGACGCCCGAGGCGTACCGGCTGGCTGGATATGGTGGCCCTCAAATATGCAGTAATGATGAACGGCGTCACAGACCTCATCATGATGAAATCCGACGTCCTGGATGGTTTTGACACTATCAAGGTGGCAGTGGCTTATGAAGAGAAGGGCAAGACCCTCACCAGTTTCCCTTACGATGGCGGCGCCAATGTGACTCCCGTCTATAAAGAATTCCCCGGATGGAAAACTCCGCTCAGCGGCCTGCGCCGTTACGAAGATTTCCCCGAGGCCTTCAAGGAATATATGAGATTCATCGAGAGAGAAACCGGCTGCCGGATCAAGATCGTGTCCGTGGGACCGGACCGCGGGGCTACCGTAGTCCGCTACTGAATCCCTACTCTGGAGAAGATGTAGTCTACGTTCTTGAAATAGTAATCCAGCGTGAAGCAGCCCTTCAGTTCCTCCGGGGACAGGAGGGCTGTTACGTTTGAATTCTGTTCCAGAAGTGTCTGGTAATCCTTATTGCCGGTCCAGGCTTCCATAGCGATGGGCTGAACTGTGTCGTAGGCCTGTTCGCGGGAGAGTCCTTTTGAGATGAGCGCATTCATCACACGCTGGGCGAAAATAACGCCGCGGGTGCGCCAAATGTTGGCCATCATATTCTCCGGATACACCACCAGGTTCTCGAGTATGCCCTTGAAGCGGACAAGCATATAGTCCAGCAGTTCAGTCGCATCCGGAAGGACTATGCGCTCGGTGCTTGAGTGGGAGATGTCGCGCTCGTGCCACAAGGCGACATTCTCGTATGAGGTGAGCATATAGCCACGCATAACTCGCGCGCACCCGCAAATGTTTTCGCTGCTTATGGGATTGCGCTTGTGCGGCATGGCGCTGGAGCCCTTCTGCCCCTTGCTGAAGGCTTCCTCCACCTCCCGCACTTCGGTGCGCTGGAGGTTGCGGACTTCGAATGCCATCTGCTCGAGAGTAGCGGCAATCAGGGCCAGCGACCCCAAATAGGAGGCGTGTCTGTCGCGCTGAAGCACCTGAGTTGAGATATTGGCGCTTTGAATTCCTAATTTCTCGCACACATAGTCCTGGATGAAGGGAGGGATGTTGGCGAAATTGCCTACTGCTCCGCTCATTTTTCCTGCCTCGACATCTGCGGCGGCTGCCTTGAAACGACGCAGGTTGCGTTTCATTTCCTCATACCAGAGAGCCCATTTGAGGCCGAAACTGGTGATGTCGGCGTGGATGCCGTGGGTGCGGCCTATGCAGGGAGTTTCCTTAAACTCTATGGCGCGAGCGCGCAGTACTTCCATAAAATCCTCGATATCCTTGAGGAGGATGGAGTTCGCCTGCTTGAGGAGGTAACCGTTAGCCGTGTCCACCACGTCTGTGGAGGTGAGTCCGTAGTGCACCCACTTGCGTTCCTCTCCCAGGCTCTCGCTCACGGCACGGGTAAAGGCCACCACATCGTGGCGGGTCTGCTCTTCGATCTCCCGTATGCGGGCAATATCGAAGCGTGCGTTAGCGCGGATTTTGTCCAAGTCTCCGGCAGGGATGACCCCCAGTTTGCTCCATGCCTCACAGGAGAGTATTTCCACTTCCAGATAGGCGCCGAACTTATTCTCTTCCGTCCAGACGTCCCGCATCACTTTCCGGGAATAGCGCTCAATCATATTACCTGTTGTTTTGTAGGAAATTCAGGATATTGTTTTCGATTCGTGCGGCAATATCATCACATTCCGCCTTCCGGAAAGGCTCCGGACTAAGTTTCTCGTAGAGTTCTATGTAACGGTCCGTGATGCCGCCGACGACTTCTGGAGTCATCTCGGGAACCTTCTGGCCGGCCTGGCCCTGGAAACCGTTCGCCATCAGCCATTCGCGGACGAATTCTTTCGAGAGTTGTTTCTGATGTTCGCCATTTCTCAGACGCTGCTCATATCCTTCGGAGTAGAAATAACGCGAAGAATCCGGGGTGTGGATCTCATCCATCAGGAAAATCCGGCCGTCGCGCTTGCCAAACTCATATTTGGTGTCCACCAGAATGAGACCTTTGCCGGCGGCTATTTCAGTGCCGCGCCGGAATAAAGCCAGCGTGTATTTCTCCAACTGCTCATATTCGTCGGCCGGAACGATGCCGCGGGCGATGATTTCCTCCTTGCTGATGTCTTCGTCGTGGCCTTCGGCCGCCTTGGTGGTCGGAGTAATGATGGGTTGAGGCAGTTTTTCGTTCTCGCGCAGGCCTTCGGGGAGAGGAACGCCGCACAGGCTTCGCTTGCCCGCTTTGTATTCACGCCAGGCATGGCCGGCCAGATAACTACGCACGACCATTTCCACCTTGTAAGGCTCGCATTGCCAGCCTATGGTCACCATAGGATCCGGCACGGCCACCTTCCAGTTGGGAAGGATGTCGGCGGTGAGGTCCAGGAACTGGGCTGCCAACTGGTTGAGGACCTGACCTTTGCAGGGGATGCCTTCGGGCAGAACGACATCGAAGGCGGAGATGCGGTCTGTGGCCACCATCACCAGATAACCGTTATCGAGGAAGTACACATCGCGGACTTTCCCCGTGTATTGGGATTTGAGACCCGGGAGATTGAGACTGGTTTTTACAACGGCTTTCATTTTACTCCCATTCTATTGTTGCCGGGGGCTTGGAAGAAATGTCGTAGACCACGCGGTTGACTCCCTTGACCTTGCGTATAATCTCGTTCGAGACATCTCTGAGGAAATCGTAGGGGAGCGGGAACCAGTCGGCGGTCATCGCGTCCGTGGAAACCACGGCGCGCAGGGCCACGGGATTTTCGTAAGTGCGTTCGTCGCCCATCACACCCACGCTCTTGATCGGAAGCAGAATCACTCCGGCCTGCCAGATAGCGTCGTAGAGATTAGACGCTTTTTCGTGGGGATCGGCGGCCGAAGGCAGGTTCAGCGCGCTGCAGTCGTAGGCCCTCAGCCCGCGGATGAAGATGTCGTCCGCCTCGCGCAGCACGGCAAGTTTCTCTTCGGTGACTTCACCGATTATGCGAATCGCTAGTGAAGGACCCGGGAAAGGATGACGGTTGAGAAGTTCTTCCTTGATGCCCAGGGTACGGCCCACGCGGCGAACTTCGTCCTTGAAGAGCATCCTCAATGGCTCCACTACCTTCAGATTCATATCTTTCGGCAGACCGCCCACATTGTGGTGGCTCTTGATCTTGGAGGCAATTCCTTCCACTCCGGCGCTCTCGATGACGTCCGGATAAATCGTGCCTTGGGCCAGCCATTTGGCATTTTCAATCTTTCGGGCGTATTTGTCGAAGGTCTCGACGAAAAGCCTGCCTATGATCTTGCGCTTGGACTCGGGCTCCGTGACACCTTTCAATCCCTGCAGGAAGGCCGCGGATTCGTCTGCGCCTATCACATTCAAGCCCATATCCCTGTACGAAGCCAAAACGTCCGAGAATTCGTTTTTGCGCAGCAGACCGTTGTCCACGAAGATGCAGTTGAGGCGGGGACCGATGGCTTTATGCAGAAGCACCGCCGCCACCGTGCTATCCACGCCGCCGCTGAGACCGAGGATCACTTTGTCTTCGCCGATCTGTTCCCTAAGCGACTGGACTGTGCTCTCGATGAAGGAGTCGGGGGTCCAATCTCCACGGCAGCCGCAGATGGCCAGCGCGAAGTTGGCTATTATCCTGGAGCCCTCCACCGTGTGGAAAACTTCAGGATGGAACTGCACGCCGTAGATGGGCTCGCCGTCAAATTGGAAAGCGGCGTACGCCACATCCGGGGTAGAGCCGATTATGTGGGCGCAAAGGGGAAGGGAAGTGATGGTGTCGCCGTGCGACATCCACACCTGTGTCTCCGGGCTTACTCCGCTGAAGAGAGTGGACGGTCCCACACGCTTGAGCATCGCGCGGCCGTATTCTCGGCGGTTGGATGCTTCCACCTTTCCGCCGAAGACGTGCGCCAGATACTGCGCTCCGTAGCATATACCCAGGATGGGCAGGCGCCCGCGTATGGGCGTCAGATCCATCTGGGGGGCATTGGCGTCGCGCACTGAGCACGGACTGCCGGAAAGGATGACTCCTTTCACGTTCTCGTCCGGCGCCGGGACTTTATTGTAGGGGTAAATCTCACAATAGACATTCAGCTCCCTGAGGCGGCGGCCGATGAGCTGAGTGACCTGAGAGCCGAAATCTATTATGAATATCTTTTCCATTAGGAAGAATAATTATCGAAGTAACCTTGAACGAGAACCACCGGGGTGCCTTTGTCGCCCGAGCCGCTGGTGAGGTCGCAAAGCGAACCGATCAGGTCTGTGAGTTGGCGCGGAGTCGTTCCCTCGGAGACCATCTGGCCCTTGAGACTCGCGTCTTTCTTGCGTATGCTTTCGGCGATGGCGTTCTTGAGTTCTTCACCCTTGAGGTTCGCGAACTCGCTGTCCGCCAGAAACTTGATCTTCAACTCGTTGGGGGTGCCTATCAGACCGTCGGTGTGGAACGGGGAGACCACGGGATCTGCGAGTTCCCAAATCTTGCCCTTCGGATCCTTGAACGCGCCGTCGCCATAGACCATCACCTCCACGTGCTTGCCGGTTTCCTTCAGGATGCGGTCCTGGACTTCGTGGACCAGTCCATCTCCCGAGCGGGGGAACAGTTTCACGGTTTCTTCGGTGGCTTTGTTCGACCCGAGCAGACCGAATTTATCGTTGAATCCGCTGCCGTCCACGGGGGCGGAAAGAATTTCGTCCATACCCACCACGAGTTTAGCGCCGGCCTTCTCGAGGATGCGACGGGTGCGACGGCGGGTGTGGATGTCGCAGTTGATGACGGTGTCTGTGTACTTGAGGATAGCCTCGGGCCTGTTGGCGAAGACTATCTCAAGTTCGGCGCCTTCTGCGCGTACGAGTTTGGAATAATACTCCACATAGTCCATACCGGTGAATTCGTGGAGATACACTCCGAAGACTTCGCGGTAGCGTTCGAGGGAAAGAACGTCCGTGTAGGGGTTGATGCCGGCCTCGTCCATCACGTCGAGGTCCAGAATGGAATTGCCGACCTCGTCCGAGGGGTAAGAGAGCATCAGCACCACCTTGCGGCAACCTCTTGCCATACCCTTGAGGCAGATGGCGAAACGGTTGCGGCTGAGGATGGGGAAGATGATGCCTACTGTGCCTCCGCCGGTGCGGGCCTTGACATCCTTGGCGATGTCATCGACCGTGGCATAATTGCCTTCCGCACGAGCGACTATGGACTCCGTTATCGCCACGACATCACGGTCGCGGAGTTCGAATCCTTCCTCGCGGGCGGCGCCCAGTACACTTTCTAAGATGATTTCTGCCAACGGATCTCCCTGGCGGATAATGGGGCAGCGAATACCCCGTACGACTGTTCCAGTCCTTCTTTCCCTAGTTTTCATGGAATAGGTATTACAAACAAAGTTATAACTCATTCATCACTTGTGCAACTCTTTTTCAAAAATTTCTTAAAAATTTTAATTAACAGCGAATTGTTCAAAACTTCTTCTTGCAGGAATCGCAGAATAGTTGTAATTTTAGACTTCCTTTTGAGGTTGATTATTGTTATATACCATGAAGAAAATTTATTCTGGAAAAACTAAAGACGTTTTCGCTCTGGAAGACGGCAAGTATCTGCTAAAATTCAAGGATGACTGCACCGGCAAAGACGGTGTGTTCGATCCCGGTGAAAATTCAATCGGCCTCACAATCGAAGGAGTGGGGGATGTGAACCTCAGGATGTCCATTTACTTCTTCGAGAAACTCAACGCGGCGGGTATCCGCACGCACTACGTATCCGCGAATCTGGACGACACCACCATGACGGTCCTCCCTGCGAAGGTGTTCGGACACGGCCTTGAGGTGATTTGCCGCAACAAAGCGGTCGGCAGTTTCATCCGCCGCTACGGCGAGTACATCGAGGAAGGAGCGGATCTTCCGTCCTATGTGGAGATGACCTTCAAGAACGACGCGAAAGGAGATCCCCTCGTGACGAAGGAAGGCCTCAAGGTCCTCGGCATCATGACTGAGCAGCAGTACGACGACATAGCCGAGATGACCCGCCGCATCACCAAAGTGGTTGCTGACGATATGCTCAGCAAGGGCCTCGTCCTCTACGACATCAAATTCGAGTTCGGTTACGACGCTGAAGGAAAGGTGATGCTGATAGACGAAATCGCCTCCGGAAATATGCGCGTCTACAAAGACGGCAAGTACATAGAACCTATGACCCTCTCAAAACTCTTCTTCGAGAAATGAAAGTAGCGGTTATTATGGGCAGCGCGAGCGATTGGGATGTTATGTCCCCCTGTTGCGCGACCCTCGAGGAATTCGGCATTCCTTACGAAAAGAGAGTGCTCAGCGCGCACCGTAATCCCGGCCCCCTGGCGGAGTATGTCGCTTCGCTTAAAGACAAGGGCTGCGAGGTGGTGATCGCGGGCGCCGGCGGGGCTGCTCATCTGCCCGGCGTGATAGCGGCTCTCACAACCCTCCCCGTTATCGGGATTCCCGTGAAGTCCAAAGCCCTGAACGGTCTGGATTCCCTTCTTTCGATAGTGCAGATGCCTTCGGGCATACCGGTGGCCACGATGGCCATAGACGGGGCGAAGAACGCAGCGCTCTACGCAGTGAGCATCCTGGCCCTGGCAGACTGCGCCCTCGCACAGAAACTCCAGGAATTCCGCGAGCAGCAGAGTCAGAAAGTCCTTAACACAGTCATCTAATACTCAAGCCCACCATGCCCCCGCAGCGGTGGGCTTTATATTTTGAATGGAAAGTCCCAAAAGAGTGTTTGTCGAGAAGCGGGAAGGCTTCCGTGTTGAATCGCATAGCCTGCTCGCCGACTTCAATGAAAACCTATCCTTACATCTGCAGTCGCTGCGGCTGGTGAAGGTCTATGACCTTTTCGGCTTTACTCCGGAACTCCTGGAGAAATGTCGCTATGCCGTTTTCGGCGAAAGGGTCACGGACCTTGTCAGCGACACCTATCCTGCTGACTGCAAGTACATCGCGGTGGAATATCTGCCGGGCCAGTTCGATCAGTGCGCGTCTTCTGCGGAAGACTGCGTGCATCTTATCGACCCCGCCGCGGATATCCATATCAAGAGCGCGCGTATGCTCGTGTTCCCGCAGGATACCCCGGACGAAGTACTAACCCGAATCGCAGCCTACTACATCAACCCCATCGAATCCCGTCCGAAAGATCTTTCCGTGATCAGGGAGAACGAAAAGGCCGATGTGAAACCGGTGGAAGACCTGGCCGGTTTCTGCGAAATGTCACCGGAGTCGTATCCGGCGTTCTGCAAGTCAAAGGGGCTCGCGATGAACAGCGACGACCTCGCGGAGGTGGTGGCGTACTTCCGAAAAGAAGGCCGCGACCCTTCGGAAACGGAACTCCGTATCCTGGACACGTACTGGAGCGACCATTGCCGCCACACGACTTTCACGACAGAGATTCAGGAAATCACGGTGGACGAGTCTTTCATGAAGAAAGAACTTGAGGATTCGTTACACCTATTTATTAATATGCGTCGCGAACTGGGGCGCGAAGGCAAGCCTCTTTGCTTGATGGAACTCGCCACGATAGGAGCCCGCTGGCTGAAATCGAAAGGCCTGCTGGACGACCAGGAGCAGAGTGAGGAGAACAATGCCTGCAGCATCTATGTGAATGTGGATGTGGACGGGGAGATGCAGAAATGGCTCCTTATGTTCAAGAATGAGACGCATAACCACCCCACTGAGATCGAGCCATTCGGCGGCGCGGCCACCTGCCTCGGCGGTGCCATCCGCGACCCTCTTTCCGGACGCTCTTATGTCTATCAGGCTATGCGTGTTACCGGAGCGGGGGACATCACGGCGAAAGTTTCGGATACGATTCCCGGCAAACTCCCGCAGAGGATGATATCCCGCAAGGCCGCAGGCGGTTATTCCTCCTACGGCAACCAGATAGGTCTGGCGACCACGCACGTAAGGGAAATCTATTCTGACGGCTACACAGCCAAGCGTATGGAAATCGGCGCGGTGGTGGGAGCCGTGAAAGCCTCGAACGTGCGCCGCGAGAGCCCGGCCGCGGGCGACGTGATCCTCCTCTTGGGAGGACGCACCGGCCGCGACGGCATAGGCGGCGCCACCGGATCTTCCAAGCAGCACACCGAGGCCTCTCTCGAGACCTGCGGCTCCGAGGTGCAGAAGGGCAACGCTCCGGAGGAGCGCCAGCTTCAGCGCCTGTTCCGCCGCAGCGAGGTAACCCGTCTCATCAAGAAGTCGAACGACTTCGGCGCAGGCGGAGTGAGTGTGGCAATAGGCGAACTCGCGCCCGGACTGGATATATACCTCGACCGCGTTCCGGTCAAATACTCCGGCCTTAACGCCACTGAACTTGCCATCAGCGAGTCCCAGGAGCGTATGGCGGTGGTGATAGAGGCCGCCGATGAAAAACACTTTGTGGAACTCTGCAAGGCGGACAACATAGAGGTGACGCACGTTGCGGATGTGACCGATACCGCCCGAATGAGGATGTTCTTCCACGGGCAGAAGGTTTGCGACCTCACGAGGGCATTCATCGACAGCGCCGGCGCAAGACACTACAGCAAGGCAGCCATCTCCGCCGTGGAGAATCGCAACCCCTTCGTCCGCAAGCCGTCGGGGAAGACCCTGGAAGAGAAGATGAAGGCAGTAATGTCTTCGCCCAACGTGGCTTCGCAGAAGGGTCTGGTGGAGATGTTCGATTCCACCATAGGCCGTTCGACGGTGCTTATGCCCTACGGCGGAGCGCGTCAGGCCAGCGAGACCCAGGTGTCCGTGCAGAAACTCCCCGTGGACGGCGTCACTAACACCGCCAGCGCCATGGCCTTCGGCTTTAATCCCGATCTGGCTCTTTGGAGTCCTTACCACAGCGCGGCTTACGCAGTGGTGGAGGCTTGCACGAAACTGGCTTGCGCAGGTGCGGACTGGAGTCATCTGCGTTTCTCCTATCAGGAATACTTCGAACGCATGACCTCGGATCCCCACACCTGGGGCAAACCGCTCAGCGCCCTCCTCGGCGCGCTCAAAATGCAGGCGGCCCTCGGTCTGCCGTCCATAGGCGGAAAGGATTCGATGAGCGGCACCTTCGAGCATATCCACGTTCCCCCGACCCTCGTGGCCTTCGGCATCACGACGGTGGATGTGAAAGACGTAATCTCCACCCCGTTCAAGAAAGCGGGTAACAAGATATATCTCCTGAAGCATACTCCTCTCGCAGACTATATGCCTGACACTGAGGGGCTTAAGCATAATTGGAACTGGCTTCGCGCGCAAATTCTGGCAGGACGCGTCGTTTCCGCGTGGTCGCTCAGCCACGGTGGAGTGGCAGAAGCGCTCGTGAAGATGGCTATGGGCAACGGTCTCGGAGTGAAGGTCAGTATCCCGGAAGACGAACTGTTCTCGCTGGGCTACGGCTCGGCGGTGCTGGAGGCGACCGCACCTCTCGAGGGCGCCGTGGAACTGGGCGAGGTGACGGAAGCAGGCATCTGCATCAACGGAACCGAGATGTCGCTTGAGGCGCTTGAAAAGGCCTATGAGGCGCGCTACTTCGGAAACTATCCTCCACGCGTGAAAGCGGCGTTCGAGGCTCCGGTCCCGGAGGTCGCTGCGCAGCCTTTCTCCATCTCGAACATGGTCTATCCCGGCGCTCCCGTGGAGCACCCGATCGTCTGTATGCCGGTATTCCCGGGCACTAACTGCGACTACGACACCGCGAAGGCGTTCCGCAAGGCGGGCGCGGAGGTGCGTCTGTTCATATTCCGCAATCTGACAGCCCAGGACGTGCTTGACTCCATCGAAGAACTCAGCCGAAGGATAGAAGAAAGCCATATCCTGGCGTTCTGCGGCGGATTCTCTTCCGGTGACGAGCCGGACGGAAGCGGCAAGTTCATCGCCAGCGTGATCTGCAATGAGCGCGTCAGTGCCGCCATCGCAGACCTGCAGAAGCGCGGCGGCCTGATTCTCGGCATCTGCAACGGTTTCCAGGCCCTGATCAAGAGCGGACTGCTGCCTTACGGCAAGCCAGGCAGCGTGACCCCCGACTCTCCGACCCTTTTCCGCAACGATATCAACCGCCATATTTCGCTTATCGCCCGCACCCGAGTGGAATCGACCAACTCGCCCTGGCTCGCGGGTATGAAAGTCGGAGATGTGCACAGCATAGCCTTCAGCCACGGCGAAGGCAAGTTCGTGGTGGGGGAGAAGGAGGCGAAGGAACTGTTCGCCCGCGGCCAGGTGGCGTTCCGCTATCTGGACAATCCCAACGGGTCGTACTACGACATCGAGGGCATCCTGAGCCCGGACGGCCATATCCTCGGAAAGATGGGCCACTCCGAGCGTTACGAGGATGGACTCTACAAGAACATAAGCGGCGAATGCCGTCAGCCGATATTTGAAAACGCAGTGTATTATTTTAGAAAGGACCGATGAAAAAAGAACTCATTTTCGAAGGTAACGAGAAGCGGATCTATGCAGTGGACGATCCGCACAAGGTGATTTTCCACTACAACGACGTGATTGTGGCCTACAACAATGTCAAGCGAGCCCGTCTCAAGGGGAAAGGTATCCTTACCAACAAGATATCCGCTTTGCTGCTCGATTATCTGAACAGCTGCGGCATCCCCACCCATTTCATCGAGAGGCTCGACGACCGCGAGCAACTCTGCCGCAAGATAGAGATCATCCCCCTGGAGGTGGTCGTCCATAACCGAATGGCAGGTACGCTCGCCGCGAAACTGGGCGTGGAAGACGGCTTCAAGCCGGCGAACACCATCGTGGACCTTTGCTACAACAACGACGAACTGGGCGATCCTCTGATGAACAGGGATCAGGCAGTGGCCCTCGGGCTCGCGACCTACGAAGAACTGGACCTGATCCTGTCTATGGCGAGGCGTGCGGGCAAACTGCTCACCGATCTTTTCCATAAGGCGGGAATAGAACTGGTGGACGCGAAAATCGAGTTCGGCCGTGCTTCGGACACGGGCGAGATTATCATTTCCGACGAAATCAGCCCGGACACCTGCCGCCTGTGGGATGAGAAGACTAAGGACAGGCTGGACAAAGACCGTTTCCGCCTGGACCTCGGCGACGTGATCGCAGCATACACGGAAGTACTGGAAAGATTAGAATCTAAATAATGGGAGTTTTGGCAATTTATGGCGTCAAAGACGCCGCGATGCGGATCTATTATGGTCTGCACAATCTTCAGCACCGCGGACAAGAAGGCGGTGGAATCGGCACCTTCGACTCATCCGGAAAGTATCACCGCCATCGCGGACTTGGCCTGTTGAGCGAGATCTTCACCAACGGCGAACTGGGGCATCTCCCCGGCGAGATGGGTATAGGCAGCGTGAAGTATTCCAACGATGCCAACGACGGCCTGGAATGTGTAGAACCCTTGTTCTTCCACCATAAGGGAGGAGACTTCGCGGTGGCCTGCGACGGAAACGTGATCAACGCGAAACAGATAGCGGACTATCTCGAGAAGCGCGGAGTCATCTTCCAGACAGCTATGCACAGCGAACTCCTGGCTCATCTGATCAAGAAAACGGCCGGAGAAGACCGCATAGTGAACCTGATCAAGGCGCTGAATATGATGGAGGGCGGATTCGCCTTCATCATCATGACTCCCAGCCGTATCTATGCCTGCCGCGACAAACACGGCATCAAGCCCCTCTGCCTGGGCGAACTGGACGGGGGATATGTGATCAGCAGCGAGTCGTGCGCGTTCGAGATTATGGGCGCCAAGTTCATAAGGGACGTGGAGCCCGGCGAGATACTTTCGCTCGATGCGCACGGTATGCGCAGCACCACTTACTCCCGCTACAGCCGCCACCGCATGTGCGCGATGGAGTATATTTACTTCGCGCGTCCGGACAGTGACATCGACGGCTGCAATGTCCACGCCTACCGTAAGGAAGCGGGACGCCGCCTGGCGCATGAGTGCCCGGTGGAGGCCGATCTAGTGGTCGGAGTGCCCGAATCCGGTCTGAGCGCCGCCATGGGCTATGCCGAAGGCAGCGGCATCCCCTTCGAGATGGGCCTGATCAAGCACAAATATGTGGGCCGCACCTTTATCCAGCCCGTGCAGTCTATGCGCGAACTTGGAGTGAAGATGAAACTTTCGCCCGTCCATAGCATAGTGGGCGGCAAGAGGATAGTGCTGGTGGACGACTCAATCGTTCGCGGCACGACTTGCCTCAAGATAGTGAGGCTCCTGAGAGAGGCCGGCGCGGCCGAGGTCCACGTCCGAATCGCGAGCCCGATGATGCGCTTCCCCTGCCACTATGGCGTGGACACAAGCACCCTCGAGGAACTTCTCTGCTCGAACCGCAACCTCGATGAGGCTTGCAAGTCGATCGGAGCCGACTCACTGGGCTATCTCAGCCCCGAATCCACCCGTGAATCGTGCTTCGGCTGCGCGGATCCCTGCCAGGCCTGCTTCACGGGCGAGTATCCAACCCTTTTGTACGACGATCAAAAAGCAGAAGACTGATATGGCTAAATCCTACGAACAGTCAGGCGTGAATCTCGAGGCCGGCTACGAGGTGGTCAGGCGCATCAAGCAGCACGTCGCCTCCACGGCCCGCCCCGGCTCTATGGGCAACATAGGCTCCTTCGGAGGTATGTTCGACCTCGCATCGCTCGGCGTGCGCGAACCAGTGCTGGTGAGCGGCACGGACGGCGTGGGCACCAAACTGAAGATCGCTTTCGCGATGGACAAGCACGACACGATAGGCATCGATGCCGTGGCTATGTGCGTTAACGACGTGCTGGCCCAGGGCGCCGAGCCTCTGTTCTTCCTGGACTACGTGGCGCTCGGGCACAACATCCCCGCGAAGGTTGAGGCTATAGTGGCCGGAGTGGCCGAGGGTTGCCGTCAGGCCGGCTGCGCGCTGGTGGGCGGCGAGACCGCGGAGATGCCGGGCATGTATGCCGACGGCGAATACGACATAGCCGGTTACACGACCGGCGTAGTGGAGAAATCGCGGCTGATTGACGGCAGCAAGGTGAAGGTCGGGGATGTGCTGGTGGGCATAGCCTCCAGCGGCGTCCATTCCAATGGCTTCAGCCTGGTGAGAAAGATAGTCGCCGATGCGGGCTTGAACTACCAGGACGAGATTCCGGAATTCGGCGGCCGCAAACTGGGCGAGGTGCTGCTGACCCCCACCAAGATCTATGTAAAACAGATGCTGTCCGTCATTCGCCAGTGCGACGTGCACGGTGTGGCGCACATCACGGGCGGCGGCTTCGACGAGAATATCCCGCGCGTGCTGCAGCCCGGCCAGGGCCTGGAGATACGAGAGGGGAGTTGGGAGATACTGCCCGTGTTCAAGATGCTGGAGAAGTGGGGAGGCGTACCTCACCGCGAGATGTTCAACATCTTCAATATGGGTATCGGTATGGTCGTGGTGCTGGATGCTTCAGAGGCCGGAAAGGCAATCGAGATACTCGAATCCTTCGGCGAAAAGGCTTCGGTGATAGGCAAAGTAACGGATAAAGAAGGCGTATGCATAATCTAGCGGTATTTGCCAGCGGCACGGGCACCAATTTCGTGGCCATTGCCAAGGCTTGCGCGAGCGGAGTGATCGACGCGCGTGTGGCAGTGATGGTGTGCGACAAGCCCGTCGCGGCAGTGATAGAGCGCGCCCGTGAGATGGGAGTCGAATCATTTGTCTTCGACCCCCACGCCTATCCTTCGAAGGCTGCCTATGAGGCTGAAATAGTCAAGATTCTGGACTCCAAGGGGATCGAACTGGTGTGCCTTGCCGGCTATATGCGAATAGTGGGAGACACTCTGCTGAAGGCCTACGAGGGAAGGATTATCAATATCCACCCCTCGCTTCTTCCCGCATTCAAGGGCGCCCACGCGGTCGAGCAGGCTGTGGCCTATGGTGTGAAGGTCTACGGCATTTCCATCCACTGGGTTAATTCGGACCTTGACGGCGGTAAGATTATCGCCCAGCGCGCCTTCCCCTACGAGGGCTCGGATCCTGAAGAGGTACACCGCCTCGGACAGGTCATTGAACATGAGTTATATGTTGAAACTATTAATACAATCTTATGCGAGCGTTAGTTAGTGTATCGGACAAAACGGGTCTTGTCCCGTTTGTGAAAGGTCTTGTGGACCTCGGTTGGGAAATAATCGCCACCGGAGGAACCCGGAAACTGTTGGAAAAAGAGGGCGTAAAGACCATAGGCATCAGCGAGGTCACCGGATTCCCGGAGATCTGCGACGGCAGGGTGAAGACTCTTCATCCGAAGGTCCATGGCGGCATCCTGGCCCGCAGGGACGTGCCTGAGCATATGGAAACCCTCAAGGAGAACGGCATCCAGACCATCGAACTGGTGTGCGTCAACCTGTATCCTTTCCGTCAGACCATCGCGAAGGAAGGCGTCACGATGGAAGATGCTATCGAGAATATCGACATCGGCGGCCCTTCGATGGTGCGCAGCGCCGCGAAGAACTGGAAGGATGTGACCATCATCTGCGATCCTTCTGATTATGATACTGTTTTGGCTGAATTAAAGGCTAATGGCAAGACTTCTGACGAAACCCGCCTGAAACTCTCCGCAAAGGCATATACGCACACAGCCGAGTACGACTCCTGCATCGCCACCTACATGCGCACCCAGGCAGGGCTTAACGAGAAACTCTTCCTGGAGTACGACCTCAAGCAGGGGCTCCGCTACGGCGAGAACCCGCATCAGAGCGCGAAGTTCTACGCCGCTCTGGAGCCCGCCCCGTTCTCGCTGGCTTTCGCCGAGCAGATTCAGGGCAAGGAACTCTCCTATAACAATATCCAGGATGCCAACGCCGCCCTGAATGTGCTGCGGGATTTCGATGAGCCGTTCTGCGTGGCCCTCAAGCATATGAACCCTTGCGGCGCCGCGGTGGGGAAGACCATCGAAGAGGCATGGCAGGCCGCCTATGAGGCCGACAAGGTGAGCATCTACGGAGGTATCGTGGGTGTGAACCGTACCCTCACGGCAGAAGTCGCGGCCGGCATGAAGCCCATTTTCCTGGAGATAGTGATTGCCCCGGACTACACCCCGGAGGCTCTGGAGATCCTCTCCGCGAAGAAGAACCTCCGCGTGATGAAGGTGGATATGACGCGCAGCGATGCTTCCGTGCCTCAGTATATCAGCGTGAACGGCGGCCTTCTTGCCCAGCAGTTGGACACTCAGGTGGAAACCGTTACTTCGGATATGTGCGTTACGAAAGTGAAACCCACAGAGGCGCAGTTGGCAGAGGCCAATTTCGGCTGGAAGATAGTAAAGCACGTGAAGTCCAACGCCATCGCAGTGGTGAAAGACAATCATACGATAGGAATCGGCGCCGGTCAGACAAACCGCGTGGGCTCTGCTGAAATCGCCCTCAATGAGGCGAAGAACGCGGGCTTCACCGAGGGGCTGGTGCTTGCTTCGGACGGCTTCCTGCCCTTCGACGACACGGTCGCACTTGCCTCCGGCTACGGCGTGACCGTGATCGTTCAGCCCGGCGGAAGCATACGCGACGAAGACGCTATCAAGAAGGCCGATGAACTTGGCATTTGCATGCTCTTCACAGGAGTACGCCATTTTAAACATTAATAAATGAAAACTGTATTGGTCATAGGCGGCGGCGGACGCGAGCACGCGATAGTGGACGCGCTGAGCCGCAGTTCGCAAGTATCGAAAATCTACTGCGCCCCGGGCAACGCCGGAATAGGGGGGCAGGCGGAAAATGTGCCTCTCAAGGACACGGACGTGCAGGGGCTGAAGGCTTTCGCCATCGAACACAATGTGGATTTGACGGTCGTTGGCCCCGAGGCTGCGCTGGCCGCGGGCATTGTGGACGAATTCCGCGCAGCGGGGCTGCGCATATTCGGCCACACCAAGGCGGCCACCGCAATCGAGAGTTCGAAGGAGTTTGCCAAGAAACTTATGGCCAAATACGGCATCCCCACTGCATCCTATCGCAGTTTCTCCGACTACGATGAGGCGTTGGCCTATGTGGCCGCCCGCCCCTTCCCGGCCGTACTCAAGTACGACGGTCTGGCCGCAGGCAAGGGCGTGGTCATAGCCCAGGACCTTGAAGAAGCAAAGCAGGCGCTGGCCTATATGCTGCTGGACAAGACCTTCGGCGACGGGCGAGTGGTGGTGGAAGACTTCCTCACCGGCCCCGAATTCTCCTTCCTCTGCTTCGTGGACGGCGACAGCGTGTATCCTATGCCCCTTTCGCAGGACCATAAGCGCGCTTTCGACGGAGACAAAGGCCCGAACACGGGCGGTATGGGCGCTTATACGGGCTTGCCTTTCATCACTCCGGAGGACCGCGAATTCGCCTATCAGGAGATAATGTGCAAGGCTGCCTCCGCGATGGTTTCCGAGGGCCTTCCGCTTTCCGGCGTGCTCTACGGCGGCCTGATGAAGACCCCGCAGGGAATAAAGGTGATTGAATTCAACGCCCGCTTCGGCGATCCGGAGACGGAGGTGGTTCTGCCCCTGCTCAGGAGCGATATCTTTGACATCTTCGATGGAGTGGCCTCGGGCCGCCCTGTCTCCGACCCGGAATGGTCGGATGAGGTGACTCTGGGCGTCGTGTTGGCTTCGAAGGGCTATCCCGGCCATTACGACAAGGGCTTCGCGATAGATAATCTGGATAAGGTGGATGCAAAGGTCTACCATATGGGAACCGCCGTCCGCGAAGGTCGTCTCGTGACCAACGGAGGCCGTGTTCTGATGGTGGTTTGCCGCGGGAAGGACCTTTCTCTTGCCCGTTCGGAGGTGTACAAAGAGATAGAAAAGATTGGTTGCGATAATCTGTTCTACAGGAAGGATATCGCTCATTTGGCGTTTTGAGTGTTTTTTCGGGAAAAACAGTAAATTTGTAGGAAACCTTATTTGTAATAACTAACTAATAATCGTTTATGAAGAGCCTAATCAAAGTATTCGCAGTGCTGCTGCTTTCAGTTATGCCCGTTATCGCAAGCGCGCAGGACAAAAAGATTCTCAAACAGACCATCGATATCACCGAAATCGAGCACGAGGACGGAACCGAGGTCTCCGTTTTCTATATGCCTGATTTCGACCAGTACTATCTGGAAGTCGGCAATATGGGTGTCGGCGGCGAGATCGTCCAGATTAATTTCGATCCGATCTTCGTTCTCTTCATCCCTCTCGGCTCCACGATAGAAGAAGCCCAGGCTAAACTCGAGCAGTTCAAGGAGCATGCGAAGGGCCCCAGAGGCGCCAGGATGGAAACTCTTGGAGTGCTTGCATTCGGCTATCCGAATGAAGAGGAACTGGAGCCCGTCACCGTTACCGCTCGTCGCCTGCTCATCACTCGTCAACTCGAGTTCAGCGTCACCCGCGGTGAGTGGATTCGCGCTGCCTATATGGACAGGGCTGATATAGTCTCTCTGCTTAACGGCGTGAAACTGCATCGCAAACTGCATCCGAACACGAAATAAATGCTGGACGCTCATTCGCAGGGCTTGCTGAATCAGTACAAGTCCCTTATCCCCATCTACACACAGATGGCGGAGATGATTCCCTCTAAGTTGGAGGCCTTCTTCCGGGAGGCCGGCTTTGTGGTGGCCACGGTGGAGCACCGTGTGAAGACGGAGGAGTCACTTGAGGGAAAACTCGCGTTGAAGGGATCCAAGTACCGCGACATCTTCGATATCACGGACATCGTGGGCCTTCGCGTCATCACATTCTATATAGATGACGTGGACAAGGTCGCTTCCGTGCTTGAACGCCTGTTCGAGATTGATTGGGAAAACAGCATCGACAAGCGCAAAGCGCACGAGATAGACAGTTTCGGTTACCTTTCGCTGCACTACATCTGCCGTATCCCCGAATCACAGTATTCGAACCCGGAGTATCCGGAGATCAACAAAATACGCTTCGAGGTGCAGATGCGCACCGTCCTCCAGCACGCCTGGGCGAATATGAACCACGACACAGGTTACAAGAGCGGAGTGGAGATTCCGAAGGTCTATCTTCGCAACCTCAGCCGCCTTGCCGGCATGCTTGAACTCGTGGACGACGAGTTCAGCCGCATACGCCGTGAGGTGGCCGAACATCGCCGTAACGTGCAGAAACTGGTGGCATCGGGAAATCTCGAAGAAGTCTCTCTGGACGGCGATTCGTTCAAGAGTTTCCTGCAGATAGGGCCTTTCGACCGCCTGACGAAAAAGATAGCATCGCTCAACCAGGCCGAAGTCCAGCAGGTGGATCTTTCGAACTTCCTCCCGCTTTTCAAGGCGATGGGCTTCACGACCCTGGGAGATATAGTCAAGATGGTGAAGGATTATTCGGATGCGGCCTACCAGATCGCGTGTTTCCAACTCGGTATCACGGACCTGGATATTCTGTCTTCGGCAGTGGCGCCTCAGAATCTGTGCACGGCCTACATACTCAAGAACGGGGGAGGGCGCCCGGGTCTCAAACTGATGCTGGACACTCTCAACGGTCCGTCGGAGTATAACGATAGTATGGCGGCCTTCCTGCTGGAGCAGACGAAGGACCTGCCGTTTATGAACCAATAAGCCTATGGCAAACAAACCTCTGGACACCGCGTTGCTCGACCGCGCGATTATTTTCGCCGTACGCGCCCACTCCGGCACGGAGCGGCGTGGAAAGGGCTATCCCTACATAGTCCACCCGCTCGAAGCGGTGGAGATAGTGGCCACAATGACGGCGGACCAGGAACTGCTCGCTGCCGCCGCGCTCCACGACACGGTGGAGGATACGGATGTCACCGTGGAGCAGATCCGCGCCGAATTCGGCGACCGCATCGCAGCGCTGGTGGCGGAAGAGAGCGATCAGTTCGAGGCCGGCGTCTCCGAAGAAGACAGTTGGCACGCACGAAAGAGGGCGGCCATCGACCGGCTCGCGAAAGCGAGTCGCGACGCGAAGATCGTGGCGCTGGGCGATAAACTCTCGAATATGCGGGCGATTGCGCGCGATTACGCAGTGAAAGGCGACGAACTGTGGAACATATTCCATGCGAAGGATCCCAAAGACCACGAATGGCACTATCGCGGCCTGGCGGATTCCTTAAGGGAACTTGAGGACACTTTCGCCTTCAAGGAATTTGAAAGACTGATAAACGAAGTATTTGCATGATGGAAGCGATTAAGATATCCCTCGCCGATTACGAACTGTCCGGCGGCGGTTTCAACGGAGAAAGTTATGACCTCAAGGGCGATCCCTCGGTGATGCTCAAACTCTACTTCCCCGGAAAGATCCAGCAGCCGCTGGATGAGATGCTGCTGGCCCGCAAGGTCTACGATATGGGCATACCCACCCCGGAACCGGGCGAATATGTCGTGACCGAAGACGGACGCTACGGCATACGTTTCAAACGCATCCTCGGGAAGAAATCGTATTCCCGCGCGACGGGCGACGAACCGGAGAAGGTGGCGCAGTTTGCCGCCGAATTCGCGGGAATGTGCAAGCAATTGCACGCCACACACGTGGACACCACCCAATTCGAGAATGTCAAGGACCGCTATTATCGTCTGCTCGCGGAGAATCCTTTCTTCACGTCTTCCGAAAAGGCGAAAATCGAGAGATTCATTGCCGACACCCCCGACGAAGACACAGCCATCCACGGCGACCTTCAGTATAGCAACGCCATCTTCGTGGGCAATCAGCGCTACTTCATCGACCTCGGCGATTTCTGCTGGGGTAACCACCTCTTCGATATCGGCATGGTGTATCTCTGCTGCTACCTCAGCGGGGAAGACTTCATCCAGGAGACCTTCCATATGCCGAAGTCTCTGGCGATGAAATTCTGGGACTGCTTCGCTCCTGTCTATTTCGGCGAAGGCATTCCACTTAAAGAGATCGAGGAACTTGTGCGTCCGTATGCCGGCCTTAAGACCCTTATCATCGAAAGGGACGCCAAATGCCCTATGCCTGAATTCCGTGCCGCACTGAGCAATATCCTATGAAAAAACTGAGAAATCTTAAGGCTCTGTTGCTGGTTATCGTGGCCGCCGTCGCCCTGGAGGTCACGGCGCTCGTGCAGTTCTACTTCTCGCAGCAAGGTCTTCGTGAGGAGGCTAAATTGAGGGCGGAGAGCGAACTGAACGCAACGAGTTTCGAGATTATGGACATAATCGACCAGGCCGAGGCGGCCGTGCGCAACAGCGTGTGGATCGCGCAGTGGTGCCTGGATTTCCCGGACAGCCTGGAGCGGGTGTGTGAGCGCATCGTTTCCGACAACCCTGTGGTTGCGGGTTCGACCGTGGCGCTTGTGCCCGGATATAGGGCCGACAGGCCACTCTTTTCCCCTTATGTCTGCCGAGAGCCGGACGGTTCGCTGAAGGCTCTTTCGCTCGCGACCGCGGAGTATGATTATCCTTCGCAGGAGTGGTTCGTCAGGCCGCTTGTACAGGGAGAGGGCTACTGGTCCGAACCTTACGTGGACGAAGGCGGCGGCGAGATGCTGATGACCACCTTCTCGTTCCCCATCCGGGACGCTAAAGGCACGCAGGCGGCAGTGCTGACGGCTGACATATCATTGGAATGGCTCAAGGAACTCATGGGCCGCATTAAGGTCTATCCCAACGCCTACTGTACGGTTAGCAGCCGTGAAGGCCATATGTTGATAAGTCCGTCGGCGACACAGGACCCGAAGAGCCTGGTTTTCGACACCACGGTGGAGCGTACAGGCTGGACCATCTCGCTCGTCATTCCGGAAAGCGATATCTTCGGCGTTCTGCGCCGAGTAGGAACCATAGTGGGCATATTGCAGTTGCTCGGCCTGTTGATGATTATTCTGATGCTGCAATCGTTTGTCAGGGGCGAACGACGTTTCCGCGAACTGGACAAGCAGCGTGAGAGAATTGCGGGAGAACTGCAGATTGCCACCGGCATACAGATGTCCATGGTCCCGAAGACCTTCCCTCCGTTCCCCGAGCGTCACGACCTTGATATGGCCGCGACCATAGTCCCGGCGAAGGAGGTGGGCGGCGATTTATACGATTTCTTCATCCGCGACGAAAAACTCTTCTTCTGTGTGGGCGATGTGAGCGGAAAGGGTGTGCCGGCCGCGCTCGTAATGGCCGTGACCCGTACCACCTTCCGTAACCTGTCGGCCCAAGAAGACAGCCCCGGGCGCATAGTACAGGCGATGAACGACAATCTTTCGTCTATGAACGAGAGCAATATGTTCGTCACATTCTTCTGCGGAGTGCTGGATCTGGCGAATGGCCATCTGCGCTACTGTAACGCCGGTCATAATCCTCCCTACACGCTCACCAATGTCATCAAGCCTCTTCCCGTGGAGCCTAACCTTCCTTTGGGAATCATGGGAGGATACGAATTCAAGGAGCAGGAGATGCCATTCCGCTACGACGATGCCATTTTCCTCTATACGGACGGCCTTACGGAGGCGGAGAACGCAGCGCACGAGCAGTTCGGAGAGGTCAGAATGGAAAAGAATCTCCACGGCAGGAAGAGCGCGCAGGCGCACCTGGACGTCATCAAAAAGGACGTTCAGGCCTTCGTGGGCGATGCGCCGCAGAGCGATGATCTAACGATACTCTTTATCCACTATGTCCCCTGTTCGCATCGTCTCGTGTTAAAGAACAGCGTTGACCAGATATCCCTGCTCCCGGCATTCGTGCAGGAGGCAGTCAAAGCATCCAAACTCAATTCCGAATTGGAGGGCAGTCTGAACCTCGCTCTGGAAGAAGCGGTCACAAACGTGGTGCTGTATGCCTATCCTGAGGGAACCGAAGGTGATGTGATTGTCGATGCGGCAGTGACGGACAAGGCGCTGACCTTCACAATCACTGATACCGGCAAGCCCTTCGATCCGACCGCAAGGCCGGATGTGGACATCAATGCCGGAGTGGAGGATCGTCCGATCGGCGGTCTGGGAATTCACCTGGTACGTCAGATTATGGACGATGTCCGCTATGAGAGAAGAGGAAATAAGAACGTTTTGATAATAACAAAGAAATATTGATACTATGGAAGTTAAGTTTGTACGCGAAAGCGGGGAAGTGACCGCTTATCTGATCGGGCGTCTGGACACGCCGGCCTCTTTGGAGATTGCTCCTCAGATGAACGCCTTGGAAGAGGATGCGGGAGGCACCATCATTCTGGATTGCACGGACCTTGCCTACATCTCGAGTTCCGGACTGCGCATCTTCATTACCCTGCGTAAGGCGGCTGCCGCGAAGGGCGGAAAGGTTATCGTCAGAAACATATCCAACGAGATTCGTAGCGTCTTTATGATGACAGGCTTCCTGAATCTGTTCGAGATCCAGTAGGGTTATGCTTTTGTCTCAGGAATTTGAATCACTCAAGGCTGCTTTCAAGGAGCAGTTCGGCACTTGTATAGACTTCCTTCGCGACCGTGAAGTCTATGGCTCGGCGCTGTTCAAATTCCTGCGTTCTCTTCCCAAGGGCGCGGACCTTCACGCCCATTGCGATGCGATTCTGCCGATAAGCGAGCAGGTCGCGTTCCTGAAAGACCATCCGGAACTCGTCATAACTCCCGAATGGCAGATCCATTATTCCGGCTTAGGGGCACCCTACGGAAGCAAGACTATGTCTGAACTCCTGTCGGAGGGGCTGACGGTTGAGGTTTTCCGTCACCAGTGGACAGTGCTTGGCGCGGGGGAGCAGCGCACCTGGGATTGGTTCGAGGGCATATTCATCAAGTGCGGCAGCATATGCACGACCCCCTCGCTGGTTCAGGATTACTACACGCGCGTTCTTAAGCACTATCATTCAATCGGGGTGATGCATGTCGAACTCCGCTGCCCGTTCTTCGGCACCCGTGAAGATGCTCTCGCAAGGGGAGAGGCTTTCCTGCGTGCGCTGCAGAGCGTCCGTGCGGAGGTGGATCCTTCGATCACGCTGCGCATCGTGGCTTGCGCCGGCAAGAACGACGTGTGGGATCCTCAGTTCATGGACAACGCCATGTACGTGCGTGACAACGTCAAGGACGGGGAACACGACCTTGTGGTGGCCATAGACATCGTCAACGACGAAGACCGCAGTTTTTCGCTCGCCCGTTACGAGGAGCGTGTGCGGAAGATTATCCGCGAGCATCCTGGCCTTCATCTGACTTTGCACGCGGGCGAAAGCCTCAGCGGCGAAAACAACGAGATAGCGATCGCCCTGCGTTGCGGTATCGAGCGGCTCGGACATGGATTCAACCTCTACCGCTATCCGGCGCTGGAGGAAGAAATACGCCGCAAGGGCATCTGTATGGAGATTTGCCCAGTCTCGAATGCGGCCCTTGGCTATTGCGCCGACTTTGCGCAGCATCCGGCCAATCTCTACCGCAAGTCCGGCATTCCGCTGGTTGTTTGTTCCGACGATCCGGCCTATCAAGCTGACGAACCCCTGACCGGAGACCTGCTGGCGGTCACGGTCGGTTGGGATTTGTCCTTGGATGAAGTCCGGCAACTATGCCGTAGCAGCATCGAGTATTCTTTCCTCGAGCCTGCCTCCAAGAGCCGTTTACTGACTCAGTGGGAAAAGGCCTGGCAGCAGGCTACATCTTAGAGCGTAACTGACGGAATCTCAAGGGGGTTAGCCCGTCGTGGAGACTCTTGAAACGCGTGCTGAAGTAGCGCGGAGTAGAGTATCCGGCTTTTTCGTAATCCTTAAGCATACCAACAACTGGCCCGTAGAGACTAACCCCAATTCAGTCGAAAAACCGCTCTACCCCGATGAGCTCGAAATCGACTGGATGAAATACACTCCTTTCAAATACTAGCTTTTGACGATTTGACCGGAAAGCGGTATCTTTGAAAAAAAAACAGAAGATGACTCTTTTCGGACAGGAATCGCTGAACACAGGTCGGCAGGTCGAATTGGATCTTGCCAAGGGTTTTGCAATCATTTGTATGA
>CAJOHV010000003.1:80039-108660 GCA_905234485.1 uncultured Bacteroidales bacterium | reverse complement strand
TTGACGACGAGTCAACATAAATCAGCGATAAGTTAAATCCAGGTCAACTTTCTTCAGGGTTACGACTTCAAAAAAGTCAACCTAAATCAGGAAAAGACATTTGGTACACAAAAATAGTCTCTGGTGTACGAAACGGGAATAATGGACATTTGGTACATAAAAATGGTCTCTGGTGTACGAAACGGGGCGAATTAACAATGGCAGGGGGTCTGGGGGGTACGCCCCACAGTCCCCTGGGGGTGCAGGGGGATGGTAAGATACGTGCTGCATGGCAGCACGTATCTCCACACAAAAAGGTGACCGACTGGTCACCTTTTTGTGTGGAGATGGGCGGACTCGAACCGCCGTCCAAACATAATACCCGGTAGTTTTCTACACGCTTATTCTTCCTTTATTGTAGGCGACGGTATGCCGGAAGACGGGCTATGCCGACGCTTATCCTTTAAATCTTAGCGGAGTTTAAAGGAGTCCCTCCGCGCATCCGGTCTTGATGATACCCCGTGTGCCAGAAAGGACCGGCCTGAATCCTGGCGGGATATACGTCAGTGCCGCAGCCTTGGCGGCTCTGATTAATGCGTGTCACTTGGTGACTTAGCAAGCGTATGAATAGTTGTAGTTGCCTACTATTGGTTGAAGACTGAGATTAACGGGAGGGCCTTCGACTCCCGGCGTGCTTGCTGCCGTCTACGATGCTGTCAAAACCAAAACATCCCCGTTATCGGCAATCGCCTTATGAAAGGCGGCCGGCATATTTGCATGCCGCCTTCACAGGACGCCTGTTCGCAGGTTTGCGGAACACTTTGACTTTGAAGGAAGGGGTCGCCTTTCTGATCATGCGCATACCCTCGTCTTCATTGCCGTCCCACCAACTGCTGGTATCCACCTCAACCGTGCCGGTGTAGGTCATAGTGACCCTTGCAGGAGCGTAGCCGAGATCTTCGTCGCCGTTATCCTTGAAGGACAGTTCGAAGGTGTAATTATTACCGGACTTCGAAATTTTAAGGCTGCCGGAGTCGGCTACATACCAAACATCCTTGCCGAAGCCATAGAAGGTGCCGCAGTACTCTTCCTGCCAGAAATAAGGAGGAAGCAGATTTCCGGCAACCACCTCAAAATCATCGTCGTAAAAGTTGGCCGGAATCGAGAATGTGCCGGTAGGGATTTCCTTGATGTTGGAAGCCGATGCAGCGGTGAACTCAATCGACATCCACTCGTCCGAGTTCTTGGAATTGTAGAATTCCATCTCCCAATCGTCGGTGTCCATAGTCCAGGAATGACCGAGATTGAATGCATAAGCCTGGTCAGCCTTGAAGTCATAGTCTCCGTCCGGGCCGTCTTCGCCGGGACCGGGATTCGCGGAATCACTCTTATCCTCGATGGGAAGAGCACCCTTGTAAAGATATGAATACTCTTCACCGGCCACCTTGACCGTCACTTTGATAGTGTACTGCGCGCCGTTCATCTCCACCTCGAGGTGAGCGCTCTCGAGAGGCTCGAGCCAGTAATTGTCAGCATCCTGCTGAGTGTAGAGATAAGTGTCACCGTAGGTCACGACGTTATTTTCGTCTTTTTTCTCGATGGAAGGCACGATACCCGCGGAGTTGAACTTATCGTCAGTGATTTCATAAATACCTGCAGGGAAAAGCGTTGCGCCGCCCGTCGCAGTGAGGACCTCCAGGCTGAGTTCCACTCCGCTGGTCTTGAAGTAACCGTCTTCTCCGATTTCTCCAAGTTGGAAGAGAAGGATATAATCCTGGAAACTGTTCTCGTAGTAATCTCCGAAATAAGTGGCCTTGACCGAAAGGCCGGCGGTCACGGTCTCCTCAGGAGTATCGCCGTAGTGAGGATCGTTAGGATCTTTGGGATCTTTGGGACCCTTGTGATCTTTTGTACATGCTGCAAACGCGAACATTGTGAGCGCGACTGCTGCAATTGTCTTTGCGAAAAACTTGATATTCATATCTGTAGTTAATTATTTTCCGTCTTTAAAGATTCATTTTTCGTGCCATTCGTTGCAATGGACCGCGAAGATAATCATTTTCCGGAAATCTTTGTATGAAAATCTTGTCGTTTAGGAAAATAGGAGTATCTTTGCAGTCCCTGAACGGGCGGTTAGCTCAGCTGGTTCAGAGCACATGCCTTACAAGCATGGGGTCGACGGTTCGAATCCGCCACCGCCCACAAAAAAAGAGTCCGCGATGGACTCTTTTTTTGTGGGCGCCAAAGCACTATCTAGTTCAGTTTATTAAGGTTTTTGTTTTTGGCTTTGTTCCACATTCCGTAGACCTCGGAGACATTGCCTGCAGTGATGAAGCACTTGATGTTGTGGACTCTGATATGATTCATCAGAGCTGCGAACTCATCCTGCGAGAGAATGGCCTGAAGTTCCACATGATCCTGTCCGGAAAAGCCTCCCCTCACCTGATAAATGCTGCAGCCGCGCTTCAGATCATCCACGATGAAGTGGCGTATCTCTTCGCTGTCGTCCGTCACCACACATACGCGCTTCTTACGGTTCAGCGAGGCCGTGAAGTAATCCACAGCAAGGCCGTTGATCCAGGTGCCGATAAGGCCGATGACCACCAATTGGAACGGGTTGATGGCAAGTGCGGTGAGGCAGATGACCGCGCCGGCGATAGAGACGGAGGCGCCGATATCGAAGTGAAGATATTTGTTCAGGATTTTTGCGAGTATGTCCAGTCCGCCCGTGGATGCATTTATATTAAAGAGGATAGCCTGACAGATGCTGAGCATCAGCACGAAACACAACAGGTCGAACCACGGATCTCCCATCACGGAAGTTGATCCTTCGGCTATAATCTTCTCATACGGGAGTATCGCTTCCCACAAATCCATAAGCGGACCGAGTATCAGGGCGGTGTAGACCGTCTTGATGCCGAACTCCTTTCCTATGAGGAAGTATGCCAGCACCAGGAGTATGGCGTTGATCGCCACCACCACCCAGGAGACCTTGATCGCTATTCCCATATTCTCGAAGATGCCGGAGATAACGATTGAAAGACCGGAAATACTGCCGATTACAAGCTTGCTGGGGACAAGGAAATAGTAGACTGCAGCAGCGCCTACCATCATACCCACCGTCATAATAATAAGCTCTTTCCAGAACTTTCCGGAACCCAGGGCTTTAAGAATGGTTTTAAACATAGTTTTAGTGAAACAACGTACAAATATAATCATTTATTGCCGGACATTCGTTACATTTGCGAAGTAAAATGAACGTAAAAACTATCATTATATCAGCATTCCTGCTCTTGGCGCCGTTCGCGGCCAGAGCGGAAGTGGACACCCTCTATTTCGATGCCCGCGCGGCCTACAACGAAGCCGTGAAGGGCGGCAGATACACAGGCCGTTTCCTTGGAGACCATCTGAACGTCAACATCTACGGCACGATGACCGACAAGGTCGGCTTCCGCATCAGGCATCGCCTGAACGTGGCTCCCACGGCCGTGGACCCGCTTCGCGCGACCGACTGGGCTGCCCTGATCTGGCGCCCCTCGGACAAGTGGACCGTCACCTCCGGCAAGCAGGCCATTCTGGTCGGCGGCTACGAATACGATTCGATGCCTATAGACGTCTACTTCTACAGCAATTTCTGCAATAACCTTCCCCAGGGATACGCCGTGGGCGTCACCACCGATTACAAGATAGCCGGCGGTCAGTCGGTGACCTTCCAGGTCGTCAACTCTCCCCTGTCGTACGGCTTCAGCGACACTTTCGCCTACAATCTGGCATGGCAGGGCCACATCACGCCGTGGTGGCACACAATATGGACCCTTAACGCGGTCGAGGACAACTACCGCCGCTTCATAGGCTACGCCGCCCTGGGCAACCATCTGGTGCTCGGAAATGTGGCCATAGACCTGGACTTGATCGACAGGGCTAACCTCAGGCAGGACAACATCTTTTCAGATTACACCTTCATCACCAAGGTGATCTGGAGCGTGGGGAAATGGAACTACTGCGGCAAGATAGGTTTCGAACGCAACGACGCCGCGAACGTGGATGCAAACGGAATAGCCTACGACACCGTGATGGCGCCCGGCTACGATTATCTCTACGGCGGCTGCGGAATCGAATACTTCCCCTATGGCGACAACAAACTGCGTCTGCACGCCATCTGGTTCAGGGACAGCGACAACCACGACAACAACTTCCAGGTGGGCGTCACCTGGAGGTTCGATCTGATCAAACGGTAATCTAGAACGAGAACAGGTAACCGACACCCAGCCCTATGTAGGGATATTGGGTGATGGTAATCGTCTGCAGTTTGCCCAAAGTACGGGAATAATCGACATCCTTGTCGATCAGATAGTCATAATGCACGAAGAACTCGATCGCGTGCTGAAGATTGAACCTGTACTCAGTTCCCGCCTGAAGACGTAATCTATTGAAATACAAATCGTTGTGCCCGTCGAAAGTGTAGGTCACATCATCGTCTGACACCCAGTTGGCACCGTTGAGCATCAACTTGATCTCAGCCTGGGCGTAAGGAGTGAACCTCGAATGGACAGGCTTGTACGAAGCCTTAGCGCGAGTCTTGAAGACCAGTTTGGTGCGAGGATTCTGGTAGGTATTCATATTCTCCTTCACCCTGTAGGTCGCCTGAAAAGACTCCTTGACGGAAAAGTGGAATTGTTCGTATTTCCAGGACTCGGTCAGACTCAGCGTGGCTCTGTGGCGCCAATCCAGCCCGGAGGACTTGCTCACGCCTATTGCGCTGTAGGCCAGGCCGGCCTTCATATAGTTATTGAGTTTGTATGTGCCCCCAAAGGTGGTCGTGGTCTTATTGAAGCCGAACGAGGATCCGAGTTTAACCTCCTCCGAGGCTATTATGTGAAGGCCCCGCATCACTTTCCAGTTGGCCTTGGCGGAGTATTTTGTGCCGAACTGCTCCGGATCGCCTGATGCGAAGGCTGAACACAGAGGGAGCGCCGCAAGCGCGGCCACAAGCAAAAACCTCTTCATACTCTATCTGCTTTCCTGGAAATCCTTGGGGTTGCGTAAAGAATCGATGGAATTATCCTCGCCCGGAGCGAGCATATAGGTCACTTTTATCCATGCGCAGTCGCGGATGAAATCCACCTGGCCTATCTCAAGGCTCTTCACCTTGAGTCCCGAGCGTTTTTCCAGATCGGCCACCAACTCCGCCCTCTTCTCGGGCACGATGAGGTCTATCCTGTCGTAGATAACCAGTTTGGTGCTTGTGCGGCCCTTCATCATCTTGGCATTTTCCAGACCGAAGATAAGCAGCACCACCAGCAGGTTAGCGGTCACAATCTCAAGGATGGGCATATCCGCGCCCACACCGTTCACCACCGAAAGTGCGATAATGATGAACAGATAGGTCATTTCGCGAACGGGCACCGCCTCAGTGCGGTAGCGTATCATTCCGAAGATGGCGAAAAGACCCAGGGTGAAACCAATCTGAAGGCTGAGGTTGTTCATCACGAACAGCAGCAGGAACATCGCCGACGAAAACACCAGGAAGGTGAAATAGTAATCGCTCCTTCCGTTCTTGCGGAAATAGAGGAAATGCACGATCAGCCAGCTGACGAGGAGATTGAAAAGGAAGCGCTCAAGCAACTTGAGTATGCTCTCCCACACACCCGAAAGCGAGGAGCGGACTTTGTACTCGCCCGTGGCTTCGTCCAGATCCACCTGATAGCCGTTCTCCTGCGCTATCGTGGGGTCGAACTCGGGGAATTGCTCCGATTCGAGTTCTTCCGCGGGAAGGAGTTGAACTGTCCCCTGTGGCTGGGCCTGAGCGGCGCTGCCGACTAAAAGGAGCGCGAGGCCCACTGCCAGAGTCCTAAGAATTGCTTTCATATCTGTCTATTTTGTCGTTTATAATCTTTTCCACCATCCTGAGTTTTTCCTTGAAGCGGTTGCTTCTGGCCTGCGGATCAGTGAGCATAACACCCATACAGTATTTGCTGATCCTCAGAGGATGTATTCTGTGTTCGAGGAGTATCCCCTTCATCTGCGACGGCATGCGGCCGTCCTGCTTAAGTTCAATAATAACCGCGCTTTTCAGCGAGGCGTCACGCCCCGAACGGAAGTTGTGGAAACGAAGATTGGTGTCTATCGTCAGCCTCTCCGTCTTCGCGGCATTCACCAGGGTAATTCTGTCGAATTCGGTGGTGCACTCGGGCAGTATATCCGCCGCCTTGAACCACGATTTTTCTTCAAGAAAAGCCGCCGCTGTGAGATCGCCGGCGAAATCCATCCTCTCCTCCACCGGAAGAGGTATTCTCTTCTTTTTCGTTCTTCCGTTGTTCTGCTTGCGCTTGATCTCGAGATAAGTGTCCCCGGAAATCAAGTAAGTCCTCACGCGCACTTTCTGCCTTGTCTTGCGTCCTGTCTCGTGAGCAGTGTACATAAAAAGGTCAGGAGTGTCGTAATAGACTGAATAATAAGCAGTTACCGGATGCTCTTCAATCAGGCAGACGCGGTATCCCTGATCCGCCGCGGAGTCCAGCACACGCACGAGGGCATCTCCGTCCGTGACGAATTTGGTGTCGACCCTGTTCATCAGTTTGATCGAATCCATCTCGTCCAGGGAGATTGTCCCCATCCTTTTCCAGACGGGCAGTTTGCTGAAATCCCGGCCTGCCATCAAATATTATTCTGAAGAGTATTCGAATACCTTGATAGTCATCAGGCGGCCGGACGGAGAATAGTTGTACTGCTTCTTCCTGGTGCCGTCTTCGTCGTATTCGTATTTGCGAACCAGAATCGGTTTGTTCTTCGCATTGTACCTCGTCTCCTTGGAGATCTTATCCACCACGGGATCGTACTCATAGACCTCTCTCCAAGCCATTCCATACTGATTGTACTCGATCTCCTCGACCTTGCGGCCGAATTCGTCGTACTTGGTGACGCGGTCCAGCCATTTAGTCTTGGACTTGGCGTCAGTGTTCCACTCTTTGATGACCAGGTTCTTGCGGGCCTCTCTCTTTGCGAGAGTCGCGGGATCGAGCCTGCTTTGCGCGAACGACACTCCCTGGAATGCGGTAAGGAGTATCAGCGCCGATATAATAAAACGTTTCATATTCGTAAGGACAATCAAATACTATACCTCGCCCTTCAGGCTCTCGCCGAGATGCTTTTTTATTTCCTCGTCGGACTGACCGGAGCCCAGCAGATGGAACAGTTTGGCGAGCATCGCTTCGGTGGTGCTGTCCGCTCCGGACACGACCCCGGCTTCTTTCATCTGCTTGCCCGTGGCATACAGATCCATGTCCACGGTGCCCGCGGGACACTGCGTCACGTTCACCAGTATCTTCGATGCGGCAGCCTCACGCACCAGATCGAGAAACCACGGCGCCGACGGAGCGTTGCCCGAGCCGTAGGTCTCGATTATGACTGCCCTCGTTTCAAGGCCGAGGAGGATGTTGCTGACCACTTGCGGGGTGATGCCGGGGTGGATTTTCAGGATGGACACGCGGGTGTCCAGACCCAGCGACACCACCAGCGGAAGACCGTTCCACTTGCGTATGACGCGGTCGTTGTATCGTATGTTTATGCCGGTTTCGGCGAGCGGCTCGAGATTGGGCGAGCGGAAAGCCTCGAAACTCTCCGCGCTCACCTTGGTCGTGCGGTTGCCGCGCATGAGCCGCGAGCCGAAATAGATCGCCACCTCGGGCACTCGCGCGCTGCCGTCCGGGTTCTTCGCCGCCGCTATCTCCACGGCGGACACGAGATTCTCCTTTCCGTCCGTGCGTGGCGCGCCCACGGGGAGTTGACTTCCCGTGAAGATGACCGGTTTGCCAAGATTGTGGAGCATAAAACTCAGGGCAGAAGCCGAATAGGACATGGTGTCCGTGCCGTGCAGCACCACAAAACCGTCGTAACGGTCGTAATTGTCCCTGATGGTCACAGCCATCTTTTTCCACATCTCCGGATCTATGTCCGACGAATCTATCAGCGGATCGAAAGAATAGGAATCGATAGTGCCGGCGAATTTCTTCAGTTCGGGCACTTCTTCGAGTATCTGCGCGAAGTCGAACGGGCGAAGAGCCCCCACCTGGGGATCTGTCTTCATACCGATCGTGCCGCCGGTGTAGATTATAAGTATCGAGGTATTATTCATTGCCAACTTCTTTAAGCCCTATTTCGGCGGCCTTCGCCCTCATAAAGGCATCCGCCTGAGCGAAATCGTTTTCTATAACGCCGTCCAGAATCGCCTCTTTGACGGCTTCCTTGAGTATTCCGATGGTATTGCACGGACCCAGGCCGTAGACCTCCATCACATGTTCGCCGGTAATCGGGTTCTTGAAATTTCTGATTTTGTCTTTCTCCTCAACCTCCACCAGTTTACGCTCCACCAGCGAGAAATTGGACTGGACGCGCGCCACTTTCGCAGGATTCTTGGAGGTCACGTCTGCCCTGCAAAGTATCATCAGGTCGTCCACATCCTCGCCTGCGTCGAAGAGAAGGCGCCTCACGGCCGAATCGGTCACGCCGTCATCCACCAGAGCTATCGGGCGGAGGTGCAGCCAGACCAACTTCTTCACGTACTTCATCGCATCGATCGGCAGTTTCAGGCGCTCGAATATCTTCGGCACCATCTTGGAGCCGATAAGATCGTGGCCATGGAAAGTCCAGCCGGTCGTCGGATCGAAGCGCTTGGAGGCCGGCTTGCCTATGTCGTGGAGCAACGCTGCCCAGCGCAGCCACAATTTGGGCTCGGGGCCGTCCGTCGCGGCCACATTGTCCAGCACCATCAGCGTGTGCGAGAAGTTCTCCTTGTGGCCCTTCCCCTCCTGGGTCTCAACGCCCTTCAGGGCGCACAGTTCGGGCAGAATGCGCTGAAGAAGGCCGGTCTGCTCCATCAGTTCGAAGGCCATCGAAGGCCTGCTCGTGACGAGCATCTTGTTCAGTTCTTCGGTAATGCGTTCCACGGAGAGGATGCTCAACCGGTCGGCCATACGGCGCATGGATTCGAGCGATTCGGGCACTATCGTGAAAGTCTGCTGCGGATTCGAGAGTTTGGTGGCGAAGCGCACGGCCCTGAGCATACGCAGCGGATCGTCAGAGTAGGTCGTATCCGGATCCAGAGGGGTTCTGATTATACCGGCAGCAAGGTCCTTGATACCGCCGAACGGATCCACCAGTTCGCCGAAGGAGTCTTTCTGCAGCGAGAACGCCATCGCGTTGATGGTAAAATCGCGCCTTTCCTGATCGTCCTGAAGAGTGCCGTTCTCCACTATCGGCTTGCGGGATTCGCGGCGGTAAGATTCCTTGCGGGCGCCCACGAACTCTATCTCGTCGCCTTCGTAATGCAGCATCGCCGTGCCGAAATTCTTGAAATACGACACATACGAATGTGTCTTCTCGCCCACAGCGCGGGCGAACTCTATCCCGCTGCCTTCCACCACTATGTCTATGTCGCAGGAAGGGCGGCCGAGGAAGCAGTCGCGCACATAGCCCCCGATCACGAAGGCGCGCACGCCCCGCTCCGCCGCGACGTCGCTGACGAGGCGGAAAATCTTGCGGTCCAGGTACTGCGGCACTATTGTCGGCATAGCATTTCTTCGTATGTGGGCACAGCGGCAAGGCGGACGAAACGCTCGCCTTCCCTGCCGTAAAGATAAGTATTATTTCCGTTCGTGAGGAAAATGTATTTGACGTCCAGCACTGCGTTGTAACGCATCGCCTGGCGGACCACTTCTTCCGAGATTTCCACTTCCGGGCGCTTGCACTCGACCACTCCGAGCGGTTTTCCTTCGCGGGAGAAAAGCACTATGTCCGCGCGGTACTGCTTATGGCCGAATTCGAAGGCGACTTCGCTGCCCATCATATGCTCCGGGACACCGAATGAATCCCGCAGCACGCCGATGAACCACTGGCGCACCTGCTCCTCGGGAGTAAGCGCCACCATTTTACGCCTCAGCGGATCCCATATCTGCTTCATACGCACAAATTTAATCCATTTTTGTTATATTTGCTCTACTATGCTGAAAACAGAATTCCACGGCAGCGCGCTGTCTTTCGAAGACCAGATCAGGCTCTTGAAAAGCCAGGGTCTCATCATCAAGGATGAGAAGAAAGCGCTGCGTGTGCTGCAGAACATCAGTTACTCCCGTTTCAAGAGTTACCTGGTGCCTCTGATGGAGGACCGCGCGACTCACCGCTTCAAGCAGGGAGCGACTCTGGAGCAGGCGTATGCCCTTTACGGCTTCGACAGGCGCCTTCGCGAACTCATCTTCCACGAAATGGAGAAGATCGAAATCTCCATTAGAGCGAAGATGGCTTACTCTTCCTCGTCGGACGACTCCGGGTACTGGTATATGAACCCGGATCATTTCCGCAGCAAAGGCGAGCACCGCGAGATAATGAGGCATCTGACCTCCGAAGTGCAGCGCTCGGACAACGACGCCATCAAGCGTTTTTATCTTAAATACTCGAATCCCCTTCCGCCTTGCTGGCTCGCCCTTGAAGCTACCTCCATGGGAACTCTCGCCAGCCTCTACGCCGCGATGAAACCCGGCCCGCTCAGGGTGAAGATAGCCGTCAATTACGGCGTTTCAGACAATGTCTTCATCTCCTGGCTGCACCATTTGGTGTACATACGCAATATGTGCGCGCACCACAACCGCCTGTGGAACAAGACCCTCAGCGTGCCCGCGCTGGTGCCGGACACCCATCGAGGACTGTTCCCGGAGCAGCAGCCGGATGCTTCCGAGCACATTTACCTCACCCTCTGCATCATCAAATACCTGCAGAACACGGTAAAGCCAGAAAACACCTTCGCCCAGCGTCTGAAGACTCTGATTCACAATTACCCCGTCGCCGACCCCGCTTTTATGGGTTTCCCCGAAAACTGGGAGGAAGACCCTTTCTGGCAATGACGGAGCCTGTAAAAAAATACTTGTCTTATGTGGGCGGAGTGAAGCGCTATTCATCCCGCACTCAGGCCGTTTACAAAGAGATACTGGATCAGTTCGCCGCTTTTGCCGCTCCCGAAGACATAGTCGACTCGCTGAACACCTCAGTCCTCCGCAGTTACGAAGTGTGGCTGATGGACGAAAAGGGTGTGGGCGCGCGCACGGTCGGACTGCATCTGAGCGTGCTCAGCGGATTCTGCCGCTGGCTGGTGGCCCAGGGCGCCATAGACTCTAATCCGGTCCGCGCACTCCCCCGCCCGAAGGTGGAAAAGCGGCTGCCCGTCTTCTACCGCGAGGAAAGTATGGACGAATACTTCGAGAAGACGGCGCTCTACGGCAGCGACGAAGTGCTGCCTCTCTTCAGCGGCAAGCCGGGCGATAAGGGCGATATCCAACTGTATACCCGCGTGCTCCAGCGCCTGATCATCAGCATGCTCTATGGCACCGGAATGCGCCGCTCGGAACTCATCGGGCTCAACCGCCGTTCGTACGACTCGTCACGCCGCGTGATGCACGTCCACGGGAAGGGCGACAAGATGAGAGAAATACCCCTCACTGAGACAATTTGTGAGGAGATTTTGCTATATTTACGTGCGATTGACAAAATGGGCATAGAGGCTGCCGGAGCGGATTCGCCGCTGCTGGTGACAAAGACCGGAGGAAGGCTGTATCCTGTGTTCGTGGACAGGGCCGTGAAGGAAGAATTGGGCGCTGTGCCGGAGATTACTTCCCGCAAGTCGCCCCACGTGCTCAGGCATACCCTCGCGACCGAACTGCTGAACGAAGGAACGGACATTAACAGCATCAAGGAACTGCTGGGGCACTCCTCTCTGGCTGCGACTCAGGTCTACACCCACAACTCAATCGAAAAACTGAAAAAAGTGTACAACAGCGCCCATCCAAGGGCGGCTAAGAAATAACCGATGCCTGTACTCAAGAAAATAGTGGTGAGGAACTGGAGGAACATCAGCCTCCAGGAACTGGAGTTTTCTCCCAACCTCAACTGTCTGAGCGGAGGCAACGGCGAGGGCAAAACCAACCTTCTGGACGCCATCTATTATCTGTCCATGACCAAGAGCGCTTTCGGCGCTTCGGACAAATACAATTATACCCGCGGAAGTTCTTTCTTCGAACTCGCCGGGACCTACGAAATGCACGACGGGCTTCAGGCCCGCTTCGGCATAAGGACGGCCGAGGGCGAGGAGAAGAAGGTCACTCGCGACGGCAAGGCCTACGAAAAGATCAGCGACCACATAGGCGCGCTGCCGATAGTGATGGTCTGCCCGGGCGATTCCTCGCTGGTGAGCGATTCGTCCGACGAGCGCAGGCGTTTCTCAAACGCCGTCCTGGCCCAGATAGACCGCGAGTTCCTGGCGGATATGCAGCGCTACAACAAACTCATCCAGACCCGCAATGTGGTGCTGAAGGGCGGCTGCGACGACGGCATCCTGGACACGATCGACACTCGCCTCGCCGAGTGGGGATCCCGCATTCACCAAAAGCGCGGAAGCGATCGAGCCGCAGGTCGGCAAGTTCTACCAAATGCTCTCCGGCGGCCGCGAGACAGTCGGCATCAAGTACCGCTCAGACCTGGACAAAGGCTCGCTCTACGACCTGCTGAAAGAGAATCTCGCGAAGGACAGGCTGCTCGGTTTCACGAGTTGCGGAATCCAGCGCGACGATCTGATTTTCACGATGAACGGGGATCCCATCAGGAAAGTCGGTTCCCAGGGTCAGCAGAAGTCTTTCCTCATCTCGCTGAAGTTCGCCCAATACGAAATAATGAAGGAGAAGTACGGTTTCGCCCCGATGCTCCTCCTGGACGACCTGTTCGACAAACTGGATTTCGACCGCACCAGGAACCTTCTTGAGATGGTCGCCAGCAAGGATTTCGGACAGATATTCATCACAGACACGGACAAATCGCGCCTGGAGAGCATCATTGCGGGCATCACTGAAGAGAGCACCTTCTATCAGACGTGCGGAGGCGTCTTCACCAGACAATGAAAGTTCAGAGAAAGACAGCCGTGGGCATGGACAGCCTGATGATACGCTATGTCAAAGCGATGGGCATCAGCGCGTCGCACAACACACACCGCATTTACCTCGCCTGGGAGGAAGCCTCGGGAGCGGCCGCCAACACCATCAAGCGCTACTTCAAAGACGGCACTCTCACCATCACCCTGAATTCTTCCGTGGTGCGCAGCGTGCTGCTTCTGCAGACAGACCTGCTGATCGCGAAGATGAATTCCATACTGGATGAAGACGAACTCTTCATCAAAGACAGTCCCAAACTCAAAAAGGTCGAAAAACTCGTTCTGAAATGAAACTGGTCATCGAGAAATCCATCCCGTTTATCGAAGGCGTCTTCGAGCCCTACTGCGAAGTCGTCTACCTGGATGGCGCGGAAATCTCGCACAACGACCTGCTGAATGTGGACGGGCTCATCATCCGCACCCGCACAAAATGCAACGCCGCCCTGCTGGACGGCACCAACGTGAAGATGATAGCCACCGCCGCCATCGGCTCGGACCATATCGACCTGGCCTACTGCAATGAGCACGGCATCAACACCTCCAGAGCTGCGGGCTGCAACGCCGGCGCCGTGATGAACTATGTCCTATCAGCCATGTTCGGCTGCGCCGCGCGCAAGAGCCGCAGCATCCTCGGCACCACGATAGGCATAATCGGCTGCGGCAACTGCGGAAGCGCGGTGGAGAGCGCGGCGCGTAAACTCGGCTTCAAAGTGCTGTTGTACGATCCGCCCAGGGAAGAAGTCGAGGGTCCCTCGCAATTCTGCTCGCTGGATTACCTGCTTGCGAATTCAGACATAGTCACCCTCCACGTCCCGCTGACAGACGCCACACGCAAGATGTGCAACGACTCTTTCTTCGAAAAGATGCGCCGCGGCGCCATGCTCATCAACACCGCCCGAGGCGAAATCGTGGATGAGGACGCGCTTTTCAGAGCCCTTCCAAAACTGGATTCCGTGGTGATAGACACCTGGAACGGCGAACCGGACGTGAATCCCAAACTTGTGGACGCCGTGGATATAGCCACCCCGCATATAGCCGGTTACTCCTATCAGGGCAAACTCGGAGGCACCCGTATGGCCGTCCGCTCGACCGCGCGCTACTTCGGCATCACGGAACTATTCGACTTCGTGCCCGTGCCCGATATCGAAGGCATGGATTCGGTCAAACTCAATATGACGGGAATGAGCCAGGGACAGATGACCAGCACCTTCCAGTACAACTACCCCGTGTTCACGGACGATTTCCTGTTCCGTATGAATCCGGCCGACTTCAAGACCCTCCGCAGGGACTACAAATACCGCAGAGAATTTTTTATAGAATAACCGCATATGACACAGAAAGAACAAATCGAAAGGTTCAAGGAAGGTTTCCCCTCCCTGAACATAGTCGCTGCCGCCACCGTAGGCCGCGGTATCGTCAGGCTCGACGACAAACAACTCAAGGAAGCATCTGACTACTGCGACACAGCCGAGGTTGCAGGAAAATGCAAGTTCGTGCCTGCCTCCGGCGCCGCTTCGCGTATGTTCAAGGACGTTTTCGCGCATAAGCCGGAGACGATAGAGAAACTCGCCGAGAACATCGAGAAGTTCGCATTCTACGATCCGGCCGTGTTCGGAAAGGCTCCTTACGACCCCGTGAAGACGGCAGACGCCATGCTCGAAGACCACGGTCTGGGCTACGGCACCAAGCCAAAGGGAGTGTTGAAGTTCCACCGCTACCCGACCGAAGCCCGCACGGCATTCGCCGAGCATCTCGTGGAAGGACAGGAGTATATGCGCAATTCTGACGGCACTGTGAACCTCACCTTCACCATCTCTCCCGAGCACAAGGCCCTCTTTGAGAAGGCTCTCGCCGAAGTGAAAGACGAGTATGAGAAGCGTTACGGCGTAAAATATAATATAAGGTTCACCTACCAGGACAAAAAGACCGACACCATCGCGGTCACTCCGGACAACAAGCCGTTCCTGAAGGAAGACGGAACCATCCTCACCCGCCCCGCCGGCCACGGAGCCCTGATCCACAACCTCGGCGACGTGAAGGAAGAGTTGGTGAGCATAAAGAATATCGACAATGTGGCGGTGGAAAGGCTCCTGCCCACTACCGCGCTCTATAAGAAGGCCCTTATGGGACGCGCGCTTCAGTTGCGCGACCGCGTGTTCGGGTATCTGGTGGAATTCGACCAGATGACCCGCATTAATCCCGCTCCTTATCAGCCTCATCTGGTGGGATACTTCCCTCCCTACGAGGACTGCTTCGCGACCGACGAGTTCCAAGCCCTCTGCAACGAGATAGAGCAGTTCCTCCTCGATGAATTCTGCATCGAGATGCCCAAGTTCAAGGACTGCAAGGAGAGGGCGCTGGCCCTGCGCGCCAAGCTCGACCGGCCGCTCCGCGTCTGCGGAATGGTCAGGAACGAAGGCGAGCCGGGAGGCGGCCCGTTCATCATCAGAGAAAAAGACGGAAGCACCTCGCTCCAGATTCTGGAGAGCGTGCAGATCAGCGATCCTTCCCTGATGAAGGAAGCGACGCACTTTAACCCTGTGGATCTGGTCTGCTGCCTGCGCGACGCCCGCGGCGAGAAGTTCAACCTCCTCGAGCACGTGGATCCTGAGACCGGCTTCATCAGTTCCAAGAGTTACCAGGGCCGCGAACTCAAGGCTCTCGAACTCCCCGGACTCTGGAACGGGGCGATGTCCGACTGGCTCACTTCCTTCGTGGAAGTCCCCGTCGAGACCTTCAATCCCGTGAAAGTCGTCCTCGACCTTCTCAAACCGGCACACCAACAGTAATATTTTGTTGTCAATTATTATGCTTTTGATTATCTTTGCGCGCGTTTTTTAAGCGACAAAGATTAAATCGTAACATTTTACATATGCAGAACAAACTCCAAGAACTCACCGACAAACTTTATCAGGACGGTCTTGCAAAGGGCAAGGAAGAGGGCGACAAGTACCTCGCCGAAGCCCGCGCAGAGGCTGAGAAGATAGTCGCAGAGGCAAAAGCCCAGGCCGCGAAGATAGTGGCTAAGGCAGAGAAAGACGCTGAGGACCTCGCCGCGAAGGCGAAGTCGGACGTGAAGATGGCTTCCGAGCAGGCTCTTCAGGCCACCCGCAAGGATATCGAGAACATCCTTACCGACTCGGTCGTGAAGGCCGGTGCCGAGAAGGCTCTCTCGCAGACTGATTTCATCAAGGAGATCATCCTCGCAGTGGCGAAGAACTTCAGCGCCCAGGAAAGCGCAGACCTCGAGGTCGTGCTGCCCGAGTCGCTCCGCAAGGAACTCGGCCCGTGGGTGGAAGCGACCCTCGCAAAGACCCTCAAGGGCGGCGTGAAGGCAAACTTCTCCAAGAAAATCGCAGGCGGATTCACCATCGGTCCCGCAGACGGCGGCTGGTTCGTGAGCCTCACCGACGAGACTTTCACGGCCCTTATCGGCGAATATCTCCGTCCCGTCACTAAAAAACTTCTCTTCGGTGAATAATTACGAGTACATAGTAGCCAGTCTCCCGGTAATCACCAGCGATTTCCGGGGAGACCTCGACTACAATGGAGTTATCGGAGAAATCCGCAGCCAACTCTCGAAGAAGGACGAAGAGATACTGGACATCCTTCTGCACGGTTTCGACCCCGAGAAACTGGACCGCGATTTCTACCTCAAGGCCCTCGCAAGCAAGGACGCCTTCATCAGGGAGTACTTCTCCTATGATCTGGACGTCCGCAACACCCGCGTGGAGTTCCTCAACAAAGCCCTGAACAGACCCGAAGGCCTGGATATCCTCGTACTGGACGAGGAGGCCGAGCCCGGGGAGTTCGAGGGATGGAAACAGGTGATGAGCGTGCTGGAAGGCAGCGACATCCTGGCAAGGGAGCGCGGACTGGACGATTTGATGTGGGCGAAGATAGACGAAATAGTGGGCCTTCAGGTCTTCACTCTCGACGCCATCCTCGGCTTCGCGGCCAAACTCCAGATAATCGCCCGCTGGCTGAAACTCGATCCGCAGACCGGACGCGAGTTGTTCAAGAAGTTGGTGGACGAAATCAGAAACAATAAAAATACAATAGATAATGAGTACAACAGGTAAAGTAACGGGCATTGTGTCCAACCTGGTGACTGTGCAGGTGGACGGTCCTGTGGCGGAAAACGAACTCTGCCACATCGACCTCAAGGGCACGAAGCTCCTTGCCGAAGTCATCAAGGTCGGCGGCGACAAAGCGTCCGTGCAGGTGTTTGAGAGCACCCGCGGCCTCAGGTGCGGAGATTCCGTGGAGTTCCTCGGCAAGATGCTCGAGGTCCAACTCGGCCCCGGTCTTCTGTCCAGTTCCTACGATGGACTGCAGAACAACCTCGCCACCATGGAGGACGTCTTCCTCAAGCGAGGCGAGTACACCGCTCCTCTGGACCACGACAAACTCTGGGATTTCACTCCCGAGGCAAAGGTGGGCGACAAGGTGCAGGCCGCAAGTTGGCTGGGCGAAGTGAAGGAAGGCTGGCTGCCCCACAAAATTATGGTCCCCTTCTCCTTCAAGGGAGAATACACCGTCAAGAGCATAAAGGAAGCCGGACAGTATAACATTGACACCGTGATTGCGGTCCTCACCGCCGAAAACGGCGAGGATGTGCAGGTCACCATGGTCCAGAAATGGCCCGTGAAGGTGGCTGTGAAGGGATATAAAGAGAAACCGCGTCCCCAGAGGATTATGGAGACTGGTATCCGTATGTTCGACACCTTCGACCCTATCGCCGAAGGCGGCACCGGATTCATCCCCGGCCCGTTCGGCTGCGGCAAGACCGTGCTTCAGCACGCTATCGCAAAGCAGGGAGAGGCCGACGTCATCGTGATGGCCGCCTGCGGAGAGCGCGCGAACGAGGTCGTGGAAATCTTCACCGAGTTCCCCGAACTCATCGATCCCCACACAGGCCGTAACCTGATGGAACGCACGACCATTATCTGCAACACTTCGAACATGCCCGTCGCTGCCCGTGAGGCTTCGGTCTACACGGCTATGACCATATGCGAGTACTACCGCGCGATGGGTCTCAAGTGCCTCCTTCTCGCGGACTCCACCTCCCGCTGGGCCCAGGCTCTGCGTGAGATGAGTAACCGTATGGAGGAACTCCCCGGTCAGGACGCATTCCCCGTGGACCTTTCCGCCATCATCTCGAACTTCTATGCCCGCGCGGGCATGGTCGTTCTGAACAACGGCAAGACCGGAGCGGTCACCTTCATCGGCACCGTCTCCCCTGCCGGCGGTAACCTCAAGGAGCCCGTCACCGAGAGCACAAAGAAAGCGGCCCGCTGCTTCTACGCCCTCGAGCAGAGCCGCGCGGACCAGAAGCGTTACCCGGCCGTGAATCCTATCGACTCCTACTCCAAGTATCTCGAATACCCGGAGATCATCTCCTATCTGGACGAAAAGGTGGAGAAAGGCTGGGTGGATCTCGTCATCAAGGCCAAGAACTGCGTACGCAGGGGCCGTGAGATGAAGGACCAGATCGACATCCTCGGCGACGACGGAGTGCCGATGAATTACCATATCGACTTCTGGAAGAGCGAGATGATAGATTTCGCTTTCCTCCAGCAGGACGCATTCGACGAGGTGGACGCCCTCTGCCCGCTCGAGCGCCAGAAGTATATGCTGAACCTTATTATGGACATCTGCGCGCGCGACTTCGATTTCGAAGACTACGAGCAGTGCCGCGACTACTTCAAGAACCTCATCAACAACCTGCGTCAGATGAACTACACCGGTTTCGAGTCCAAGGAGTTCTTCGACTACAAGGAAAAGATCAATAAACTTCTCGAGAGCAATGGCAAGTAAAGCATATCAGAAAATCTACACCCACCTCGAGGCCATCACAAAAGCGACCGTGTCGCTGAAGGCCGCAGGCGTGTCCAATGACGAACTTGCAACAGTTGCAGGGCGTCTCGCCCAGGTCGTGAAGATCAAAGGCGATCTCATCACCCTCCAGGTCTTCGCCGGCACTGAAGGCATCCCTACGGATGCGGAGGTTACCTTCTTCGGCGCGCCTCCTACCCTGAAGGTCAGCGAACAGCTTTCCGGACGTTTCTTCAACGCCTACGGCCAGCCTATCGACGGCGGTCCGGAGGTGGAAGGCGAGGAAAGGCAGGTCGGCGGTCCGTCCGTCAACCCCTACAAACGCCGTCAGCCGAGCGAACTCATCCCTACCGGTATCGCAGGTATCGACCTCAACAACACCCTGGTCTCCGGCCAGAAGATTCCTTTCTTCGCTGACCCGGACCAGCCGTACAATAAGGTTATGGCAGACGTGGCCCTCCGCGCGGACGTGGACAAGATCATCCTCGGCGGAATGGGCCTTACGAACGACGATTATCTCTTCTTCCGCCACGAGTTCGAGAACGCGGGCGCGCTTGACAGGATCGTGTCGTTCGTGAACACCACTGAAGAGCCCCCGGTAGAGCGACTCCTCATTCCGGATATGACGCTCGCGGCTGCTGAGTACTTCGCCGTGGACAAGAACGAGAAGGTGCTCGTGCTCCTCACGGACATGACGCTCTATGCGGACGCGCTTTCGATCGTGTCCAACCGTATGGACCAGATTCCTTCGAAGGATTCAATGCCCGGTTCGCTCTATTCGGATCTTGCGAAGATCTACGAAAAGGCCGTGCAGTTGCCTTCGGGCGGTTCGATCACCATCATCGCGGTCACAACCCTGAACGACGGCGACATCACGCACGCTATCCCGGACAACACCGGTTATATCACTGAAGGTCAGTTGTACCTCCGCGCAGACACCGATTCCGGAAAGGTCATCGTGGACCCGTTCCGCTCGCTTTCCCGCCTCAAGCAACTCGTGCAGGGCAAGAAGACCCGCGAGGACCACTCCCAGGTGATGAACGCCGGAGTTCGTCTCTACGCAGATGCGCAGAACGCGAAGACCAAACTCGAGAACGGTTTCGACCTCTCGGACTACGACCTTCGCTGCCTCGATTTCGCGAAGGAGTATGCGACCCGTCTGCTCTCGATCGACGTGAACATCAAGATCGAGGAAATGCTGGACACCGCATGGGAACTGTTCGGAAAATACTTCAAACCAGAAGAGACCGGCCTCAAGCAGGCTATGATAGATAAATACTGGAAAGCCTGATGGCAATCAAGTTTCAATACAACAAGACTTCCCTGACCAGCCTCGGCAAGCAACTGAAGGTCCGGCAGAAGGCCCTCCCTACTCTCAAGAACAAGGAGTCGGCCCTGAGGATCAGCGTGATGCAGGCCAAGGCGGAAGCGGAAAGGCTGGAGAACGAAGTCACCGCGGCGCTTGCGAGGTACGATTACCTGGCTGCGTTGTGGAATGAATTCGAGCCCGGCCTTATCCGCATCGTGGACATCAAACTCCGCACTGTGAAGGTGGCCGGAGTGAAGATACCCGCCCTGGACGACATCGAGTATGAACTCAAGCCGTTCAACGCCTTCGTGAAGCCTGCCTGGTATGCGGACGGAGTGCAGATCCTCAAGGACATCACCCGCCTGGGCATCACCTCGGAGATTTACGAGCAGAGGCGCAAGATTCTGGACTATCAGCGCAAGAAGACCACCCAGAAGGTGAATCTCTACGAAAAAGTGCAGATTCCGGGCTATCAGGAAGCCATACGTAAGATCAAGCGTTATATGGAAGACGAGGAGAACCTCAGCAAGGCTTCTTCGAAGATAGTCAAGACACGTCACGCTTTGGAAGAAGAGGAGGGCACGGTATGATCACTCCGATGACACGCTACGACTTCATCCTGCTCAGCAGCGGGACTGAAGCCTTCCTCGAAAAGATCCAGAGTCTCGGAGTGGTGGACATCACCCGCTCCGTGAAGCCCGTGGACAGCGCTTCCGCCGCTATGCTCGAGAAGATCGCCGCCCTCAAGGCGGACATCTCCGACATAGAAAAAGGCTCCGACGCGCATCTCTCGGCTCTGCTTGCACGCAGGTCCGAACTCGAGAAGGAAGCCCAGAATGTGGAAATCTGGGGAGAGTTCTCCGCTGAAGCCATCGCGGATCTGGAGGCAAAGGGCCTCAAACTCAGTTTCTACAGCGTTCCCACCAAGAAATACGATCCTGAGTGGGAACAGCAGCAGGCTATTCAGATAGTGGCGGAGAATAAAGGTTTCACCTATTTCACGGTGGTCAACGCCACCGACTTCCCTCTCAAGGCTCTCCCGGCTCCCTCAAGGAGCAGCGAGGCCGTGCGGGAGGAAATCGCAGCGCTCGACGCTGAGATCGAAGCCTACCGCCAGACTCTCGCGAATCGCGTTTCCGAACTCCCCGGACTCAAGGAGCTGTTAGCCCGTCAGTCTTCCGAACTCGACCGTTATCTTGCCGGCGCCGCCGTCGAGAGCGCTGCCGAAGAGCACCTCACGGTAGTCACTGGTTTCGCCCCCACGGAGAACGACGAGGCGCTTCAGACCGAGTTCGACAAACTGGACGCGTTCTACACGAAGGCTGATGCACAACTTGAGGATAACCCGCCTATCAAACTGAAGAACAACAAGTTCGTTCAGATGTTCGAAGTGCTCACTGATATGTACGGCCGCCCGGCCTACAACGGTTTCGACCCCACTCCCTACATCTCGATCTTCTTCCTTCTGTTCTTCGCAATGTGTATGGGCGACGCCGGCTACGGCATCATCCTCATCATCATAGGACTTCTTCTGAAGCAGGCGAAGGGCTTTGCCTCGCTTGCCCCGCTGGTCGTCACCCTCGGCGGCGCCACGGTGGTCGTGGGCTTCCTCTTCCACACCTTCTTCTCGATGGACATTTCATCTTGGGCCATCATTCCGGATGCGCTCAAGAGTATTATGGTCCCTGCGAAGGTCGCCACCTACGACGGCACGATGGTCCTTGCTCTGGCAGTCGGTATCGTTCACCTCTGCCTCGCTATGATAGTGAAGACCGTCTATGCAACCAAGAATCAGGGCTTTCTTAACAGCCTCAGCACCTGGGGTTGGACCCTGCTCATAGTGGGCGGTGTGGTGGTCGCGCTGATTTCGCTTATGGGAGTTATCGACGCCGCGCTCACCAAGATCATCGTGATTGCGCTCGGTGTGCTCTCCGGTCTTGGAATCTTCCTGCTGAATAATCTCCATCGCAATCCCCTGCTCAACATAGGCGCAGGTTTGTGGGAGACTTACAATACCGCCACCGGAGTGCTCGGCGATGTGCTGAGTTATCTCCGTCTCTACGCCCTCGGCCTTGCCGGCAGCATGCTCGGCTTCGCGTTCAACGATCTTGCGAAGATGGCCCTCGGCGACGGCGGAATCGGCGGCTGGATAGCCTTTATCCTGATTGTGGTCATAGGCCACACCCTCAACCTCGCGATGGCGGCCCTCGGCGCTTTCGTGCATCCTCTCCGACTCAACTTCCTCGAGTTCTTCAAGAATTCAGGCTACGAAGGAGCCGGGCGCAATTACAACCCTCTCAAGAAAAACAATTAACAATTAAAAATTATAGAATTATGCTTCAACTTATTCTCGGTTATCTGGGCCTCGGACTCGTTCTGGCCCTCGCAGGTATCGGAAGTAGCATCGGCACAACGACAGCCGGCAACGCTGCAGAAGGCGCTCTCAAGAAGAAACCCGAAGGATCCGGAACCTACATGGTTCTCTCCGCTCTCCCTGCCACCCAGGGTATCTACGGTTTCGTAGCATTCTTTATGCTTTTGAGCAAAATGAAGGAAGCCCCCGAGATGGGACTCGTCATCTTCGGAGTAGGCGCTTGCGTAGGTCTTGTGTGTATGCTTTCAGCAATCCGTCAGGGCCAGGTCTGCGCCAACGGTATCGTGGGCGTAAGCCAGGGTCACGATGTGTTCACCAACACCCTTATCTACGCCGCTCTTCCTGAGTTCTACGCCATCCTCGGTCTCGTAGGAGCCCTTATGGTGTAAGTTTCTCGGGATTACAGAGTACGTTAATCTTCTGAGGAAGAACCTGAAGCTCGACGGGGAGGTTGCCCACAATCTCTCCGTCGAGTTCCATTATGTCTGCGGAGGCTTCGTCCAGAGGGACGACCTTGAAGTTCTTTCCGCGGACATATTTGATGACTTTCGACTTATCGAGAGAACTGCGGAGCAGTCTGGGCACCTCGGGAAGGAGTTTCGAGATTGGGGCCTTGGGCACTATCACGGCGTCCAGGATGCCGTCTGTGGGATCCGCAAGGTTGCACTGCTGCATACCGCCGCCGCAGTATGAGCCATTGCCGAAGGCTATGTCCAAAATGGGACCGGTGTAGACCTGCACATCGTCGCAATAGAAGGTGGCGTTGAACGCCTTGGCGTGCGCGAAGTTGTAGATCAGCGAGTTCATATAGATGCGCGAACTCCTCATTCCCCTCTCCTTCTGCGCATTGACGCGCTCACACACGTGGGAGTCGAAGCCGAGACCTCCGATATTGGCCATATACGCTACCTTTTCGCCGGCAAGAGTCACCTTGACCACATCTTCCTGCATGAAGGATCCCTGAGCCACATAGTCAAGCACCTTTTCCACATCGCGCTTGATGCCGAACGACTTGATCCAGTCGTTGCCGGAACCGATAGGAGCCACCGCCAGATAGAATTCGGACGGGTCCGTGCCACTGTCCGCGCACCAGCCGAGGACTCCGTCGAACACTTCATGGATGGAGCCGTCGCCGCCGACCGCCATAATGCGTCTGTAGCCCATACGGGCCGCGAGGGCCGCGAGTTCGGTGGCGTGGTGTTTATGGGTTGTGTAGTGTGTGTAATATGGTACACCGAGGTCCTGGAGCTTTTTCTCAGCCGGCACCCAGTAACTCATCGTCTTGCCGGAACCGGCATGGGGATTGACGATTATGTACCATTCTTCTCTGATTCTGGCCATATCGAGGTTTTAGCAATACGTCTGCAAAGTTATTCATATTTTTGTTAAATTTGTACCCTATGGGAAAGATTATAGCCATTGCAAACCAGAAGGGCGGAGTGGGCAAAACCACAACAGCCATTAACCTCGCCGCTTCTCTCGCCATACTTGAGAAAAAGGTTCTCATCATAGACGCCGACACCCAGGCAAACACCACCTCCGGGCTCAATTACAACCCGGCGGACGTGGAGGGCAAGACCCTCTACGAAGTGATGATAGGCCAGGTCAGCGCGGCCGAGACTATAGTCCCGACCGAGATGGAGAACCTGAAACTCATCCCTTCTCACATTAACCTAGTCGGCGCGGAGATCGAAATAATAGACCTCCCAGGCCGTGACCATATCCTCAGCAAGGCCCTGGAGCCCATCAGAAACGATTATGACTTCATCATCATCGACTGCGCTCCCTCGCTCGGCCTCATCACCGTCGGCTGCCTCACTGCGGCGGACAGCGTGATTATCCCCGTGCAGCCGGAGTTCTTCGCGCTCGAGGGCATAGGCAAACTTCTTCAGACCATAAGGCTCGTGCAGAACGGAAGCAACCCGGGACTCAATGTGGAGGGTTTCGTCATCACTATGTTCGACGGAAGGACGAAAGTCCACGCCCAGGTGGTGGCGCAGTTGCGCGACTATTTCAAGTCTATGGTCTTCAATACCATCATCCAGCGCAACATCCGCCTCTCCGAGGCGCCTTCGTACGGCAAACCCATCGTTCTCTACGATGTGGCCAGCACCGGCACGATGAATTACCTCAACCTCGCGAAGGAAGTACTTGAACACAACAATCAGAGCATATGAGCCAGCCACCAAGAGGCCTCGGAAAGGGGCTTAGCGCCATCCTCGGCAACGTGCCGGATGCAGACGAACTCCGCAAGCCCGCGGTCGACAACGCCGCCGGAAACACCGCAGCCCGCCCGGGCCGCAGCGCCGCCGACGTGTTGATGCTGCCCCTTGGGGAAATAGAGCCCAACCCTTACCAGCCGCGCCAGACTTTCGACCGTGAAGAATTGGACGGCCTGGCAGCCTCCATCAAGACTCTCGGCCTCATCTCCCCCATCACGGTGCGCCGTCTGGCCGCTGACAAGTATCAGATCATCAGCGGTGAGCGTCGTTTCAGGGCCTGCCAGATGGCCGGTCTGACCGAAATCCCCGCCTATGTCCGCGAAGCCGACGACCAGGGCATGCTGGAGATGGCTATCGTGGAGAATATCCAGAGAGCGAATCTGGATCCCATCGAGGTGGCCCTCAGTTATCAACGCCTGATGGACGAGTGCAATCTCACTCAGGAAGCGATGGCGGACAGGCTTGGAAAGAGCCGCTCTTCGGTGGCGAACCAACTCCGCCTCCTCAGACTCCCCGTCAAGGTCCAGCACGACCTCAAGGTGGGCCAGATCAGCGTCGGACACGCAAAGGTCCTTCTGGGAGTCGAAGACCCTGATATTCAGGTGAAACTCTGCGACCTGGTGATCAAGAACGGCCTCAACGTGCGCCAGTTGGAACAGAAAGTCGCCGCTATTCAGGCTGCCGGCGCCGGGAGCGGTACGGTTTCTGCTGGTAAGAAGGTGGGAGAGGTTCCTCAGGTCCACAAAGATCTCTGCCGCGAGGTAGCGAAGTATTTCAAGGGCGAGATCAGCGTGAAGCGCAAGCCCAACGGCAAGGGGACCCTCACAATTAACTTTTCATCTGATTCGGAAATCGGCGGCTTCCTTGATGCTCTCAAGAAGTAGGACATACATTCTCGTTTTGCTGGCGGCGCTTCTGGTGCCGTCCGCGCTCTGCCGCGCCCAGTTCCGAACCGAGGCCTTCTCGCAGAGTTTCAACGACGACACCGCTGCCGAAGCGGACAGCACGGACAAGATATTCTCCCTCAAGGATTACTGGCGCGGCCTCACTCACAAGCAGGAGACGGATCTCTTCACTATGTTCGAGGGTTCCGCATTGCTGGTCGGAGGCCTTCAGATCTACAATAAAGACTACTGGAAACTGCCCGTCGTCTACGGCGGCATCGCGGCCGGAATCGGCGGCGGATTCTATTACAAGAATCAGGGAGACCCGAACTACAAATACTGGTTCTACGGCGCCGGCCTGGTCTACTGGGGCGCACTGATGGACGGCGTCATCTCCTACAAACCGGACGACTACCCTTCTCCCGCGAAGGCCACCTTCTACTCAATGCTCGTTCCGGGCTTAGGTCAGATCTATAATCACGAAGTCTGGAAACTCCCTGTCTATTGGGGAATTATGCTCGGCGGCTTGAACTATCACCTCATGTTCAAGAAGAACTACGAGCGTTTCCGCACCATCTACAACAACGAAGACACGACCTACTTCCCGCTTGAGACATCCAAGTACTACAAAAACATCTACCGCCGTTACCGCGACTACGGCACTCTCGTGATCGCCCTCGGCTATGTCCTGCAGATAATCGACGCTAACGTCTTCGCCTACATGCACAACTTCGAGGTCACTGAAGACCTCGCCATCGATGTCAGCCCCACCATCATCTGCCCCGGCGACAACTACGCCTTCACCCCGGGCAGCGCCATGAGCCCCGCCTTCGGGATGTCTGTGGGATTCAGATTCTAGTCTTGTACTGTGGGACCTATTTGTTGATCTTAGCCATCAGATCGAGAACACGCGCGCGGTTCTCTTCGATGGTGTCCGCGTCTGCCTGAACCTCGAAGTACTTACCCTGCTTTTTGTAGTAGTCGATAAGCGGTTCGGTCTGGGCATGGTAGGTGTTGATGCGGTTCTGGATCACCACGTCGGATGCGTCGTCGGCGCGGCCTTCGATGGCTGCGCGGCGCCTGATGCGCTGGTGGACCATTTCATCGGGGATCATAAGCGAAATCACCGCGGTGACGCTGTCGCCTCTGGCGGCGAGCATCTTGTCCAAGTCGTTCGCCTGGCCGAGAGTCCTGGGGAAACCGTCGAGAAGGAAGCCTTCCACATCCGTGATGGAGTTGAAGCGCTTTTCGATCATCCTCTCCACAACTTCGTCCGGAACGAGATTACCGCCTTCGATCAGTTTCTGGGCCTGACGGCCGAGACCTGTTCCCGCTGCGATTTCCGCTCTGAGAAGTTCGCCAGTTGATAGGTGGCAAAGATTGTATTTGTCGCGAAGGGCGACGGCGTGTGTGCCTTTACCGGCTCCCGGAGGGCCGAACATGATGTAGTACTTCATATTTAATCCTTGAGAACGTAAATGTCTTTCAAATTGCGGCCCAGTTGGTCATAGTCCAGGCCGAAGCCGAGGATGAAGCGATTCGGGACTTCCATTGCCACATAATCCATCTTCAGGTTCTGCTTATAGACCTCCGGCTTGAGGAGCATCGTGCAGATCTCCACCTGCGCCGCGCCGCTTTCGCGCAATCTCTTGTCCAGATAGACCATAGTCGCGCCGGTGTCCACAATGTCTTCACAGATAATCACCTTGCGGCCCTGAACACTTCCTGTAATGCCCATTATCTCCTGAATTTTGCCTCCGGAGCGGGTTCCGCTGTAGGATGCGACCTTGATGGTCATAATCTCGAGGGGAACTCTCACTCGCTTCATAAGTTCTGAAGTGAACATGATTGAGCCATTCAGCACGCACAAAAGGATGATGGGCTCCTTCTCGTTTTTGTGATTCTCATTGATTTGATCTGCGACCTTGGAAATAGCCGCTTCCAGGTCTTCGTTGCTTATGTAAGGAACGAAAACCTTGTCATGGACGGTAATGCTGTTAGACATTGGAAAAATATTTTCTATCAAAGATAGGAAAATAAAACCGTGTTTGCTAACTTACCAAAACCAAATTTAGACTGTGCTATGAAACTTCTTCTTTTGGCGCTGGCTTTGATTGCCGGCGCAGATTATCTCGAATCGGCCGTAAGGCTGTCCGGGGCCTCCTGCGCGGAGGATCTATCCCAATCCGAAATCGAACGCTATGAAGCGCTCGCCGAACATCCGCTGGACCTCAACAGCCTGGGACGCAGGGACTTGCTCTCGAGCGGGCTGTTCTCGGCCTACCAGGTTGCCGCGCTCCAGGACTACATCGCGAACTACGGCGAAATCTGCTCGCTCGCGGAGTTGGGTGCGGTGGACGGGATAGGCCCGGACTTGGCCCGCGATCTCGCGCCGTTTGTCGCCCTCGAGCCGGCGGGGCCGGTCGGAGCCCGGCCACGCAAACGCCCGAGGGCCGACGCGATGGCGCGAGCGGCCGACAAGTCGGGCACCTTGTCCACCGCCGTCAAACTCTCCGCGGGCTATTCCGGCTTTGCCGCCGGACTCTCTTCCAAGGACGGCGAGTTGATCTCTGGCTATGCCGCCTGTCAAGGCCGGCGCTTCCAACTCATAGTTGGCGATTTCAATGCCCGCTACGGCCAAGGCCTGCTCTCCTGGAGCGGTTTCACGATGACCACCCTCTACACCGTCGGCGCCTTCGCGCACTCCCCGTCCGGCCTCTCCGGTTCGAACACCCTCTCCGCCGGGAGCGCCAAACGCGGCGCCGCCCTGGGAATCGCGCACGGTAGCGCCGACCTTAGCCTATACGCCACCCTTGACGGCGAGCAACTCGCTCATTTCCAATATCTTACCCGTCGCGGCAGTTATGGCCTGACCGCTCTGCACTCATCGGACAAGTGGGCTTTATCCGCCGACTGGCGCGCCACTTTAAAGAAGTTCACCGCATTCGGCGAAGCGGCCGTCATTCCCGACCCCGATCGGGAATCTTTATCCATCCGCGCCGGCGCCTTCTACAATCATTCCTACGGAAACCGTGGCGCATTATTGCT
>CAJOHV010000003.1:0-80019 GCA_905234485.1 uncultured Bacteroidales bacterium | reverse complement strand
GGCCGCTCTCGGAGCAGAGACACGCTGGGCGTCCATCACCTCCGAAGCATCTCTCAACCGCCTGAAAGATACCCGCCAACTCCGAACGGTTGCGCTCTGCAATCCCACATTCGAACTCGGGTCATGGACCTTGAAACCATCCTTTCGCTTTAATTCCCGTTACCGTCCTGAAGAGAAGTTTTGCTGGCGAAACGACTTGCGCGCGGAATTGGACGCTCAAACCGGTCCATGGGTGCTCCACGGCCGCTTTAACGCCCTACGCTGCGAACAGTGGGCCTGGCTCAGTTACTTCGAAACAGGTTACAAAATCGAAAAGACCGCGCTCTACCTGCGTGGGACACTATTCAAAGTGGACAAATGGAACGACCGGATTTACTCCTACGAACGGGACTCTCCCGGAAACTTCAACGTCCCGGCCTACTATGGCCGCGGCTGGGCGCTCAGCCTCTACGCCCGCTGGCGCTGGTTCTCCCTTCGCGCCTCCACCACCCGCTACCCGTGGACTCCCGACAAAGAGCCCAAATACGAACTGAAGATGCAGGTGAATCTGAAATTGAAATAACACGGACGGCAGTTCACTCTCGGCGGCCTGTCCACCATGTATTACAAAAAATAATCGTACATTTGCAGGGATATGCCAGACAGCAACTTCATAGACTACGTCAAGATATTCTGCCACTCCGGACACGGTGGGGCGGGATCGATGCATCTGTACCGCGCCAAGTATGTGCCGAAGGGAGGGCCGGACGGAGGAGACGGGGGCCGTGGAGGCCATATTATCCTTAAGGCTGATCCGCAGTTCTGGACCCTCATCCACCTCAAGTACCGCAAGCACATAAAGGCCGAGGATGGCGAGAATGGTAGCGGCGGTCTCCGCCACGGCAAGAACGGCGAGGATATCACGCTCCAGGTGCCCGTGGGCACGGTCGTGAAGGATGCGGAGACGGGCGAAGTGCTGTTCGAACTGGTCGAACCGGGAGAGGAGCGCATCCTCTGCCCCGGCGGCCGTGGCGGCCTAGGAAACAACAACTTCAAGACGGCGACCCTCCAGACTCCGCGTTTCGCCCAGCCGGGCGAGGACGGCGTCGAGGGCTGGTACATCCTTGAGCTGAAGCTCCTGGCCGACGTAGGCCTCGTGGGCTTCCCCAACGCCGGCAAGTCCACCCTGCTCTCGACCATAACTTCCGCCAAACCCAAGATCGCGTCTTATGCCTTCACCACTCTCGAGCCGAATCTCGGTATCGTCAGTTACTACGACGACCAGTCGTTCGTGATGGCGGACATCCCCGGTATCATCGAGGGCGCCCATGAAGGCCGCGGCATCGGCATTCGCTTCCTTCGCCATATCGAGCGCAACTCCGTGCTACTGTTTATGGTCTCCGCCCTGGAAGAAGACATATCCGCGGCATATCAGACTCTCCTGAACGAACTCGAGATGTACAATCCCGAACTGCTGGATAAAGACCGTGTGCTGGCGGTGACGAAATGCGACTTGATTGACAAAGACATCGAAAAGGATCTTGAAAAGTCGCTTCCCAAGGATCTTCCTCACGTCTTCATTTCCTCGCTCACTCAGGAGGGACTTAAAGAACTCAAGGACACACTCTGGCAGGCCCTGCACAAATGATAAGCGCGCTCGAGCAAATCGACAAGACTTGGACTCTTGCCATCAACAGCCTCCACACACCCTTCACGGACAGGATGTGGATGTTTTTCAGCGGCAGGACTGAGTGGATTCCCCTGTATGTGCTGGTGATAATCCTTCTTATCTGGAGGCTGGGCTGGAAGAAGGGACTGGTGATGATACTCACCACAGCCCTCTGCATCCTCTGCGTGGACCAATTCGCGAATCTTATCAAGAATTCAGTTATGCGCCTGCGCCCGGGCTGCGATCCGGGAATGCTGGAGCGCGGTCTTTATGTTTTGATACCCAGCGGCAAGAATTCCTACGGCTTTTTCTCCGCCCACGCCGGCAACGCGATGGCTTTCGCCATCTGCACGCTCAATGCCCTCAGGATGGGCCGAGATGCAAAACAGAGACCCTGGAAAGGCCTCTGCTCGGTTTATTCGGTATTAATCGTTGTCTGGGCTGTGCTTGTGGGATTCAGCCGCATATTCGTGGGGAAACACTTCCTTGGCGATGTGCTGACCGGATTTGTAGTGGGACTGATCTTCGCCGAAGCGCTCAGCGCTATTTCACGCCTGTGCTTCCGAAACCGCCCTCGCCCCTAGCGGAATCGGCCAGTTCCTCCACCTCTTCCCATTCTATCACTTCGTGCTTGGCCAGTACCAATTGGGCTATTCTCTCGCCCGGCTCCACCACGAACGGCTCATTCGAAAGGTTTACCAGGATGACTTTCACTTCCCCACGGTAATCCGCATCGATGGTTCCGGGGGTGTTCAGCACGGTCACGCCTTTTTTCGCCGCGAGACCGCTGCGCGGACGCACCTGCACTTCGTAACCTACGGGAATCTCCAGATACAGGCCCGTGGGCACCATAGCCCTCTCAAGCGGAGCCAGCGTTATGGGTTCGGAAAGGTCCGCGCGGACATCCATGCCGGCCGCGAACTTGGTTGAATATGCGGGCAGGCCGTTCCTGCCGCGGTTGATAACTTTTACTGTCATTCTACTTGGGCGCTATATGGTACAATACTCCCGTGATTATCGCATAGAGAACGTTCGGTATCCACAATGCTATGCTGGGAGGGAGCAATCCTGTGTACACGAACATCTGAGAGAAACGCAGGAACAGGATATACGAGAACGCCAGAGCGATACCTATTCCCAGATTCCAGCCTATTCCTCCCCTCTTCTTCTTCGATGAAAGGGCAACACCCATTATAGTCAGGATGATAGCGGAGAACGGCAAAGCCCAGCGGGTGTTCTTCTCGATCTCAGCATACATCACATTGGCGTCTCCCCTCATCTTCTGGGTTTCTATGAGTTGGTCGAGTTCGTCTGCATTGAGGGTCTGGACCGTGTTTTCATTGAAACGGAAATCGTCCACGGTCAGGGCGATCACGGTGTCCAGTTTCTCGCCGTAGACCACCTTGTCTTCAAGTCCGGACGTGTAGTCGCGGAGGAAGTATCTCTTAAGTTTCCAGCCCTTAATGGTGGTGTCCCACTGGGCGGATTCGGCAGATAACTTACTCACCAACTGGTTGTCCTCCACAGACTCCAGAGTAAACTTGTAGGCCGTCTTGTTCCAGTTGCTGAACGATTCCACATAGACAAACTGGCCAGGGGCGATCTGATAGTGGATATTTCTTTCCTTCGGACCGGATTTCTTTTTCAGATACTGGTCGTCGAACTCAGTTCGGTCTCTGTTCGCGTGTGGGATGACGTACAGGTTCAGACCCAATGACAAAGCGGCGATTATCAAAGAAGCCGCTATGTATGGCACCATCATACGGTGGTAACTGATACCTCCGGAGAGGATTGCGATTATCTCCGAGTTCGCTGCGAGTCTGGACGTGAATAGAATCACGGTGATGAAGACGAACAGCGGGCTGTACATATTCACGAAGTACGGAATGAAGTTCAGGTAGTAATCGAAGATGATTGCCTTGAGCGGAGCCTCATTTTTCACGAAATCGTCGATCTTCTCCGAGATATCGAAGATGATCACGATGAAGATAATAAGGAGAAGGGCGACGAAGAACGTCACCAAAAACCTTTTGAATATGTACCAGTCCAGTTTCTTTATCATAGCCTGGCCGTGAGTTTCTTAACCGCCGCATCTTTCCACGCGGCGAAATCGCCGGCTTCTATGTGGGCGCGGGCCTGACGGACCACGTCGAGATAGAAGGCGAGGTTGTGTTCGCTCGCGATCATCGCCGCGAACATCTCCCCCGCTATGAAGAGATGCCTGAGATAGGCTTTCGTGTAGGTATGGTCCACAAACGAAGTGCCACGAGGGTCGAGTTCGGAGAAATCGTTCTCCCACTTCGCATTGCGCATATTCATTACGCCGTCCCAGGTGAAGAGCATACCATTGCGTCCGTTTCTGGTGGGCATCACGCAGTCAAACATATCCACACCGCGCGAAATGGCCTCCAGGATATTTGCCGGAGTCCCGACTCCCATCAGATAGCGCGCCTTATCCTGCGGGATGACAGGATTCAGCACTTCTAGCATTTCGTACATCTTTTCGGTCGGCTCGCCCACTGCGAGTCCGCCTATGGACACGCCCGCGTCCGCATATTCGAGAGCATGCTCGGCCGCCTCCACTCTGAGGTCCGGATACACGCACCCCTGGATGATGGGGAAAAAGGTCTGCGAGTAGCCATAGAGGGGTTCGCTCTCACTGAAACGCTTGGCGAAACGCTCCAGCCAGCGCTTGGTGAGGTCCAGCGACTTTCTCGCATAGCGTTTGTCCGCATCTCCCGGGCAGCATTCGTCCAGAGCCATCATGATGTCCGCTCCGATTATGCGCTGCGTGTCCACGTTGTTCTCGGGAGTGAAGATGTGCTTCGAGCCGTCAATATGGCTGCGGAAGGTGCATCCCTCTTCCGTAAGCTTTCTGATGCCGGTCAGGGAGAAGACCTGAAAACCGCCGCTGTCTGTGAGTATCGGACGGTCCCAGTTCTCAAACTTATGCAAGCCGCCTGCCTCCTTGAGGATATCAAGTCCCGGGCGGAGGTAGAGGTGATAAGTGTTGCCCAGAATAATCTCGGCCCCGATATCTTCCTTCAGATCGCGATGATACACGCCCTTCACCGAGCCGACAGTGCCGACCGGCATAAAGATGGGAGTGCGTATCTGGCCATGATCGGTCGTGATCATACCGAGCCTGGCAGCACTTGAGGGATCTTTACCGAGAACCTGAAAAATCATCGCTCAAAGATAGTGAAATCCCACGAAAAACTCGTAAATTTGTTAGTTACAAGATTATTCAAATAACACTATAATGAAAAGTTCACAACTCAAGTTCAGGCTGGTCCTGATGCTCGTCCTTCAGTACGCTGCGTGGGGCGCTTATCTTACGTCTCTCGGCAGGTATCTTGGCAATGCCGGTTTAGGCCCCCAAATCAAGTGGTTCTTTGCGATGCAGGGCATCGTCTCCATCTTTATGCCGACTTTGATGGGCATAGTGGCAGACCGCTATATCCAGGCCCAGAAGACCCTTTCACTGTGCCACGGTCTCGCCGGTCTGTTTATGATCGGAGCCGGTCTGTACTGCCTCAGCGCAGGCGGCAGCGTCCAGTTCACCCCGCTCTTCGTTCTCTACAGCCTCAGCGTGGCATTCTACATGCCCACCATCGCCATCTCGAACTCAGTGGCGTACAACGCCATGGGCAAGAACGGAATGGATCCCGTGAAGGAATTCCCTCCGCTCCGCGTGTTCGGAACAGTCGGCTTTATCTGCAGCATGCTCCTCACCAACTTCGTAAAGATAGGCGGAGTGGCTATGCAGGATTCCTACACCCAGTTGTTCTCCTCCGGTCTCATTTCGCTCATCCTCTGCGGATATGCGCTCTCGATGCCGGCCTGCGAGACTAACCGCGGCGAATCCAAGAGCCTTGCAGAGGCTTTCGGGCTCAAGGCCTTCAGCCTCTTCAAGGACCCTCAGTTCGCAATCTTCTTCATCTTCTCGATGCTGCTCGGAGCGTCGCTTCAGATTACCAACGGCTACGCCAACACCTTCCTCGGCTCCTTCGCCCAGAATCCTGCTCTGGCAGACACCTTTGCAGTGAAGAACTCGAACGCGCTGATCGCCATCAGCCAGGCTTCGGAAACCCTCTGCATCCTCCTTATCCCCTTCTGTATGAAGAAATTGGGAATCAAGAAAGTGATGCTGCTTGCCATGTTCGCATGGGTCTTCCGCTTCGGCCTCTTCGGCCTTGGCAATCCCGCCTGGCCGGGCGTGCTGCTGTTCGTGCTGAGTTGCATCGTCTACGGCGTGGCTTTCGATTTCTTCAACATCTCCGGCTCGCTGTATGTGAATGAGAACACCTCGGCAGACATCCGTTCCAGCGCTCAGGGCGTGTTTATGCTGATGACCAATGGTCTGGGAGCCACAGTCGGCACCCTCGCCGCCGGAAAGGTTGTGGAAGCTTGCGACGTGTTCAACACCCCCGCCAACTGGAGCACCGCCTGGTATATCTTCGCGGGCTACGCTCTCGTGGTCGGACTGCTCTTTGCCGTCCTGTTTAAGGACCCCTCAAAGAAAGTGAGCAAAGCATAATCCTTACAGATTGAAACTGTCATACGCGGCCTCGAGAATGTAGTTTTCGAGGCCGTTGTATTTATCATTATCCAGATTCCCTAAATCATATTGCCTCATTATGCGGTAGTATCCTTTGCTGCCGTCAACATTCCAATCCCCCGCGCCTGACAGCGCTGTCGCCGAACGGTCCAGAATCAAGGAATTATAGTCGGCTCCGTTCAGATGAAAAGTGAAGCGGAACAACTCCGGATGGGAGTTAATAGCTTGCAGGAGTTCCTCATGAGTGGACGGGAGAGGATCTTGGCTGACCCACAGTTTACTGCCGGGGCTCAAAAGGAGATTCCAGATCGGATAATTATTTGAGTTGTAGGCGCTGGTTACACCTATTCCGGACGGGAAACAATTAGTCCACATGGTCTGGTTGTCATTCGCCAGCGCATATTCACAGAAGGGTACGAAAAGCACGTACATTCTCTTCAGCATAAATTGCACCGAGCAGCCAAAAGAAAGATAAAGCACGAGATCCAGCGTATAATAGCCCATGTACGACTTGCCTGAATGAGGATTAGTAACCTTCCCCCTCAGCCCTAGAGATCCGCATGCAGGAAACATATTACTGCTCATTGGTGCGAATGTCAGAGTGGTTCCGGACAAAGATGCGCCCTCAGAGTAATTGTCCACTGAACCGGACAAGTAGGCAGTCGACGGGTTATCGGCCGAATTACCGTCAATATGCACCACCCTCCAGCTCACGCCGTTCGGGGTCGGGGCCGCATACGTCCCTCCTGAAGTAAAATCCAGAATAGTCGTATTGCTTCTCAATGTACCTGAAGCGACTTGATAATTATAAAAGGAGCCCAGATATCGTTGGGAGGGGAAAGCCGGTTTTCCAGTGACGGTTCCGCTTCCGCTCAAACTATCGCCGCTTGCCAACGTCATCTCTGCACCTATCGTGTAGGTAGGATAGGATGAACCGAAGTCAGCCATTCCGTAAAGAAAGACTTTCGCAAGGTTACCCGTTTGTGCTATTTCCGCGCAATTCGCTCCCGCAATCGTTTCATTCACATAACCGATTTCAGATCCACTGCTAAAAGACGGGGCTCCGTACATGGTCAGGAACTCGCCGAGGCGATCCTGCTGCGATGTCGTCAGATTCTTATATGAAAGCAGATCATCAGGGACTTTGAAGGACGCCAGATCCAGGCGTACGCCTTTTTTATCCAACAGATATATGTATGCCACAGAATCATAATAAAGAGCTCGTGACTGATCGTACTGCAGATTGCCCGATTCGCACACCACAGCGTCGTCTATCTTAAGGCCGGGATTCACCGCCGAGGACATAAAAATCTTCGTTCTTGTGTGGTGCTGAGTCATCTGCACATACGATGTTCCGCCATCGGTACCCAGCTTCCTGATATAGACTTTTCGCTGGTTATGCGCGATATAGTACTCCACATTTCGCCCCGAGTCGTAGTGATACTCGATATTCTCCGCAGCTGTTTTAAATCCGGCGATGGTAGTGTGCCACTCGTCCGTCTCTATCATCACGGGATCCGACTCGCCCACCCCATAGAGCTGCAAATAACCATATTGCCCCGGATGGTCTGGACGGGAATAAGTGTAGTTTGTGAAGGCCCCCATCTTATAGTTGAGCGTCAAGTTGGTGGAGGCCGAAACTCTGCCGTCCCACGTGGTTACCGTAAGAACGGACACCGGCCGCAGGTCGCCGTAATATATTCCGCGGACATATACCACGCCGTTTTCCACCTTCACCTCCATGAAGGGATACTCTGAACCGCTGAGACTGGCTGTGTACGAGAGGTTGGCCGGACTGACGGTAAGAGGAATCATGGTCCATCCGTCTTCCTGCATCACCACATAGTTCGAGTTCGGGAACGAAAGGACTCTCTGATCGTCCAGATTATCCATATCCACCTTCCAGCTGCTCTTGATCGTTCCGGAATCACTCAGCGAAAGCGTGATGGTCACTGAGGAATTCCTGACAATGTTAAAATCAGAGCAATTGTCCGCCCCCAGCATCAAGTTTAAACTGAGATCGGCTGTAGCCCCATTGGTAGTCCACTCCCCTTCTATATGGAGATAAGAACACAAACTGCGCTTATCCGCAGCTATATTCGCGGGAATCTTTGCCCAAGGATCCGAATTGCCGGGAAGAAGTACTCCCTGGCAGTTTTCCGGAACGTAGAACACTGCGGCCTGACCATTGTTCAGTGCTATAAGATCGGCCGCCGAGGCGCTGTCGCCGTCGGCAGTCTGCGCTGCCGCGCTCGCCGACGCGAAAGGATTCACGGCGGCCGCCTGCTGCCTGACTCTTACTGAAGTAATACGATAGTCGCATTTCTCGAGATTCTTGTCCAGCAAGAGTATGTAGCGGGCGAAAAGTCGCGTGAGAGGGATTATCAGCGGGGCTTGGGATGCGCCGGCAGTGATTTCACGCCCTTCGCGAAAACACATCGCCATATCAGAGGGAGACAGGCTCAGAGAGGCAAGGTCGCTCTCTTGAAGGGGCGCGTGGACCTCGCCGCAGTTTGCAAGGGCATATATCTTATAGACAGCGTTTCTGACCAGCAGCAGTTCCACCTCATCAGCGGCAGCATAGGTTTCCATTTCCAGAACGCCACTGCGGTAGGCATACACGTTGATGTTCGACACGGCTGTTTCAGAGACTGACATCGAACTTTTCGTATCACCGGCCGCCTTGACGGAAACGCAGACTTTGCCTTCCTGCTGAGTCTGCACCTCGGGGCTTTTTTCCAGCGGCTCGCACGACAGCACGGAAAGGACCGTCATCGCCCCTATTATTATCATCTTTCTCATAATACTATCTTTTCCCATTCGCGAATCTGAACCGACACTCCTGCATTGGTGTAATCCACTTTCACATACAAATCCTCAAGGTCTTCGCTTCCCCAATCGTATCCGGCAGCCCTGATATAATCACCAAGGGCGATCTTGTCCACGGGAGCATCGTCCGCCTTGGTCATATCCTTATCGTAGAATTCTAATTCCAGCGAATCGTCGGACTGACGAGGGAGGCAGACGACGTGGTACTCACCAATCACCGGATGGACTATCCTGGAGAATGGCCCCCTAACAGGTGACAGGCTTTTGCGATCCATTCCGCAGACGCTGCCTTTGACCTTGACATAGAAAGGATAGGCATCGCTTTCGGATTCGATAATCGTGAGATAGAGCAGGGCAAACTGCTTATGAACAACACCTGAGTATTCCTCTATATCTGAATAAACTCCTAAACTATCCGAGAATGCATATAACTGGTCCATCTCGGAACCCTGCTCTATCATCACTTTTCCGTCTTCCAGCGTGCAGGAGTGAAGGCCGCTCATAACCGAGAGGCTGAGGGGACCTCTTTCGATTTCGAAACTCAACTCCGCTGCGTCGCCGTCCTTGGATATCTGCCCTTCATAGCATGAGGATACTCCCTCGGCAAACACCTGCATAAGGTCTTCGTCCCCGCCTCTGAGCGTCAGGCACACAAGGCCCGGACAGGCAGTTCTGTCTGTCTTAATCGAACAAGAGGCCAAACAAAAGGTGCACATACATATGAAAGGTAAGGTTCTCATCTTTCCGCTAGATTATCTGTTCCGCGATGTCGCTGGTCGTCCAGCCGGAGACCGTCACGCTGAAGGAAATATCATCCGAAGAAACCGGATTATCCGGGTTGTCGCTGCCTCCTCTCTTTATTGTCACTCCCGCTATCTCATAAGACTTGTTATTCTGCATCGCAGGCAGATTCACAGGATAATAGTACTTATGTGTGCCCACAGTGGCCACAATCACCAGTCTTGTGGTTTTCGATGTCGCCGGATTCGGCATCACATAGAAATAGTGAGGGGTCGAATAAGAGGCGTTGTTCGCGATAGTCGCACCTGGAGTGTCTCTGAGCAGCGCCGGCAGTTCTCCTTTGTCTTTGGACTGGTTGTACCATTTGCCGGGAGCCGCGTCCAATTTGTAATTGATATTGCCGGCTGCGTTGACGACATAGATGGAATCCACCCTGAACGACAAACCCTGAAGTGACGGGGCGAGGAAATTACGCGTTATCTTCTTGAGGACTATTCTCGATACCATCCTCGACACGGGGACAGTGACCGACTTCGTCCCGGGAAGAGTAGTCGACGTCTTTCCCACCATCACGAACGAATTTGTGGAGTTTGCAGACAAGTCCACGACCGTGCTTTCAAGAGCGGCAAGCGAAGTTACTGCTGAAAGATCCGGTCCGTTCACGACAGCATAGATCGTCCTGGTTCCCGCAGTGCAGGAAACCGAGACCGAAGTGGAGTTCGACGTGCCGTAGGCGTCCAGGAAATCACCTCTGAAAACGAGTACCTGAAGGGAGGTTACACTCGCCTCGTTTGCAGCCACTGTCGCAGCCTCTCCCGTAGCCTTGGTTTCCACCTCCATGGCCGCTCCGCCCAAAGTAACATCTATGTTATATCTTTGCTCTGGAGCGCTTTCAGGGGCGGCTCCCTCAAACTTGTTGCAAGAAGAAAAGAGCGCGGTCAGAGCCAATGCCGTTAAGAAATAATTGCTTAATACGTGTTTCATTTTTATATAAAAGTTTAGTCAGGTTAAAAATAAAAAGGGTTACATTTCGTACTGGAGAGGTTCGTCGGATTCTATAATCGATACCCTCAAGGCTACGACCTCAAAAGAGGTTTTCTCAATTCCGTCCTGCCCCACATATTTCTGAGTATGGAGTCTTCCGAGCACATACACTTTGCTGCCTTGCTTGAGTTTATCCAGATCCTTGATCCTGTCGTTTTCCCAGGCGATGACATTGTGCCATGTCGTGTCTATCTGCGCTACGCCCTCTTTGTCTTTGTAGGCCCTCGATGTGGCAACTGAGAACCTCGACATCTTACTTCCGGAGACGGTTTGAGTCTTGATGGTGCCTATGACTCCTCTCAACTCGATTCGGTTTAATTGTTCCATAAAGTTTTTCTTTAGTATTATAGGTTTAACTTTTCCTCTCCCCGTAGGTCCGCGGCCCGAAGGGAGTAATGCAAAGGTGGGGAGTAATAATCGGCCAGAGATGCGATTGTGACGGGATTCGGCAAATAAATACGAATCTTTAAGAATTATGCCTTTTCTTTCACTTCAAACGATAATTAATTGAAGTAGATCCCCCACCGAAAAGAAATCTTTACGACCTAAAGAAATATTATTATGAAAAATAATTTTTTAGGGTGTTCGTAGTGACGGAGTATTCGCTAGTTTGCCGCTATGGAAAAGCAAAAGTATTGTCTGAACTGCGGAGCGCCGCTGCACGGCAGAATGGACAAGTTGTACTGCAGCGAGCATTGCAAGGACACCTGGCACAACAAAAGGAAAAGCCGGATCAGAAAGAAACGCGCATCAGTGATGAGCGTGCTGAATAATAACCACGAAATACTGACCGCCCTGCTCCAGTCCGGCCGGACAGTCTGGATTACCCCGTTGGTAGAGGCGATGGGATTCAAGCCTGATTATTTCACGAGACTGGTGGAAATAGGAAGCGGAAGCATACGCTGCGAATGCTTCGACATTAGGTACGATGTATCAAAAACAAAATTGTCGCGAATAACGCAAATGCCTGATTATAAGAAGGAAAGACAGGTGGAAAATGGTCAGATCAGTTTCGCCGCCAAGTCATAAAGATCCGCCCCCGTGATGCGCACCTGAGCGAACTTGCCCGGCATAGAATTCAGATCGACTCCGTCCGGAACAGAAACTATTATCTCCCCGTCCACATCCGGACTTTCGTACTGGCTGCGGCAGACAAGTTTTCCGCCGGGAGCGACGGAATCCACCATCACGCGCTCGATGGAGCCAATGCGTCCCTTATTGAACGCCAAAGAGATGTCCGCCTGTTGCTGCATCAGGGTGTCCAGCCTCTGCTGCTTTACTTCAGAAGGCACATCATCCTCGAAATGCTCCGCACCGTAGGTGCCTTCTTCCTCGCTGTATATAAAGGCGCCCAGCCTCTCGAATCCTGCCTCCCGGCAGAAATCAAGCAGTTCAGAGAACTCCTTCTCCCCTTCTCCCGGATGGCCCACAATCATAGTGGTGCGAAGGACCACGCCCGGCACACGCGAGCGTAACTCCGAGATCAGATGACGAGTCCACGCCCCGTCCACATGGCGCCTCATTTTGGCGAGCACATCGTCGGAAATATGCTGGAGAGGAATATCCAGGTACTTGCACACTTTCGGATTCACAGCCATCTCCTCGAGCACGTCATCGGGGAAATCGGCCGGGTAGGAATAATGGATACGTATCCATTCGATCTCCGGAATCTCGGAGAGTTTCCTTATCAGTTCCGCCAGAGCTCGGCGGCGATAAAGATCAAGGCCGTAGTAGGTTGTGTCCTGTGCGATAAGCACCAGTTCCTTGACGCCATTGGATGCGAGATTCTTAGCCTCCTCAACCAATTCCTCCATAGGCACAGAGCGATGAGCCCCGCGGATGAAAGGAATGGCGCAATATGAGCAGCGCCTGTCGCAACCCTCGGAAATCTTAAGATAGGCCGTTCCCGGTCCGCAGTCGGTCGGGACACGTTTGACGCACTTTGAATGGTCCGGAGTGACTCCCAGATAGCGCAGCAGCGGATCGAAATCGCGCGCGCCGAACCAGGCGTCCACCTCCGGTATGAGCCCTGGCAGTTCCCGGGAATAGCGTTGGCTGAGACAGCCGAACACCACCAGCCTGCGAACCGAGCCCTGTTTCTTGAGTTCCACGGCCTCCAGGATGGCATCTATGCTTTCCTGTTTGGCATCGCCGATAAAGCCGCAGGTGTTAATCAAAAGGTAATCTACCGCTTCCGATGAACTTTCGGGGACAACGACGAAATCTCCTCCCAGTTGCGAGAGGAGATGTTCGGTGTCCACGCGGTTTTTCGAACAACCGAGAGTAACTGCCCTAAGCCTCAGCGGGCTGTTCTTCTTCGGTTTCAAAATCGAAAGAAGCGTACTTTAAGAGTTCGTTGTACCAGTCTGCGATCTTACGCATATGGGACACATAGAAACGGTCTCCGTCGTAGGTGGGAACCGCTTTCTTAAAGACTGCCTTAAGGTCTGCGTCAGCCGCCTTGGAGGAAGGGGCCTCCTTGCCATCCAGCGCCTTCTGAAGCGCGAGGAACACGTCGGCAAGTTTCATTTCACCTTCATCCGTGAAGATGGAAATATCCGCGAGGGTGGTGATTCGGTTCCTTACGTCGAACACCGTCCTCTTTCCATCTGCGAGAGCCTCGGCGATGATGCCGCCGCGAGCCTGAGCGAGATAACGGTACAGTCCGTGCTGTCCCGAAACCGAAAGAATCTTTGACAGATCTGTTTTCATATCTTAAACGTTTTTATCATTTCCTTAACCTGGTCGTGCAATTCCTGCAGACCCGAATTATTCTCAATTATGTAGTCAGCCTCTTCCAGGGGCATTTCCTGCTGCGCCGCATCCCTCTGAGCCACCTTGGGATTACGTCCAAGCCTCACTTCGTAGGGAGCGCGCACGAGCACCACTTTGTCGAATTCGCCCTTGAACTGCGCCTTTCCGTAGGCCACCGCTGACTCGAAAAACACTGTCTCAGCCCCGCAGGATGCCGCGAAACGGCGAAAGTCCGCCTTCACTAGGGGATAAACCAAAGCCTCCAGTTCATTACGGGCCGAGAAATCGCTGAAAATCGAACCTATCTCCGAAAACGGACGCCCGATGGCACGTTCGACCTCGGCCTTAAGGCCGGGAATGGTCTCATAGAGCAACTTGGTGGCGCGGTCAGAATCGTAGACAGGATAACCCTGACCGGCGAGATAAGAGCAAACCTCCGATTTCCCCGAACCAATCAGCCCTGTGACGAGTATCTTATTCACGTCCTGCAGCCTCGGATTCCACACAGTCGCAGAACTGCGGATCCGCTTCCCAGGAAATAGTCATCTCCGGGAGGCCCTCAGCCCTGACCATACACTTCCCTCCTATCGAAGCGGCGAACTCGTTGTAGTCCACATAGAAATCCGCCGAACCGGCCGGATTGCCGCTGATAGGAAAGATGAAGCGGAAACTGACATCCACGGTGGAAGGATACACGGAAAGGACTTTCCCCTCCGGGACGTTGCGCACGCCCACCTTCACCTTCTCTTTGATGCCCACATAACGCGACACGTCCAGCGAATAGGACGCCTCCTTTTCAGACAGACGAGTCCCTGCGGGGATTTCCAGCCTGACTTTGCCGTGGAGGCTTCTGTCCACATCGTACTTCGAAATCTGGCGGGTCAGCACCTGATCGATGCCGGCAATACGCGAAGGAATACCGTAGACCAGGACCGAATCCGGCTCGAGCCTCATATCCGCCGTGGGCATATACTGCTCGCGGAAACGGATTTGCCTGACGGGCACGACTGGCACTTTCTTGAAGGATTCGGGGGCGAAACGCACGGTGATATAGTCAGATGCGAACTGGGCTTTGGTCTGAGCGCCGTAAATCGACTCCGTGTAGCGAACGAGATTATTGGCCGAAACGGTGAAGAAATCACCTTCGGTGTGGCGGAAATGCTCGGGATCCATCACCACGTTCACAGGCCTGCCTCCGCGCAGCGACAGCCCCAGCAGGCGGAAGCCGGACGCGGTCACGTTCGCCGTGACCTGCACGCTCTCCATCGCGGCATCGCTGCGGCCGACTATGGAACTGTGCGCAACCACGGGAACGCTCACCAGACCGGTGGTCTCCTGCGAGAGATTGCCGATCAGCCAGATGGCCAGAGAAGCCACCACGGCCAGCACGAATGAGGTAGACCTTTTCACGGGTGATTACTTCTGCATCTGAGCGTCTGAACTGTCGCGAACGATAGAACTCTTGTCAACCCTGAGTTTCACATCACCGTCCACCTTGAGAAGAACTGTCCTCTCCTCGATTTCAGCGATGCTGCCGTAGATACCTCCGGCGGTAATCACTTTGTCGCCCTTCTTGAGTTCGTTGCGGAACTTCTCGAGTTCCTTCTGCTGCTTGCGCTGCGGACGGATCATAAAGAGCCACATAATCGCGAAGAGCGCGATGATCATAATCCAGAAGCTCCACTGGCTGCCCTGAGCCTGGCCGGCTGCGGGAGCCGCCTGAAGTAAAGAAATAAGTGTCATAATTGCTTTTATTTAGTTTTGTTTATCAACTTGTCAAGAAGGCCGTTAACGAAGGCCTTGCTTTCCGGAGTGCTGTAGAACTTACTGATTTCCACATACTCGTTCATAATGATCTTCGGAGCGATTGCCGGGAAAGCCGCGGACTCGGCCATACCTGTGACTATCAGCGCGAGGTCTGTGGTGCAGATACGGTTGATGTCCCACTTGGGAGTGAGTTTCGCTATCTCCTCGACAGACTTGCTGAAGGTGGCCACAGCCTTGCGAACTATTCCCTCCACGAAATCCTTGTCCGAATCCTTGCCTTCCTGACCGGGGAGTTGGCTGAGATAGAGTTCGGGGAGAGCCCAGCGCTTTCCGGCGGCGAAATCGTCCATAGCGTGGCAGCAATATGTCAGCGCGTAGGCCAGATCGTCGTTCCACCAGATGGAGAGGCTCTCAAGTATGTCCTCGAGTTCCTTATTGTCCACAAGTTCGTTTTCGAATACCGATATCCAGAGTTTGGCGTCGGACTCAAGGCTCCTTTCCTCTGAAGCCATATAATCGGCGTAATAGGATGAGGCCTTAAGAGTGTCGTAGAGATGCCACAGGAATGCGTCGTACTGATCCCAGGAGAGTTTTTTCTTTTCCACCAGTTTGCGGAAATCGGGATCCGAAGACAGAAGCGGCGCGATGCCGTTCTCCGCAAATTTCATATTCGGATGCTTTTCTTCCTCTGTGGGGTTGAACTTTCCCCTGGCGGCTTCGATGCGGCTTTTCGCCAAATCCGTGAGGGCGGGCACAAGGGCCAGCATAAAGAGATACAGGTCCCGGGTAGCCTGACACGAGGCTTCGAGTTGCGCAAGCGCCTCCGCCTGGGTCATTTCCGGATTTTCTGCCAGGGCGTACACTGTCTTGAACGCCTTGATACGCAAGATTCTTCTGTTAAGCATCCTATGGTATGTCAATTAATTCCTGCAAATATAATCAGTAATCGAAAAAAATTCTAATTTTGCATTAAGTAAAATAACCAATTAATCACTATGTACAAGGAAGATTACGATTCGTTCAGGGAAGAAAGAGGTTCAGATGACGTGTTCTCCAAACCCGTCAGAGCAGGAAAACGTACATATTTCTTCGATGTAAAGTCCACAAGGGGCCAGAAAGACTTCTATCTCACTATCACGGAAAGCAAGCGTCATAACAACGCAGACGGAAGTTTCACCTTCGACAAGCATAAGATTTTCCTCTATAAAGAAGATTTCGAAAAGTTCCGCGAAGGACTGGACGACGTCATCACCTACATCAAGGATAATTGCTTCGGCGGCGAGATTCCCCAGCGTCAGAAAGACGAATCCACCGATGAGAACTATTGATATGGACACCTTGAAAGCAGCCGCGTCTTACGTGGCTGATTTCATTTCGGGGCCTATGCCGGAGGTGGGCATAGTCCTGGGCAGCGGCCTGGGATCGCTCGCGGACAGCATAGAGAACCCTCAGGTCCTCCCCTACTCGCAGATCCCCAACTTCCCCGTCAGCACCGCCGTGGGCCATAAAGGCAACTTCATAATCGGCACGCTCGCAGGGAAAAGGGTCATCGCGATGCAGGGCCGCTTCCACTATTATGAGGGCTACCCTATGTTCATAGTCACCATGGCGGTGCGGGTTATGTACCTGCTCGGCGTGCGCACCCTGTTCGTGTCCAACGCCGCGGGCGGCATCAACCCGGAGTACCATATAGGCGACCTTATGATCATCAACGACCATATCAGCCTGCAGCCCAATCCGCTCATCGGCCCGAATCTGGACGAACTCGGCCCGCGCTTCCCCGATATGACGCGCCCCTACGACCCCGCCCTCATCCGTAAAGCCCGCGAGATAGCGGCGAAACTCGGCTGGCCGCTGCACGAAGGCGTGTACTTCGGCGACACCGGTCCCTCTTACGAGACCCCGGCCGAATACCGCTTCTACCGCACTGTGGGCGGCGATGTGGTGGGAATGAGCACCATCCCGGAGGTCATAGTGGCCCGCCATTGCGGTATGCGCGTCTTCGGAATGTCCGTCGTCACCAACGAAGCCTCCGGCGATTTCGCGGACGACTATCAGAACGACGGCGATGATGTGGTGAAGGCAGCGGACGCGGCGGCCTCCAAACTCACCCGAATTTTCAAAGAACTAATAGCATCATTATAACCATGTCAGAAATACTAGCACCTTACCTCAAAGCAGTTGAATACATACGTTCGAAAAGCGGCGGCGCCAAGCCCGAAATCGGAGTGATACTCGGCAGCGGACTCGGTTCGCTCGGAGAGCAGATTGAAAACCCTTCGATCATCCCTTACAACGAGATTCCCGGTTTTCCCGTCAGCACTGCGATAGGCCACAAATCCCGCCTCGTGATAGGCGATCTAGGCGGAAAGAAAGTGGTGGCCATGCAGGGCCGTTTCCACTTCTATGAGGGTTACACGATGGAGCAGGTCACCTTCCCCATCAGGGTGCTCAAACTCCTTGGCATCAATTATCTCTTCGTCTCCAATGCCGCCGGCGGCCTCAACCTGAGTTATCGCGTGGGCGATCTTATGGTCATCAAGGACCAGATCAACATGATGCCCAATCCGCTCATCGGCCCCAACGCCGAGGAGTTCGGACCGAGGTTCCCGGATATGACTCATCCCTACGACGTGGAACTCCGCAGGCTGGCCTTCAGGCTCGCCCGCGAGATGGGTATCCACCTCCAGGACGGCGTCTATGTGGCCTGCACGGGTCCTTCATACGAGACCAGGGCGGAGTACAAGTTCTTCCGCGTGATAGGCAGCGACGCCGTGGGCATGAGCACTGTGCCCGAGGTCATCGTCGCGCGTCACTGCGGCCTGAAAGTCTTCGGAATGTCCGTAATCACCGATCTCGCCCGCGAGGATATGCCGGACGACTATGTCAAAGAAATAGTAAAGGCGGCCAATCAGGCTACAAGCAAGATGACCGCCCTGTTCGAAAAGATGATCGCCGCTATTTAGCGATAGCGACCGATCTGGTTTCCCTGATCACTGTGATCTTCACCTGGCCGGGATAAGTCATCTCGTCCTGGATGCGTTGTGCGATATCAGTCGAGAGACGGGCTGCCTGCTCGTCAGTGATTTCGTCTGCGCCCACGATCACGCGGAGTTCGCGACCCGCCTGGATGGCGTAGGACTTGGTGACTCCCTTGTACGACGCGGCGAGGTCTTCCATACCCTTGAGGCGCTTGATGTAACTCTCGATAACCTCGCGGCGCGCGCCGGGACGAGCTCCCGAAATGGCGTCGGCCACCAGCACGAGCGGCGCGTAAATCGAGGTCATCTCCATCTCTTCGTGGTGAGCTCCCACCGCGTTCACGATCTCGGGACGCTCCTTGTACTGCTCCGCGAGTTTCGCTCCCAGAAGGGCGTGCGGCAGTTCTTCGTCTTCAGTGCTGACCTTACCTATATCGTGCAGCAGACCAGCCCTCTTCGCGATTTTCGGGTTCAGGCCGAGTTCAGCGGCGAAGATGCTGGCGATCGACGCCACTTCGCGCGAGTGCTGCAGAAGGTTCTGTCCGTACGACGAACGGTATTTCATACGGCCGATGAGGCGGACGAGTTCGAGGTTCAGACCGTGGATTCCAAGGTCTATGCAGGTGCGCTTGCCGGTCTCGAGGATTTCGTCTTCGAGTTGCTTGCTCACCTTCGCCACCACCTCTTCGATACGTGCGGGGTGGATACGGCCGTCGGTCACCAGCTGATGCAGCGCCAGACGGGCCACTTCCCTGCGGACGGGATCGAAACCGGAGAGAAGGATCGTGTCCGGGGTGTCGTCCACGACTATCTCCACGCCGGTCGCCGCCTCGAGCGCGCGGATGTTGCGGCCTTCGCGTCCGATAATGCGGCCCTTGACTTCGTCGTTCTCAATCGGGAAGGTCGTGACTGCGTTCTCGATCGCGGTTTCAGTGGCGGTGCGCTGGATAGTGTTGATAACGATGCGCTTCGCTTCCTTGGCCGCGTTCAGACGGGCCTCGTCCATCGTGTCGTTAATGTATGAGAGCGCCTCGGAGCGGGCTTCGGCCTTCATGTTCTCGACGAGCATTTTCTTGGCGTCTTCCGCGCTCATTCCGGCTACGGTTTCAAGTTGTTTGTTGGCCTGGGCAGTGAGGGCAGCGCACTCGGCTTCTTTCTTCGAAAGTTGCTCGCGCTGGGCGTTCAACTGGCCCTTCTGGGAATCGAGGTCGTGCTGACGGCGTCCGAGTTCGGACTGCATCTGGTTCAGCTGGGTCTCCTTCGCGCGGACGTTGTTCTCGCGGTCGCGGAGTTGGTTGTTTTTCTCGCTCACTTTCGCTTCGTACTCTTCCTTGAGTTGGAGGAAGTGCTCCTTGGCTTCGAGCATCTTCTTCTGCTTGAGCGACTCGGCCTCGAGAGTGGCTTTCTGGATGATGGCGTCCCCGCGTCCTTTGCTGACGATACGGGTAGCCCCTATGTAAATTGCCAGGGACAGGACTGCGCCTGCGACGGCTGCGATGATGATGTAAAGTAACATATTGTGTATATTGAGTCAAATTGTCAAACAAAAAACAGCACCTGCTTTCAATTGCAGATACTGTTTTGTAAAAGACCGTTAGTCCTTGGCTGAAACTTTCTTAAAGAAAGATTTGGGGGCCTCCCGGTTCAGGCTTCCTGCTCGCGGCAGGCGTGCTATCGACGGCGAGAACTTACCCGGTTCCGTAGAACTTGTTTGTTAGAGCAAGGAGGAACTAACGGTTAGTCTCTATTTTGTTCAGATAGGCCTTCAACTCCTTCTCGAGTTTGGCTGTTTCATCGGTATTCTGCGCGAGGCCTTTCTTTGCGACAAGCATCGAGATAGTATTCATCAGCGCCACGAACACGAGTTTATCCGCCACAGTCTGGTCCGGATATTTCTGGTCATAATCTGCCAGCATCGCGTTAATCTTGTCAGATGCCAGACGCATATAGTGCTCAGACTCCTGAGTGGCCACCAAGGTGTACTCCTTGCCGGCTATCTTGAGTGTGATGCTGTGTTTGGTCTGGTCTGCCATACTAGTTCGTGATCAGACGGATACATTTGTCTATCTCCCGGATGAGTTTGTCTATCCTTTCCTTTGCGGCTGTTTTGTCTCCCTCCGCAGTGAAAGCGCCCGCGAGTTTGTACCGGTCTATCTGTTTTGTCAATTCAGTTATCTGCTGTTTGTACTTAGCCGACTCCGACTCTTTGACAACGAGTTTTGCGGCGAGCTCGTCGCCACGGCGCTTCTCCGTTTCATACAGAGAAATCAGGCGTTCGATGTCTTTACGGAGGTCGTCTATCATACCCTACAAATATAATGATTTTTCCCTATTTGTCTAACAATTCCACCGATTTCCTTTCGATTTGGATGCAGGCGGTGCCCAAAAGGGGCAGACGGACCGCGAGGCAGTCCCGGCCGTCCACATTGACGAGTTCCACGATCCGGCCTTCCAGGGCGCCTTCTTTGACGCGGACCATATCGCCGGGACGCAACTGGCGGTTCAAGACCGTCACCTCGCCGTTCACGCTGTCCACCATCGCCATAAAGGCGCTCATCTGATCATCCGGTACCCGCGCCGGCTTACCCTTCCCGGGATACTCCGAGAGGTAATGCGTCAGGTACGGGATTTCTTCTACGGAACGGCGGCGGTCCAATTCGGTGCAGCGGACGAACACGATGCGGGGAGTCAGGAGCGACTCCACCACCTTCTTGCGGTCCGACCATTGGCGGACCTCCCTACGCACGGGCACATACACCTCATACCCCTTCGCAGACAGGGCCGCAGCCACATTTTTGTCCTGACAGGAGCGTGTGCAGGCTATGTACCAGTGCAGTTCGTTCATACCACACAAAAATAGCCAAATTTGCTTAACTTTGCAATGATATGAAAGCGTTCAAAGCAGCGGCGGCGACCCCGAAAGTTAAGGTCGCGCACGTCGATTGGAATATCGGCGAAATCGTCAGGCTAAGCAAGGAAATCGCCGGGAAATGCAACCCGGATCTCATCGTTTTTCCCGAACTTGCAGTAACAGGATACACCTGCGGGGATCTTTTCCTCCAGCAAGCCTTGATCAACAAGGCGGAAAGCGGGGTTAAGAGACTCTGCTCGGAGACCTCGGGCCTCACCCAGACTCTGGTGGTCGGTTGCCCTATAGTCTTTGAAGGCAAACTGCTGGATGCCGCGCTCGTAATCCGCGGGGGCGACATAGTGGGGATGGCTGCAAAAACCGCCCTTTCGCCCATGGAACAACGCTGGTTCCAGCCCGGCAGCCCGTCGCAGCCATTCGATGCAGGCGGTCTCGCTTTCGGCATAGTGATAGGCGACGACCTCACATCCGCCTCCGAATCCGGCATCACCGTCCGCCCCGCCGCGTCCTTCGAAGTAGCGGGCAAACACGACCGCCGCAAGGCCTCTCTGGCCGCGCTCCCCGGCTGCAACATTTATTGCTGCAACGGCTACGGCGAATCCACTGACGACCTCGTGTGGGCCGGTTCTTCGCTAATCTACTCCAATGGCGTCAAACTCGCCGAGAACAAGAGATTCCAGAAGGAATCAAGTTGGATTTGCGCTGAAATAGACCCTGATAAACAAGTATCGGCCGAGCCGTCCGAGCCGGAAGACACTAACCGCGAAATCTTCGATATTCAGGTGACCGCGCTCATGAGCCGCCTGGAGCATATCCACTGCAGCAAATGCGTGATAGGCGTTTCGGGCGGTCTGGACAGCACGCTCGCGCTGCTCGTAATCTGCGAATCCTTCGACAGGCTCGGTCTGGACCGCAAGGGCATCTACGGCGTGACCATGCCCTGCTTCGGCACCTCCGACAGGACGCGCTCGAATGCGTGGGTGCTTATGGAAAGGCTGGGAATCACCGCCATGGAGATAGGAATCGGCAATGCCGTAAGCCAGCATTTCAAGGACATCGGCCAGGACCCTTCGATGCACGATGTCACGTTCGAGAACGCGCAGGCCCGCGAACGCACTCAGGTGCTCATGGACTTGGGCAACAAAGTCGGCGGAATCGTGATCGGCACGGGCGATCTTTCGGAGATAGCGCTCGGCTGGTGCACCTACAACGGCGACCATATGAGCATGTACGGAGTGAACGCCGGTGTGCCGAAGACCCTCATCAGGGCCATCGTCCGTATGCTCTCAAAGGGCCACCCCTGCGAGGCCGCCCTGCTGGATATTTTGGACACGCCCGTTTCGCCCGAACTCCTCCCCGGCTCGCAGCCCACTGAGGGCATAATCGGGCCCTACGAGCTCCACGATTTCTTCCTGTGGCATGTCTGCAAGGGCGAATCACCGAAGGATATCCTCTTGGCGGCAAGTAAGGAATTCGCCGGCACTTACGACAAGGACACCGTCAAGAATTGGCTGAATATCTTCTTGAAACGTTTCTTCAGCCAGCAATTCAAGCGCGCCTGCAGCCCCTGCGGGCCCAAGGTCCTGGACATAAGCCTCTCCCCTCGCGGAGACTGGATGATGCCCACTGACGCGAGTCCGGATTTGTGGCTCGAAGAATTGGATTAATTCCCGAACATCAAGGTCATATCCTCGGATATGGCCTTTTTTGCTGCCGCTTCGGGGACGAACTTCCAGTCGCCGAGAAGGATGCGCGAGTCATCCATCTCTCCCTGCGGTTCTTCCAGAGTTTTGGGATCCGCCGAATCGTGGATCATGAAGTAGCGGTAGATAAGGTCGCGGATTTCCGGGAAACGGGCCTCCAGACGCCCGTCGAGTTCCTCACGGGTAAGCCCCGCGCCCTTGAATAGCATATCTCCACCGCCGGCAGCACGGTACGAGGTCATCGCCACGGTGTATTCACGGTTCAGATCGAAGCGGCTGCCGTCGGCCATGGAGGCTATGCTCACACGTTTGCCGAACGGCTTGGTGATATCCACCGTGTAGTTGATACCGGACGCGCTGTCGAAGTTGTAACTCGGCGCGTTGAACGACCATCTCCCCTGCGAGTAACGCGCATCGGCGCGGTTGCTCATATTGAACACGTGGCCTCCGGGCTTCCAGGTTTGGATCCATTTGTCGTAGGAATACTCCAGGTAGTCCTTTATCTCGCGTCCGCTCAGACGAATCACGCACAGGGCGTTCTCGAAGGGATATATCGTGAACAGGTCGTTGAAGATAATCTTTCCAGAATCCACCTTTTTGTTGAAGGAAAGCGGCGCCGCGAACGAAATCTCCGCCCCCGAGAAATCGCGCTCGATGAAGTGGATAAAGTCCATATAGAAGCAGCGGCCGGCAAACGACTCGCGGGTGAGCATGGGCTCGCTGATGGAGCCGACCTCCATGGTCGTGAACTGCCTGATCTCAGAGAATTCGTAAGCGAACGCCTCGCGCATACGGGGATCCGTCTTGGACTTGTCCACCCTGATGATTTCGGGGGTGATGGTCCTGCCGCCGTCGGGGCCGACGGTGATCACTGTGTGGGTGATATTATTGGCCTTCGAACCCGAGTTCACTAGCGCTATGCTGTCTGTGCTCTCCATCCTCGGACGATGGTCGTGCGATGTGACCACCAAATCCACTCCGCGCAGCGTTTTAAATAAGTCAAGCCCCTGTGACTCAAGCACTTCCCCATTCCCGGAGCCCACTCCACTGTGGACTGCCACTATCGTCACGTCCGGCTTGATCTGAGCCTTGAGCGCGTCCACCCTTTCCTGAACGAAGGGCACGAGAGAGACAAAATGCATTCCGGACCAGATGCTCTCGTCCAGCCAGGCCGCCATATTGGCGTTGGTGTAACCGAGCACGAGCACTTTCAGGCCGCTTTTCTTGAAAACTTTATATTCTGGCCAGTACGAAGTTCCATCCGCTTTCAGGGCGTTGCCGGCGAGGAAAGGAATGCCGTGGGCCTCGAGCCCGCGGGTGACGCGGTCGTAGACGGGATGCCCCGTCTCCACGTCGTGGTTCCCGACCACTATCGCATCGTAGCCCATATAGTCTACCAGACGCACGAAGAGATGCTCGCTCAGCGTGTCCACATAGTTGAAATAGTAGGCCGCATTGTCGCCCTGAAGGCAGTCGCCGGCGTCCAGCAGCAGCACATTGGATTTGCCCACGGCGGCGCGGATGCTGTCAACGTAGTGATTTATGGCCATCAGGCTGGGGACCTGGCGGCCACCGACATAGGTGCTGTCGAACCATGCTCCGTGCACGTCGTTGGTGGTGATGATGTGGATGGTGCCTTCACGAGGCTGGCAGGCGCATGCGGCGAGAACCGCAAGCGCTAGAAGGTATTTGTTCAGATTTTTCATATATCGAAAAATAGGGCGACGCGCTGCTCCGAGCCGAGGAAACCTTCGGCGCCGAAGTGGAAGCGGAAACTCACCTTGAGGTCCAGTTTTTTAGTGATCTTCGGGGTCCAGTACAGTTCGGCGAGATCATAGAAACCTTTGTAGAACTTGGATCCGCGGTAGAGCATATCTCCATAAGGATTCCCTGCGAAATCCAGGTCTTTATAGAACGGGAGCATGTCCTTGGTGTAGGCCGTCACGTTCTTCAAGCCCAGACTCTTCCAACGAACGGTCGCCTCGGCCTCGCCTCCGAACGGAAGGCGAAGGTCGTCGCGCCGACGGTCTTTCTGATAACTTCCTATCGCGCTGAGTTTTAGACTGAGTTCGCTGTCCGCGCTGTCTGCCGCAAGGTCAAGTTTGCCGAACACCTGGAGGTGGTGATTGTCCACGACGCCGGGGGCCGCCACACTTCCGGCATAGTGATAGAAACTGCCGGCCCAGCCGAAGGAAAGGGCCGGGGCGAGGTTCCACGAACCGTAACTGAGTATCTGGAAACGCTCTTTACGGGTGTTGCCATACTTGCCCATCCAGTCCAGAGCCAGTTCAGTGAAGAACGATTCCTTGTCCCAGGACAGGTACATTCCGTCCAGGTTGAAGTCCGTCTCCACCGTCTCCTCACTCATCAGGGCCTCGCTGTACTTGCCTTTGACGAAACGCCTGGGGAAAGAGCCCATAGCGGCAGTGAAAGTCCTCCGCCCGTTATCCGACACGGCGTTGTAGTAGATAGGGATGTCAGCGACCACATCTTTGAGCGCTTCGATTTCAGTTCCCATCTGCTTGACCAGATCCACTCCGAAGACCAGTTTATGGGTAAGGTTATCGCTCTGAGGGAATTCCCAGCCGAAGATATTGCTGACTCTGACGAAGTGAATCGTTTCCGAGGGAATGTATGTGCCGTGCGACGGATCGAATTCGTGGTTATCGAACACATAGCCGAGGCCCGAGCCCGTGAAGAATTTCACCTGGGCGAGGGCGCAGGCGCTGCTGAGAGCAAGCAACAGGATGAGAACCAGCCTTTTCATATTCAGGCTCAAATTTAAGCAGAATTTGTGTAAATTTGCGACTCGTTAAAAGAAATCACTATGTTCGAAAACCTCAGCGAAAGACTGGAGCGCTCATTCAAGATACTCAAAGGTGAAGGCAAAATCACCGAGATCAACATTTCCGAGACCCTGAAAGACGTACGCCGCGCCCTGCTGGATGCAGACGTGTCCTACAAAGTGGCCAAGGAATTCTGCGACAATGTCAAGCAGAAAGCGCTCGGGCAGAACGTGCTCACAGCCGTGAAGCCCCAGCAGATGATGGTCAAGATAGTCCACGACGAACTCGTGGAGTTTATGGGCAGCGAGTCATCTGAAATCAATCTCAAAGGCTACCCCGCCGTGGTCCTCATCGCAGGTCTGAACGGTTCCGGTAAGACCACATTCACTGCCAAGTTGGGTCTCTGGCTGAAGAAGAAGGGCAAGAAGGTCCTGCTCGCGGCGTGCGACACCTTCCGTCCGGCCGCGATCGAGCAGTTGAAGACCCTCGCCGAAGGCATCGGTCTTCCCGTCTTCTCGATCGACGGCGAATCGGACCCCGTGAAGGTAGCCCTGGCCGCGATAGCCGAAGGCCGTTCGTATGACGTGGTGCTTGTGGATACCGCCGGCCGTCTCGCCGTGGATCAGGAACTGATGGACGAGATCCGCGCGATGCACAAGGCCTGCAGTCCGAGCGAGACCCTGTTCGTTGTGGACGCCATGACCGGTCAGGACGCAGTTCTGAGCGCAACGGCCTTCAACGAAGCGATCGACTACGACGGCATCGTCCTCACCAAGTTGGACGGCGATACCCGCGGCGGCGCGGCCCTCTCTGTGAAGGCCGTCAGCGGCAAACCCGTGAAGTTCGTCAGCACCGGAGAAAAGATGGAGGCCATCGATGTCTTCCATCCCTCCCGTATCGCGGACAGAATCCTCGGCATGGGCGATGTGGTTTCCCTGGTCGAGCGCGCCCAGGAGCAATTCGACGAGAAGCAAGCCCGCGAAGTCAAGAAAAAAATCGCCAAGGGCAAGTTCAATTTCAACGACTACTACGACCAGATCCAGCAGGTGCGCAAAATGGGCGACATCAAGGAACTCGCCGGGATGATACCCGGAGTGGGCAACGCGATGAAAGACGTGGATATCGACAACGACAAAGCCTTCAAGAGCACCGAAGCCATAATCAAGAGCATGACCCCCTACGAGCGTGAGCACCCCGAATCCCTCAACGGGTCGCGCCGTCGCCGCATCGCCGCCGGCTCAGGCACCAGCATCGCGGACGTGAACCGCCTCATCAAGCAGTTCGAAGGTTCGCAGAAAATGATGAAGATGGCCATGGACGGCTCCCTCCAGGCCCGCCTGAAAGGGTTGAGGTAGGATTACCCGGTAGTTATTTTCTATTTTTGTTCAAGGTCTGTTTTTAGTAGTCAGACCTTGAACGAATGAATGCTCCCACAATTACGTGTAGGGCAAAATGAATGTGCAAGGTCTGTCACGTAAAAACAAACCTTGCACAAACAGTCAAAGAAATAGTCCCTACACCAATCCCTGATCCATCATAGCGGTCGCGACTTTCATGAAGCCGGCGACATTCGCTCCGCGGACATAGTCGATGTAACCGTCCGGGTCAGTGCCGTACTTGAGGCAGTTGGCGTGGATGTCCGACATGATGCGGCGCAGATAATTGTCCACTTCCTCGGCGGTCCACTTTTGGCGCATGGAGTTTTGGCTCATTTCGAGACCTGATGTGGCGACTCCGCCCGCGTTCGAGGCCTTGCCCGGAGAATAGAGAAGTTTGTGCTTCTTGAATATCTCGATCGCTTCGGGAGTCGAAGGCATGTTCGCGCCTTCTGCCACGCACCAGCAGCCGTTGTCCACCAGTTTCTGCGCATCCGCCGCTTCGATTTCGTTCTGGGTTGCGCAAGGCAAGGCTATGTCGCACTTGATCTTCCAGGGGCGCTCGCCGGGGTAATATGTTGCTGTGGGATATTTCTGAGCGTACTCGCTGATACGGCCGCGCTTGACGTTCTTGAGGAAGAGCACGTATTCGAGTTTCTCCTCGGTGAGGCCGTCGGGATCATAGACGAAACCGTCGCTGTCCGAGAGGGTCACGACCTTGGCGCCGAGCCTCATAGCCTTCTGCGCCGCATACTGGGCCACGTTGCCGGCTCCGGAGATGAGGACCGTCTGTCCCTTGAAACTCTTGCCGCGTGTGGCCAGCATCTGCTCGGCGAAATAGCAGAGGCCATAGCCGGTGGCTTCCGGCCTGATGAGGCTGCCGCCCCACGTCTGGCCCTTACCCGTCAGCGTGCCCGTGAACTCGTCGCGCAGGCGCTTGTACTGGCCGAACATAAAGCCGATCTCACGGCCGCCGACTCCGATATCGCCCGCAGGCACGTCCGTATCCGGACCGATATGCCTCTGGAGTTCGGTCATAAAACTCTGGCAGAAGCGCATCACTTCGGCGTCGGACTTGCCGCGCGGGCTGAAGTCCGAACCGCCCTTGGCTCCTCCCATAGGCAGGGTCGTGAGCGCGTTTTTGAAAGTCTGTTCGAATGCGAGGAACTTCATGATGGAGAGGTTAACGCTGGCGTGGAAACGGATGCCGCCCTTGTAAGGGCCGATCGCGCTGTTCATCTGCACGCGGAAACCACGGTTGATGCGCACATTGCCCTCGTCGTCCATCCAGGGAACGCGGAAGATAATCACTCGCTCAGGCTCCACCATTCTCTCCATAATCTTGGCGTCCAGGAAATGGGGATACGCTTCGAGGGTCGGCGCTACCGCCTCGAGAACTTCCTTGACTGCCTGATGAAATTCGGATTCTCCAGGGTTTTTGGCGATTAATTCGCCCATAAACTCCTTCACATACTTTTCGGTAAACGCTGACATAACTAAATGTTTTAGATTAAAACAATTTCAAATATACATATTAAATTTCTAACTTTGACGCCATGGCAGACAATTATCTGGAGAAAAGACAGGAAGAAATCGGCAAGGCGGCGACTGTCTCGAACCGCCCTTCCCTCGAGACTCTAATAAGGCGCAACCGCAGCGTTCGCGGCTTCGATCAGAGTTATGTGGTGCATAGCCGGCAGTTGACCGCAATGGTCGCCGTGAACCCGAAAGTGGCCTCGTCCGTGAACCAGCAGGCGCTGAGGTTCCATCTGGTGACCAAGGGCCCGGAGGCGGACGAAGTGAACCGCCATATCAAGATGGGCCGCGCGCTGCCCGAACTGCATCTCCCGTTCCCGGGTACGGAACCGGAGGCCTTCATCGTGGTCTGCACGACCAAGCCGGAGAATCCGGGCCTGCTCATAGACCTCGGCATTTCGGTTCAGACGATGCTGCTCAAGGCCGTGGACCTCGGGCTTAACGGGCTGATTATCCGCAACTTCGACCACGCAGCGCTTCAGGCCGGGCTGGGTCTGCCGCTCGAACCGATCTGCGTCGTGGCCGTGGGCAAAAGCGCCGAAAAGATTGAACTCGTCGAGATCAAGGCCGGCGAGTCGATCAAGTACTACCGCGAAAACGGAGTGCATTACGTTCCCAAACTCAGAGTAGAAGACATCATTATCTAATATGCAGATTTCACAGAGAGCCGACAATATGCCGAGTTCGCCTATCCGCAAACTCGCGAAATACGCCGACGCGGCGAAGCGCAACGGCATCCACGTCTACCATCTGAACATCGGTCAGCCGGACATCAAGACCCCGGAATGCGCTCTCGAGGCCGTAAGGCATCTGGACCGCTCGATTCTGGAGTATAGCCCGTCTCAGGGTTACAAAGCGCTCCGCACGAAGATGGTCAGTTACTATGCCAACTATGGCATAGACCTCAGCCCGGACGAGATTATCATCACCTCCGGCGGCTCCGAGGCCGTGATGTTTGCTTACATGGCTTGCCTGAATCCGGGCGATGAAATTATCGTTACGGATCCTTCGTACGCCAACTATATGGCTTTTGCCATCAGTTGCGGCGCGGTGGTAAAGTCCGTCAAGACCTCCATCGAAGACGGATTCAAACTCCCGCCCATGGAGAAGTTCGAAGAGCAGATCACCGAGAAGACGAAGGCGATTTTGATCTGCAATCCTAACAACCCGACCGGTTACCTTTACAGCAAGAAAGAGATGCTGCGTCTGCGCGATCTCGTGAAGAAATACAACCTGTATCTGTTCAGCGACGAGGTCTACCGCGAGTTCATCTACACCAAGGCTCCGTACATCAGCGCCTGCCATCTGGAGGGCATCGAGGAGAATGTGGTGCTTATCGACTCCGTGAGCAAGCGCTACAGCGAGTGCGGCATACGCATCGGCGCTCTCATCACCAAGAATAAGGCCGTCCGTGAGGCGGTGATGAAATTCTGCCAGGCGCGCCTCAGCCCGCCCCTCGTCGGTCAGATTATCGCCGAGGCCAGTCTTTCGACTCCTCAGGAATATATGGACGAAGTGTACGACGAGTATCTCAGCCGCCGCAACTTCCTGATCAACGGCCTGAACAAGATCCCAGGAGTGTTTTCACCCACCCCGATGGGAGCGTTCTACACTATGGTCCAACTTCCGGTGGACGATGCGGAGAAGTTCTGCATCTGGTGCCTGACTGATTTCAACTACGAAGGTCAGACGATAATGATGGCGCCCGGTTCCGGATTCTACACCGATCCGGCTGAAGGACGCAACCAGGTCCGTATGGCTTACGTGCTGAACAAGGAGGACCTCGGCAAGGCGCTTATCGTGCTTGCGAAGGCTCTCGAGGCTTACAATGCCCTTGAATCAGAGTAACTGAGAATATCCACATCCACTGCCTTGAGCAGGGGGCTGCGCGACATATCCTGAGGATTGGTGCCGGGAACTCCCTGAGGCACATCCATACCGAGAAGAGCGAATAACTGAGTCCAGTAGACCGGTATTTCGCCCTTTTCGTTTTTCCAGTTCATTGGTTTCTCGTCGAACAGATACTCGCCATTGGGACCCAGATAACTATCCCGGACCAGTTCGGTGCAATACAAAGCGCCGTTGTCGGGCAAAAAGGCCTGGTCGTAGGGCTGGCCGCAGAAGGATTTCGCCCGCGCAACCCACTCTTCGGCGAGTTTGTCATCCTTGAGGCGCTTGACTATGTACACTGGCTGGGAGCCATCCTTCAGCGTGAACTGCTTGTATGTCGTGTCTATCAGGTGGCGGTCCACTCCGTACTTCAGGGTCGCGTCGATGATATACGTGCCGTCTTCGGCCACATCGGCTATCGCCACATGAATCAGATTCAACTCTCCGTCGCCCGTCGCGGCAGCAATCGCACCGTCCATATCGTCTTCGCCCAGGGAATAATCGCCGGGAATGCCGAGGAAAATCAGATCTCCGGTGCGGAGGCCCTCCGGCTTCGGCGCGCAGGCCGCCGCGCAAGCCAATACTGCCAAAAGAAAAATGCGTTTCATATCCGCAAAGATACTCATTAATTGCGTTCCAGCATCCCCGACATCCTATCGGCAGGCAAACCGAACACACGGCCAAGTTGTTTGGGGGTCGTTTTAATGATGTGATAGACATACGGAATCAGCCTGTTTTTCTGTTCGATGCTCAGAGCCGCGACCGGCTTTGCGAACCATCGCTCTGATATCTCTTCCACGGTTTTTTGCAATTCCGTGTCATTGACCATACGGTATGGGCGCTCCTCGAGTTTGTACGAAATCTCCGCCGTGTTAAGGGCGCCTATGGTTTTAAGGAAGAAACTCTGGTCATTGTTGAATGCCTGTTCCAAATACGTGTGGTCGCAGAAACTCGCCGGGATCAAATGGTCCGCCGAATCGATGAGCCACGGCACCCGGTCCAGACGATCGCCGGTGTGCATGATGCGCTTTCTTGAACGTGCGTCAAGTTGAGATACTTTTCTGGCACCCATCACTTTCTTTTCGCCGGCAAACATCGCTTTGTATCCAGACCACTCATAGTCATTGATGTTGCAGCCATTATCCAATGCATTTCGCGGAATGTACGCCAGGGCGTTTCTAACATACCAATCTGAATCGAGCATAATGGCTTTCGTCTCGATTCTCATCAAGACGTTCCCGACCCCATATCTCCGACGGAACCACATAGAATAAACCTTCTTGATATCCCTTCCGTATTTATCAGCATCTTCCCTACTGGCAGCAAGCACGGCAACGTGGCAATGATTCGATACGACCGCATAAATAATAATTATCACATTGCACCTCCAAGCGGAAACGCAAAGAACCTTGACCATCGCATCATAGTCATCATCGTCGCGGCACAAAATCGCTGTTTCCAATCCCTTGATGCAAATATGGAAAGGGTAGACTGTAATGACTCTGCCATCAGGCAAGGCCCTGACTACTGAGCGCCTCATGACTAACTCCTCATTTTCGGGGGTTGCACTCCGGGGGCGAAATAGGTGAACTTGACGCCCTCTCGCTCCATCATTTGTTTCGCTTCTTGCATACTCTTAGCCAGCATGCCTGAACTGTCGTCAAGAAAGCCTACCATTTCTTTCCTGTTCACGCTCACTGCGAGGTCGGCAATTGCAAGGGAGCGTATCATGGCCAAAACGGTGCGTTCATTTCCGCCCCAAAGAGTTGTTACCATTGCGAACGCGAATTTGGATGTCAGTTCAAGAACCATTTCCGGGTTCTTCTCAACTTCAAGGTCTGTTTTAAAACGGATGTCATTGTCTCCATATTGGAGCACTTCTAAGATCTTTTTCATAGCAGAAAAGGTTAATAAAAAGTTTTGTTAAGGCAAACATAGTAAAAGAGCAGCTTCAAACCAAGTTTTGCAGTCTAATTATCAGCGTTTTTGTTCAAGGTTTGATTTTTTATGTGAGACCTTGAACGCCTAATCGCATTTTCAGTATCGTTAGTGCAGGATTTGGTGTTCAAGGTATGTGCCTTACAATCAAACCTTGAACAAAAACCGCCCCGGAAGGGCGCCAAAGGCTCCACCGGGGCGGTCTCAAGTACGGAGGAAGGCAACCTACCTTCCCTTGTACATATCATCGTAGTACTTTTGGTAGTCGCCGGAAGTGACGTTGTCCATCCAGGCCTGGTTGTCCAGGTACCAGCGGACGGTCTTTTCGATTCCCTCCTCGAACTGGAGAGAGGGTTCCCAGCCAAGTTCGCGCTGAAGTTTCGAGGAATCGATGGCGTAGCGCAGATCGTGTCCGGCGCGGTCCGTCACATAGGTGATGAGGTCCATATCTGCACCCTCGGGACGGCCGAGAAGGCGGTCGACGGTGTTGATCAGAACCTTGATGATATCTATGTTCTTCCACTCGTTGAAACCTCCGATGTTGTAGGTCTCGGCCACAGTGCCTTTGTGGAAAATAAGGTCGATAGCCCTGGCGTGGTCCTCCACATAGAGCCAGTCGCGAACGTTCTCGCCCTTACCGTAGACCGGGAGGGGTTTGCGATGGCGTATGTTGTTGATAAACAGAGGGATAAGTTTCTCGGGGAACTGATAAGGACCGTAGTTGTTCGAACAGTTGGTCACGATGGTCGGCATTCCGAAGGTGTCGTGGAATGCGCGCACGAAATGATCCGAAGAAGCCTTGGCCGCTGAATAAGGGCTATGGGGCTGGTACTTCAGGTCCTCAGTGAAGAACTTCTCGCCGTATGCCAGATGATGCTCACCGGAAGAGGCCTTCGTGGTGAACGGAGGCTCGATACCTTCCGGATGCGTCATCTCCAACGCCCCATAAACCTCGTCCGTGGAAATATGGTAGAACCTGCACCCGATCGCCGGTTCCGCAGCCGCAACCGGCATCCTCCAGCCCAGCGGTTCCCAGCACGCTTTCGCGGCCTGCAATAGAGACAGCGTACCCATAACGTTGGTCTGGGCGAAGGTGAAAGGATCTTTGATCGAACGGTCAACGTGCGATTCGGCGGCGAGGTGGATGATACCGTCCACATGCTCCTCCTGCATCAAGGCCAGGACGCCCTCGAAATCGCAGATGTCCATCTTTACGAAGCGGTAGTTCGGCAAAGACTCGATGTCCTTGAGGTTGGCGAGGTTGCCGGCGTAGGTCAACTTGTCGAGATTGATAATCCTGTACTCGGGATACTTGTTAACGAACAGGCGAACCACATGGGATCCGATAAATCCGGCTCCGCCGGTGATTATGATGCTTCTTTTGTACTGCATACGGTCAAAACTAAAAAAACCGGCTTATTCGTCAGCCGGTTTCATTGTGGTGTAGACGTTGGTGACATCCTCGTCGTCCTCAAGCAGACCCGTGAGTTTGTCCAGGGTCGCGCGCTGCTCGGGCGTGACATCCTTGAGGTCCACGTTGGGGATCTGCTCGAAACCTCCGGAGATGAGTTCGAAACCGTTCTCCTCGATGTACTTCTGGATTGCTCCGTAGGAGGTAGGCTCGCCGTAGATGCAGATGACCTTCGTCTCGTTGTCGTCCTTATCCACCTCGGTCTGCTCGAAGAGTTCCTCCACACCGAAGTCGATGAGTTCGAGTTCGAGTTCCTCGAGGTCGATACCCTCCTTCTCCTTCACGCGGAAGGTGCACTTGCGGTCGAACATAAACGCCACGCTGCCGTTAGTGCCGAGCGAACCGCCGCATTTGTTGAAATAACTGCGGACATTGGCCACGGTGCGGGTGTTGTTGTCTGTGGCGGTCTCCACCAGATAGGCGATGCCGAAAGGACCGAAGCCTTCGTAGATGATCTCCTTGAAGTCTCCCTGCTTGCTTTCGGTGGCCTTCTTGATGGCGCGCTCGATGTTCTCCTTAGGCATCTGCTCTGCGCGGGCTTCGGCCATAAGGGCGCGAAGACGGGGGTTACCGGTCACATCCGGACCTCCCTGCTTCACTGCGATGGTGATTTCCTTTCCAAGTTTGGTGAAGGTGCGGGCCATATGACCCCACCTCTTCAACTTACGCTCCTTGCGGAACTCAAATGCTCTTCCCATAGGACTTATTTTGCGAGGTTGATGTATTTGTCGATTTCATATCCCTCGATGCTCTGGGGATACTTGTCCTTGACGGTCTCGAAAGCCTGGAGGGCTTTGGCGTTCTCTCCGAGTTCTAGATACACCTGACCGGCCTTCACCAGATAGGCGGCGGCAAACATGTTGTCGGCCTTGGCTGCTGCCTTCTCATAGAGTTTCACGGCCTTGCCGCAGTCCTCGAGGGCCACATAGCAGTCGCCCTGAAGCGCGAGAGCGCGGGCTGCGAGGATGGAATCCTTGCCGTTGTACTTCTTAAGATAAGAAAGAGCCTCTTCCCAGTTGCCCAACTGAGCGCTGCAGGCACCGGCGTAGAGATACACTGCCTTGCCGGCCTTCGCACCGTATTCGTCGATAATCTGAGCGAAACCGAGGATATTGCCGTCTCCGTTCAGCGCGATTTCGAACTCGCCCTGCTGGAAACTGATCTCGGCGGGGAAAGCGGCTTCCTGAGCCTCTTTCGCTGCGGGAGCGTAAATGAACTTGCTGTAGCCCAGAATGATGAGGCCTACTGCGAGGACGCAGATAACAGCGCCCCAGATAGTCTTCTTATGTTCATTGTAAAACACTTCCGCCTGCGAGATGGTGGCGGCCATTTCCTCTTTCTGGAGTTTTTCCTCCTTGATGTTTGCTTTTGCCATATTTCTGTTGTTTAATTTTCGTTATTGAGCCGACAAAAATACTGTTTTTTGAGAAATTTTGCAATAAGGTCGCAATTTGGTATATTTGTAGGACTGGAAATGAAATGAGACAAAATATGAAACGAGTATTTACATTCATCGCGGCCGCGCTCATCTCCGCGGCTCTGTTCGCTCAAGAAAATCCCCTTTGGCTCCGCAAGAGCGCTATCTCCCCCGACGGAAGCGTCATCGCCTTCAGTTATCAGGGAGACATCTTCACCGTCCCCAGCGCCGGCGGAGAGGCAAGGCAGATCACCGCAAATGCGGCCTACGACTCGGATCCCCTCTGGACCCCGGACGGCAAGCAGATAGTTTTCAGTTCCGTGCGCGAACTCTCCAAGGATATATGGGTGGTTCCCGCAGAGGGAGGTCCCGCCAAGCGCCTTACGACCTACGCCGGCGCCGAGACTCCCCTCGCCGTCTCCGATGACGGCCTGGTGTATTTCGCCGCCTCGATTCAGGCCGATCCCGCTTACGGCGGCTTCCCCGGAGACCCCCAGGTGTACACCGTCAGTCTGAAGAACGGCATAATCAGCCTCGTGAGCTCCGTGACCATGGCGAACTTATCAGTCAATTCGAACGGAATCATCCTCTACGAGGATTATAAGGGATACGAGGACCCTCTTCGCAAGCACCACACCTCTTCGGTCACCCGCGATGTCTGGAAATACCTTCCCAAGAAAAACCAGTATCAGAAACTTACCACCTTCGAGGGCGAAGACCGCAACCCCGTCTTTACGAGAGACGGCCGTGAGTTCTATTACCTCAGCGAGAAGGGCGGCAACTTCAACGTGTGGCACGCCATCCTCAACGCTCCGGAAGTAATCGATCAGGTCACAAACCTCCCCACTCACCCCGTTAGGAACCTTTCCATCTCGCAGAACGGTGTGCTCGCTTTCTCTTACAACGGTGAACTGTACACCTGCGTGCCCGGCCAGCAGCCCGCGAAGGTGGCGATCACCATCCGCAAAGACAGCGGCGAGCGCGAGAAGATACTCAGGGATATCTCCGACGGCGTCAGAGAGCTGGCGGTCAGCCCGAACGGCAAGGAGATCGCCGTGGTGGCCCATGGAGACGTGTATGTGATCGCTCCCGACCAGAAGACTACCCGCCGCATCACGGACACTCCCGAGCAGGAGCGCGGAGTGAGCTTCGGCGATGAAGGCAAGTCGATCTACTATGCCGCCGAGCGCGACGGCGAGTGGGCCATCTGGAAGACGGAGCTCGTCCGCAAGGAAGACAAATACTTCACCTTCAGCTATGAGACCAAGGAGACCCGCTTCACGAAGAAGGGCCAGACCTGCTTCCAGCCCCAGGTGTCGCCTGACGGCAAGTGGGTGGCGTTCCTTCGCAACCGCACCGAGCTCGTAATCAAGAGCACCAGCGGCAGCAAGGAGAAATCCCTCCTCAAGGGCACCAATTATTCATATCAGGACGGCGACCAGGAGTTCGAATGGAGCCCGGACAGCCGTTCGATTCTCGTCGGCTATGAGGCCAACGGCGGCTGGAACAACAGCGACGTGGCCCTGATCGACATCGAGAGCGGCAAGGTTACCGACCTCACCCGCAGCGGCTACTCCGACGGCTCGTTCCGCTGGGCTCTCGGCGGCAAAGCCATGACCTGGATGACGGATAAACTCGGTTACAGAAGCCACGGCAGCTGGGGCGCGGAAGGAGACATCTTCGTAATGTTCTTCGATAACAAGGCCCTCCAGGAATTCACCCGCAGCAAAGAAGAAGACAGCATAGCCAAACTTCTGGCTCCCGACGATAAGAAAGATCCCAAGAAGAATCCCAAGAAAGAGCCTAAGAAAGACGAGAAGAAAGACAGCACCAAGGTCGAGAAGGAAAAGCCCATAGAACTCAATCTCGAAAACCTTGAGGACAAGTCCCTCCGTCTTACCCCTTATTCCGGCGGCTACGGCGACTATTATCTTACCGAGGACGGCACGAAACTCTATTTCGTGCGCAGAGGGGACAAAGGCCGCGACCTTTGCTGCATAGACCTTAAGGAAGGTGAAATCAAAGTCGTCAGGCCGGGTGCAGGCGGAAGCATATTCCCCTCCAAGGACGGCAAGACTCTGTACATACTCGGACGAGGCATCAGCAAGTTGAGCGTGGGGCCGGATAAGATCGAGCCCGTCAGATTCAGCAGCGAGTACGAGTATCAGCCGGCTGCCGAGCGCGCTTACATTTTCAGCCACGCCTGGAAGCAGGTGAACGAAAAGTTCTACGATGTCAACATTCACGGCCTCGACTGGGCTTCAATGAAGTCCAACTACGAACAGTTCCTCCCCTACATAACCAACAATTTTGATTTCCAGGATCTTCTGAGCGAAATGCTCGGAGAGCTCAACGGCTCACACACGGGAGCCCGCTACCGCGCTCCCGCTCAGGTCAACGTCGGACACCTCGGAGTGCTCTTTGAGACCCGGCGCAAAGGCAAGGGCCTCGGCATAGCCGAAATCCTTCCTGGAAGCCTTCTCGCAGTGGCTGATCCTGAAATCAAGGCTGGTGACGTCATTCTCGCCATCGACGGCAAGGAGATCGAAGAAGGAACCGAATGGTTTGACGCCCTCCTTAACAAAGCCGGCAAGAGAATCCTTGTCAAGGTTAAGAAGAACAAGGTCAAAGAGCCGGTTGAACTCTTTGTGACGCCCACCAGATCGGACGGCGACGCCCTGTACAAGAGATGGGTCCGCCAGCGTGAGCAGATAGTCGAAAAACTGTCCAACGGCCGTGTGGGATATGTCCATGTCGAAGGCATGAATTCCGCGAGTTTCCGCGAGGTCTATTCCAATGCTCTCGGCAAGTACCGCACTTGCGAAGCCCTTATCGTGGACACCCGTCACAACGGAGGCGGATGGCTCCACGACGATCTGGCCACCTTCCTTTCAGGCAAGGCCTACATCGAATTCCGCCCTCGCGGGCAGTACATCGGCACCGAGCCGTTCAACAAATGGACAAAGCCCAGTTGCGTTCTGATCGGTGAGGACAACTACTCCGACGCCTGTGGGTTCCCCTACGTCTACAAAGCACTCGGAATCGGCAAACTCATCGGAGCGCCCGTGCCCGGCACTATGACCGCAGTTTGGTGGGAGACCCAGATAGATCAGACTCTCGTATTCGGCATTCCTCAGGTTACCAGCTGGGGACTCGCTGAAGGCAGGCCTCTGGAGAACCTCCAGATCGAACCGGACATCCTCGTTTACAACACTCCTGAAAGTATGCTCAAGGGCCAGGACCTGCAACTCGAAGCGGCAGTTGCTGAAATGCTCCTCCAGATAGATGGCGAAAAAAAGTAAACTTGTAATTATTCCGACCTACAACGAGATCGAGAACGTCGAGAACATCATTCGCGCCGTTCTCGCTCTCGAAGGCGAATACCATATCCTGATAATCGACGACGGCTCTCCGGATGGCACCGCCGAGGCGGTCAAGCGCCTGGCGCCCGAATTCCCCGGAAGGATCTTCATCATTGAACGCAGCGGCAAACTCGGGCTGGGAACGGCCTATATCGCAGGGTTCAAATGGGCTCTCAAGAAAGGCTACGACTACATCTTCGAGATGGACGCTGACTTCTCGCATGACCCCAACGACCTTCCCCGCCTGCTTGCGGCCTGCGAGGAGGGCGGCGCGGACTTCGCCATCGGCTCCCGTTATGCCGACGGTGTGAGTGTGGTGAACTGGCCTATCGGCCGTATTATCATGTCCTATTATGCATCGGTGTACACCCGCACCGTGCTCAGGACCAAGATCAAAGACAGCACGGCCGGTTTTCTCTGCTACTCCCGCAAGGTCCTTGAGGGCATAGACCTGGACGCGGTCAAGATGAAAGGCTACGGCTTCCAGATCGAAATGAAATACACCGCCGTGCGCAAAGGATTCAAGGTGGCAGAAGTGCCCGTGATCTTCGTCAACCGCAAAGCCGGCACATCCAAGATGTCCGGAAGCATCTTCGGCGAAGCGTTCTGGGGCGTCATAGGACTCAGGTTCCGTAAATTCTGATGAAGAAGCACTACGTCAGTTTCATCGCCGAGCGTCTGCAGTGCAAAGACTGGCAGATCGAAAACTGCGCGCTTATGTTCGAGGACGGCAACACCATCCCCTTCATAAGCCGTTACCGCAAGGAAAAAACCGGCGGGATGGACGATGCCCAGGTGGCCGAAGTCAAGCACTGGGTAGACGTGTTTGCGGAAATGGAAACACGCAAGGAAACGGTCGTGGCTGCCATCGAGGCTGCCGGCGCGCTCACGGACGACCTCCGCCGCACGATAGAAAAATGCGTATCGAGCACCGAACTCGAAGACATCTATCTCCCCTACCGTCCCAAACGCAGGACCAAAGCCACCGTAGCAAAAGAACTCGGCCTAGAGCCTTTGGCCGACACTATGTGGGAGGTGCGCACCACCGATCCACGCGCCAGCGCGAAACCTTATGTGAAAGACAAAGTCGCCAGCGTGGACGAGGCCCTGGCGGGGGCGCGCGATATTATCGCCGAGCGCCTCAGCGAGACGGCCTCGATCCGTGAGGGACTTCGCGCAGTTTACCGCAACCGCAGGATAGTCTCAGCGGTTACCAAGGCCGCAAAAGACAATCCCGAAGCGGACAAATACCGCAGTTATTTCAATTTCACGATGCCGCTTTCGCGCATCCCTTCCCATAACCTTCTCGCAATCCTCAGGGCCGAGAATGAAGGTTTCCTGAGCATATCCGTGGACGCGGACCCGGAGAGGTGCGCGGATCAGATCTACAATGGCTTCTGCCGTGACCATGGCCGCCCACCCCCCGCTCTAGCGCAGGAGATACGCACTGCCGCCGAGGATTCATTCGACCGTCTGCTGGACCCCTCGATCACCAACGGCGTGATCAAGGAGGCCAAGCGCAAGGCGGACATCGAATCGATAGGCGTCTTCGGCGAGAATCTGCGTCAGCTACTGCTCGGCGCCCCCGTCGGACAGAAGCGGACTATGGCTATAGACCCCGGTTTCCGCAACGGCTGCAAGATAGCAGTGCTCGACGAGCGCGGAGAACTGCTGTACCACACCATAATCTTCCCGCATCCGCCCCAGAGCGAAAAAGTCAAGGCGCTTGTCGCCGTGCAGGAGATGCTGGAAAAATACAAGATCGAAGCGGTCGCTATAGGCAACGGCACAGCCAGCCGAGAGACAGAAGAGTTTCTGAAGAGGGTCGTGCTGCCCGAAGGCTGCAAAGTCTGGACGGTCAGCGAAGACGGCGCCAGCATCTACAGCGCGTCCGAAGTCGCCCGCAAGGAATTCCCGAATGAAGATGTGACCGTCCGCGGCGCAGTGAGCATAGGCCGCAGGCTGATGGACCCGCTCGCGGAACTCGTGAAGATAGACCCGAAGAACCTCGGAGTGGGCCAGTATCAGCACGACGTGGACCAGGCGCTGCTCAAGGAAAAACTGGACAACACGGTGGAGTCGTGCGTGAACGCCGTGGGCGTGAACCTCAACACCGCATCCCCCTACCTGCTGGCGTATGTGGCCGGAATCGGCCCGTCCCTGGCGGAGAACATAGTGGCCTATAGGACTGCCAACGGCGGATTCAAGAGCCGCGCGGAACTCCTGAAGGTGCCGCGCCTCGGCGCCAAGGCCTTCGAGCAGTGCGCGGGCTTCCTGAGAGTACGCGGAGCGGCAAATCCCCTGGATGCCAGCGCGGTGCATCCCGAATCGTACCAGATCGTGGACAAGATGGCCCGCGACCTCGGAGTGACCACTAAAGACCTGGTCGGCAACGCCGAACTCTGCAAGAAAATAAAGGCCGAGGACTATGTCACCGCCGACAAGGGCCTCCCCACCATCAACGATATCCTCAAAGAACTCGCGAAGCCCGGCCTCGATCCCCGCGAACAGGCCTCCGAGTTCAGTTTCGCCGACGATGTCCACGATATTTCGGACCTCAAGATCGGTATGGAACTGCCAGGCATCGTCACCAACATAACCAACTTCGGGGCCTTCGTGGACATAGGCCTCCACGAAAACGGCCTCATCCACGTCTCACAGATGGGAAACAGGGGCCAGGTAGACCCCACGAAGGTCGTCAAACTGCACCAGCACGTCAGCGTGACGGTGGTCAGCGTGGACCTTGAACGCAAACGTATAGGACTAAGACTAAACAAAAAGATATGAACTGCCGCATAATTATTACCGGATTCGCAGCGCTGACCATTGCGCTTGCCGCTTCCGCCCAGAACTTCAACGCCTGGCTCAGCCCGTATGTCAATGAGACCAACAGGGCTCCTATGCACGCCGACTATTTCGCCTATGAAAGCGACGGGATAGAAACTCCGGAGCAGAGCACCAATTACCTGTCTATCAGCGGGATATGGAAGTTCCACTGGGTAAAGGATGCGGACAAGAGGCCCACGGACTTCTGGAATCCGGATTTCAAGGATTCCGACTGGCTCCGGATGCCAGTTCCCGGAATGTGGGAGCTCAACGGTTTCGGAGATCCCATGTATTTGAACATAGGCTACCCGTGGAGAGGGCACTACGAAAACAATCCACCCATTCCCCCGACGAAGGAAAACGCCGTAGGTTCCTACCGCAACAGTTTCACCATCCCCGCGGAGTGGAAGGGAAAGAACATTATGATCCACTTCGGATCGGTAACCAGCAACATCTATCTCTGGATAAACGGAGAGTTCGTGGGCTACAGCGAGGACAGCAAACTCGCAGCGGAATTCGATGTAACAGACTACGTGAAGCCCGGAAAAGAGAATCTGGTCGCATTCCAGGTATTCCGCTGGAACGACGGAACCTACGCCGAAGACCAGGATTTCTGGCGCTTCGCCGGAGTTGCGCGCGACTGCTACTTCTACGCCCGTCCGAAAAACCATATCCTGGACATCAACGTGACGCCGGGTCTGGACGAGAAATACAAAGACGGTACGCTGGATCTCCATATCACCTTGAACAAGGCTTCCAAGGTGTCCATGGACCTGTTTGACCCCGCCGGCGAGCCCGTCTGCGGCGCCACACTCAAGGGAGAGAAGAACATACGCCATAAGATGTATGTGATCGACCCTCTCAAATGGACGGCTGAGACCCCTAACCTTTACAGTTTGAAGGTCACTCACTACGAAGGTAAGAAGGTAACCGAGGTGGTCACGATTCCCGTGGGGTTCCGCAAGATCGAGATTAAGGACTCGCAGGTGCTCATCAACGGCCAGCCGGTGCTCTTCAAAGGCGTCAACCGCCACGAACTCGATCCGGACTACGGCTATGTGGTCAGCCATGAGCGTATGCTGCAGGATGTCACTCTCATGAAGCGTATGGGCATCAACGCGGTGCGTACCTCCCACTACCCCGACGATCCTTATTTCTACGAGCTCTGCGACAAATACGGCCTCTATCTTATCGCCGAGGCCAACTTCGAAGGACACGGCCTGGGCTACGGCGACTTGGCTATAGCCAAGGACAGATACTACGAGCAGACACTGCTCGAGCGCAATCTCCGCAATGTCCGCTGCAACTTCAACCACCCTTCAGTCATCTTCTGGTCCCTGGGCAATGAATCCGGATATGGCCCCAATTTCGAAAAGGCATACCATGCCGTTAAAGAGGCTGATCCCAGCCGTCCGGTCCACTACGAAATGGCCGGATACTACGACGGGCTCGCGGACATCACTTCGTGTATGTACATGAACTACACAAAATGCAAGGCCTACTGCGAGGACAGCACCAAAGTCAAGCCGCTCATTCTCTGCGAGTATGCCCACGCTATGGGCAACTCCATGGGCGGGTTCAAGGAATATTGGGATCTCATCCGCAAGTATCCCAAGTTCCAGGGCGGTTTCATCTGGGATTTCGTGGACCAGGGTCTGCACGACAAAGGCCTTAACGGTGTGCCCGTCTACTCCTACGGCGGTGATTACAACGCCTATGATCCCTCGGACAACAACTTCAACTGCAACGGCCTTCTCAACCCGGACCGTGAGCCTAACCCTCATGCCTACGAAGCGATGTACTGGATGCAGGACATCTGGAGCGAACTGATAGCCCCGGACACCCTTCAGATATGCAACGAGAAATTCTTCACCGACCTTTCGAATGTCGGACTTGAAATACAGTTGTTGCACGACGGAGAGACCGTCTCGAACTTCTGTCTCGAACAGCCGCTAGAGGTCGCGCCGCAATCCGTCGCGAAGGTGGCCCTGCCCGCTATGGAGATAAGCGAAGAAGGCGAATGGCTGCTCAATCTGAGGTATGTCCTCAAGGCAGACGAGCCCCTCGTTCCCGCCGGGCATGTGGTCGCGAGGCAGCAGATCAGCCTGAAGCCCGCCGCCTTTGCCGCGCCCGAACTGCCCGTCACCACCGGCCGTATCAGCGTGCTGAATGCTAAGAGCATAATAGTGTCGGGCGAAGATTTCACGCTCACCTTCGGCCAGGACGGCCTCATTAACAAATACGAAATTGGGGGCAAGAACCTTTTGGCCGAGGATGCGCAGATCACTCCCAATTTCTGGCGCGCTCCCACCGACAACGACTACGGCGCCTACCTTCAGCAGAAAATGGCGTTCTGGAAGGCTCCCGAACTCGAACTCAAGTCCATCGAGCCCGCAATGGAACGCGGCGTGGTGGTCGTGAAAGCGAAGTACACGGTCGGCGGCAGCGCTGATTTGGCGCTCACCTACCGCATCAACGGCGCCGGCTCGATGGCCATCACCATGACGATGGATGCTCCCGATTCACTGCCGAACCTCTTCCGCTTCGGACTTCAGATCCCCATGCCGGCCGACTTCGAGCAGATCAGTTACTACGGCCGCGGACCGATCGAGAACTACATCGACCGCCAGGGTTATGCTGAACTGGGAATCTGGAACCAGACCGTCAGCGAGCAATACTATCCCTACGTGCGTCCCCAGGAAACCGGCACCAAGACCGACCTCCGCTGGTGGACTCTGAGCGACGCTGAGGGCCACGGCATACGCCTGACCTCCGGAGAACCGTTCTCCGCCTCCGCCCTGCACTACACAATAGAAAGTCTGGACAGCGGTCCTGAAAAGCAGCAGATGCACGGAGCGGAGATTCTGCAGGCCCCGCTTACCAATCTTCTGGTGGACAAGGTGCAGATGGGCCTCGGATGTGTGGACAGTTGGATGAGTGTTCCGAGAGCGGAATATATGCTCCCCAGCGGCAAATATGAGTTTACGCTGAAGATAGAGAGATTGTAAAAGTTTTTTTCTATCTTTGCGCTCCCAAGCCACATTAGCTCAGTTGGTAGAGCATCGCATTCGTAACGCGAAGGTCAACAGTTCAAGCCTGTTATGTGGCTCAAAAAAGGTCGGTCTAAACCGACCTTTTTTGGCCACAAGGGCTACTTTGATTGAGGGGGCGTACCCCCTCAAACTCCCCTGCCTTTCGCAGCTTCGCTGCTCTAATCCTTCTACAATAGCTGCAGATATAATTGATAATTAGCGCGTTACGAAAAAGCGCGCGGCCTTTTCGGCGCAGCGGAGGCCGTCGATGGCGGAGGAGACGATGCCGCCGGAGTAGCCGGCGCCTTCACCGCAGGGGTAGAGTCCTGGGATGGAGACGTAGGATAGAGTTTCCGGGTCTCTGGGGATACGGATTGGAGAGGAGGTGCGGGATTCCACGCCGAGCAGCAGGGCTTCGGAGGAGTAGTAGCCGCGAATACGGACCTGAGGGAAGGCCTTGCGGAGACGGTCGGCGACTATGGGTGGCAAGACCTTGTCCAGACGGACGCTGACGACACCCGGATGGTAAGAACTCTCCGGAAGAGTTCCGGAAAGGCGTCCTTCGCAGAAGTCTGTCATTCGCTGGGCAGGGGCTGCCATCGGGTTTAAGTCTGCGCCTTTAACCGCCTCACGGACGGCCTTGTACATATCTCTTTCCACCTTCTGCTGGAAATCATAGAGCTTGAACGGAGAGTCTCCTGGGATGTCTTCAGGCTCTATCTGGACGACTACTCCGGCGTTGGCCCAGCGGGAATTTCGCGCAGAATTTGACATTCCGTTCAGGACCACCGTCTCAGGCTCGGTCGCAGAAGGCACCAGGATGCCTCCGGGGCACATACAGAATGAGAATACTCCCCTGCCGTCTTCCTGAAGGGCGAAACTGTATTCGGCAGCGGGAATGCCCGGGTGCCAGCGGCCATGGAACTGCGCGCGATTGATGAGGCTCTGCGGATGCTCGGCGCGCACGCCGAGGGCGAAGCCCTTGGCCTCCAGCGCCCCCCCATCCGCAGCGAGCATCTCATAGACATCGCGCGCCGAGTGGCCGGTGGCGAGTATGACCGCCGCTGCCTTGAACTCCGAACCTGCCGCGGTCCGCACTGTGAAAAGTCCGTCAGCGCCTTTCGCAACTGACACCACTCGAGAATCGAAATGATACTCTCCGCCGTGGTCCACAACGCACTTGCGTATGTTCTCCACCACGACGGGCAATTTGTCCGAACCTATGTGGGGATGGGCGTCTATCAGAATATCAGGAGAGGCGCCGAACTGGACCAGCCTGCGCAGGACCTCCATATTGTCGCCCCTCTTCGTAGAACGTGTGTAGAGTTTCCCGTCCGAAAACGCGCCGGCCCCGCCCTCGCCGAAGCAGTAGTTTGAATCCGGATTCACAGCGCCCTCACGCGAAAGCAGCGCCATATCGATTTTGCGCGCATGCACGTCCTTGCCTCTTTCGAGCACCACAGGCTTGCGTCCAAGGGTGAGCAGCCTCAGCGCGGCGAACATCCCTGCGGGGCCTGCGCCCACGACGATGACCGGTTCGGCATTATGCACGTCCCGAAACGGCGCCAGCGGCGTCTCATCATAGCGCTCCGTGGCTTCGTAGACATCCACCCTATAGCGGTAGACCGGCTCTCCGCGAGCGTCTATGCTGCGCTTTACGACCACCGCGCTCAGGTCACGCCTGCCCGTTATACGGGAAATGCGGGCCTGGACGGCCTCACGGCTCATCGGCCGGTCGATCGGGCAAGTGAGTTCCAGCGTGCGCATGGGTCTAGAAATCGGCGATACGGGAAACAGGCGCCACGTCCAGCGGGCAGCGTTCCCCGGCGAGATAGTGGAAATAGCCTGCTATGGCTATCATAGCGGCATTGTCCGTAGTGAACTTGAATTCAGGAAGATAGACGTTCCAGCCGCGTTTCGCGCCCTCTTCCATAATGCGGGAGCGCAGTCCGCTGTTCGCCGACACGCCGCCGCCTATCGTGATCTCCTTTATGCCGGTCTGCTTAGCCGCCTTAACCAACTTGTCGAGAAGAATGTCGATCAGGGTCTTCTGGAACGAAGCGCAGATGTCTTCCTTGTTCTTCTCCATGAATTCCGGATCCTTCGCCATCTCGTCGCGAACGAAATACAGAAGAGAGGTCTTCACTCCGCTGAAACTGTAGTCCAGTCCGGGTATATGAGGCTTTGCGAAACTGAAACGCTTGGGGTCGCCAAGTTTGGCCAGTTTGTCGATAATCGGCCCTCCGGGATATCCCAGGCCCATCATCTTCGAGCATTTGTCGAAAGCCTCCCCCACCGCATCATCGATGGTCTGCCCCAGAATCTCAAAATCGAGGGGAGAATTGACCTTCACGATCTGCGAATTGCCGCCGGAGACCAGCAGGCAAAGGTACGGGAACGATGGCTCGCGCACCGGCACGTCCGGCTGGCGGACGAAACCCGCAAGGATATGGCCCTGAAGGTGATTGACCATCACCAGAGGCTTTTCCAACGAGATTGCGAGCGACTTGGCGAAGCAGGTGCCCACAAGCAGCGATCCCAGCAGACCGGGACCGCGGGTGAACGCTATCGCTGACACGTCCGAAGGCTGCACCTTCGCGCGGGAGAGAGCCTCACTGACCACGGGAACGATGTTGAGTTCGTGCGCGCGGGACGCCAATTCCGGAACGACCCCGCCGAAAGCGCGGTGAACGTCCTGGCTTGCAATCACGTTGGAGAGCAACACCCTGTCCGCGATAACGGCGGCCGAGGTGTCGTCGCAAGAAGACTCGATCCCAAGGATAATATCTGCCATAGCGGGGTCAAAGTTAGCAATATTCACCGAATATTACTAAATTTGGAGGATATGGCTAAAAAACGGGGCTTAAAAATCATCGCGCGCATCTTCGAGGCGATCGCCGTGATTCTGGCTGCAGGACTTCTGGTTCTGCACCTCCCCGCCGTGCAGCGCAAGATAGCCTTGAAAGCCGCCGATTCCTTTAACGAATCGCTTCAGGGCAAATTGTCCTTCTCCGGCATACGTTTCGTCCCGTTCAGGACGCTCGTGCTCGAGGATGTCGCAGTGGTCGAAGAAGGCCGCGAGGACGCGGACACCCTCCTCTATGCGAAGAGACTCAGCGCCACTTTCTCCCTCAAGGGACTGCTCAACATCAGGAAAGAAGGACTCGGAGGAGTGTGCCTGGACCGCCTTCGCACGGATGGCCTGGTCTTCGTCTATGTCCTCTTCGACGAAGACTCCGACGGCTATACCTGCAATCTTACCCGCGCTTTCGGAATCCCCGAGGACAAGGAAAGATACCCCGTGGAATTGCCGGATCTATTCACCATCGGCAAGGTGGACCTGCGCAACTCCCGTGTGGTAATGCTGAACTATTGCACAGACCTTAATTTCAAGTACACCGGAGTGGGTATCAACTGGGCCGATGTGGACCTGGCGATTCCCTACGCAAAACTTCGCAATATGAAGTATGTGGGCGGCCGATTCTCGATGGACATAGACGAAATAAGGGCCACGGACAAGTGCGGTTACACCCTCAACGCTTCGGGCCAGATGTCCACAGGGTACGACAAAGGCGCGGAAAGGCTCGGCCTGACCGAGGTGACGGGCGCTCATATCTGGGACGAATGGTCGGATCTGGATATTCCCTACTATTCGATGCGCTACAGCCGCATCCTGGACTTCCAGGACTATATCAACTGCGTGGATATGACGCTCAGGCTGCGCCGCAGCACGCTCGCTATGAAGACCATAGCCGCCTATGCCGGTTACTTCGGGGACTGCCCCGTGGTGTTCGACATACGCAAGGGCACGGCCTACGGCCCGGTCAACGACCTTCGCGTCCGCGAACTCGAGTTGACTGACAAGTTCAGCGGCACCGCGGCCGACCTGGACTTCGAGATGACCAACCTCATCCTGAGCGATATGGAGCCTGAGATTGCCGCCGAGGTGCGCTACCTGGATTTCACATCCCGTTCGCTGACCGATCTGCTCAAAGCGTTCGCCCCGGAAGCCGGAATAGACATATCGGAGTTCGCAAAGGACGTGAAGGCAAGATTCTCGGGAAGCGCGAGCGGCTGGCTAACCCATATGCGCACGGACGGCGCGCTGACGACCAACTACGGCGACCTCGTGGTGAATGCCAGCACCAGCAGGATAGACACCATCCCGGACAACCGCAACGCCTTCAGTTTCGACGGCAAACTCGCGCTGGAAGATGCCGACCTCGGCCAGTTCATGAACATGGATGCCCTCGGACGCACTTCGATGACCATCACTGCCGCCGGCGACTTCAACCGCGAAGTGACCCGCGCCAGGGTGGACACCTTCAAGATAGACAACATCAAGTTCCTGGACTACACATACACGGGCATCAGGGGCAGGGGCACCTTCGACGACGGAGTGTTCGATGCAAACATCATCAGTTCCGACCCCAATGCCAACATCCTGTTCAGCGGACGAGTCAGCACCAAGAAAAGTTCTCGCGGATATTATTTCGCTCGAGGCGACCTCAACCTCGCCAATCTGGACCTGGAAAAGACCGGGCTGGATAAGCGCGGAGGCGGATCCGCCGTGCGCGGAAACATCAGGGCGAACGCTGCGCTGGACACGCTCGGGAACATCTTCGGTAACATCTCGGGACAGAATTTCCGCTACATAACGGACGACGCCTCCAACGACATAGGCAATTTCACCCTATCGTTCAACGATATGTCCGAACGCGGCGCCGCCGGCTCGGCCAACCATAAAATGGTCCTGTGGAGCCCCCGCTTCGGGCGGGCATCCTACAGTTCGGTCATCCCGGTTACCAAATTCCCCGAATTCCTGCGCGAAGCCGTGCTGAACAAGTATGTCCCGGCGCTCACCGGCGATGACGACACGAGCGGGCACGACGGGCAGAGTTTTACTATCGACGTGAACCTGGAAGACACCAGGGCGCTGCTCTCCCCTCTCAAGAAAGATATCTACATCAACTCCGGCTCCAAGATGAAGTTCGCCATGAGCAAGGCCGGCAATCTGGACGCCTCGGTAGAGTCTGAAAACGTGAGGATAGGAGATATGCGCATCAAAGGCATAGAAATCAAAGGCAGCGAGAGCGCGAAGGCCCTCAGGCTCAGGACGGTCAACCCTATCACGGTGACTCTCCCGGAAATGCAGATTTCCGGCATAGAGATTTCCTCCAGCTTTATGCGAGACAGCCTTACCCTCGACGCCTCCGCCCTCAGCACGCGCATCGAGTCGGCCAAACTCTCGCTCGGGGCAGGGTTCTACCGCGACGAAGCGGATTCACTCGCCATACGCGGACGTATGGGCGATTCCGAGGTGGTGTTCAACGGCCAGGCATGGTCATTCCGTAAGGGCACCGTGGATTACCACACTACCGGCAATCTCCATGTCAGCGATATGGGCCTGTATCTCGGAGACCAGACGCTCGATGTCGAAGGCTCGATGTCCAGAAAAGAGCCGGCAGAGATGAGACTCACGCTCAATGGCTTCGACCTTTCGATGGTGAACAGTTTCCTCAGCGATGAGGCAATAGTGGAAATCGGCGGCCTGCTCAGCGGCGAGGCCCTTTACAGGACTCCGCTGGAGAGCAACGCCGGGCTTGATATAGCCCTCGTCTGCCCCGATCTCACGCTGAGCGGCGCCTCCATCGGCCGCGTTAGCATGGACGCGAGCATGGACGACGAATACGACAACCGCATAAGTTTCAGCGCCTCGCACTTCTCACCCGCGGGTGTGGAAGACCTCCGCATACGGCGCGACGAATCGCATCTGGACCTCAACTCGAAGAACTTGATGGCCGTGATGCTTCTGGACAAACTGGATCCCGCCCTGCTGCAGCCGCTTCTCAATGATGTGGTCACATTCGGGAGCGGAAGCATCGACGGCAAGTTGAGCGTGGATTACACCCTGGGCGCAGACAAGATAGACCTCAGCAGAACCCGTATCACCCTGGCAGACGACCTCACCGTGGTGCCGACGGGTGTGCGCTATGCCGTGGGCGGCACTATCAGCGGCGACAAAGAAGGCCTTCTCATCAATATAATCACCCTCACGGACCAGAGCAAGGGCGAAGCGACCATCACCGGCCGTTTCAGCGAACTGAACGCGAAACTGCATCAGTTGCAACTCATCAGCGACAAGGGCAAGGCCGATATGTTCAGCGGCCAACTTTATGCCAATGGCGATGTGTCTCTCGTGGCCGACGAAGACAAAGTGATGCGCCTCGCAGCCGCGCTCTCCACCGCCCGAAGCGGCAATCTCACAGTCTCGCTCGGAGGAATGGCGAAGCAGGAATCCGCCACCCTCACCTTCCTGCCGCCTCCTTCAGACGAGGAAGAAGAAGAGGAAGAGGCCAAGAAGCCCAAGCAGGTGGTCAAGGCTGCCGAGCAGGTGCTTGAAGAAGAAGGCGGCAGACTTCTGGCAGACGTGAGCATCACCACCACCCCTCAGGTGAAACTCAGCGCCGAGATAGACGCCGGCGGCGACAACGTAGTCACCGTGGGCGGCAACGGCACCGTGAAGGTCAACTACGACTCCCGCACGGAAGAACTGACGCTCGGCGGCGATTACACCATCCAGGAAGGCAAATTCAAACTCTCGGCCGCAGGAATCTTCAGCAAGGATTTCGATATCGCTGAAGGCAGTTCGGTCAGATTTGCAGGCGATCTTATGGATACGGAGTTGGACATCACCGCCACCAACACGGTGAAGGCATCCGTGGGCACGCTCATTTCCGACACTACTTCGGTGTCCACCCGCCGCGACGTCATCTGCGGTATCTCCGTGAGCGACCGTCTGCGCAACCCTCAACTCAAGTTCAGTGTGGACGTCCCCGACCTTGATCCCACTACCGACGCTCTAGTCCGAAGCGAACTCAACACTGAAGACAAGATTCAGAAGCAGTTCCTGGCGCTCGTGGCCACCGGCTCCTTCCTGCCCGGCGACCAGAGCGGCGTCAACAACCAGTTCGGCTCCGGCGTTATCCTCAACAACCTCACGGCAATAGCCTCAGGCCAGATCAGTTCGCTCCTTCAGCGGGCGGGTATCCCCGTGGACCTTGGCGTGAACTACACCCAGAACGAAGCCGGCAACGACATAGTGGACCTCAACCTATCCACCCAGTTCTTCGACAACAGGGTAATAGTCAACGGTTCAGTGGGCAACAGGCAGTACAGCACCACCAGCGACGACAACCTGGTGGGAGACATCGACGTGGAGATCAAGATGGACAAGTCCGGAAGGCTCAGAGCCAAACTCTTCTCGCACTCCGCGGACGACTACACCAATTACCTTGACAATTCCCAGCGAAGCGGCGCAGGTATCTCCTACCAGAGGGAGTTCGACAATATGTGGGACTTCTTCAAGGGTATTTTCAAGAAAAAACAACCTGAGCTCGAGACTCCTCCCGGGCAGCAGACACTCACGATAGAATGACGCCTTACGGAAAACTGTATCTGATTCCTTCGCCTCTGGGCGACAACGACCCTGCGGAGGTTATCCCCGGCCCCACTCTGGCGCTCCTTCAGAGCATCAAAACCTATGTGGTGGAGGATGCCCGCACCGTGCGCCGTTATCTTTCCCGCGCAGGTCTCAAAGGCCATATCGACGAACTGAAGATGGTCGAACTGAGCGAGCACACTTCCGAGCAGGAGGTGGAGGCGATGGCGTCCCTCTTCGAGGGCGGCGCGAGCGTCGGGCTGATAAGCGAAGCGGGGCTTCCTGCGGTGGCCGACCCCGGCGCCGCCCTCGTAGCGCTCTGCCATCGCCGCGGGATCGAAGTCGTGCCTCAGGTGGGCCCGTCGTCGCTCATGATGGCCCTTATGGGCAGCGGCCTGGACGGTCAGTCGTTCGCATTCAGGGGCTATCTCCCGGCGAAGACCGACGCCCGCCGCGCCGCCATTAAGGACGCCGGGCGCCTATCCGGCCAACTCCACCAAACTCAGATTTTCATCGAGACCCCCTACCGCAACGACTCCCTGTTTGCTGACCTGCTTGCCGGACTCAGCGAAAGCACTATGCTCTGCCTTGCTGCGGACATAACCCTGCCCACCCAGTTCATCCGCACCCTCAGCGTCGGACGCTGGAAAAAGGAACATTTCACGATAGGCAAAAGGCCCTGCGTATTCCTGATACTCAAGTAATGAAAGGAACGATAGAACTCAAAGGACTTCAATTCCACGCCTACCACGGCTGCTTCGATTTCGAGCGCGAGGAAGGCACTGATTATATCGTGGATTTCGAAGCCGAACTGGATATCTCCAAGGCCGCAGAGACCGACAGGCTCGAGGACACCCTGGACTACGGCCGCGTTTGCGACATTATCGCCGAGCAGATGGACATTCCCTCCAATCTTCTGGAGCATGTCGCGGGGCGCATAATCGCCGCCGTGAGGAAGGAATATCCGGAAGCCGGCCATATAAGCCTTAGAATAACGAAAAAGTACCCGCCCGTGGAGGGTCTTGATTCTGCGACCATCACTGTAGAAGACTGATGAAGATAGCGTTCACCACCCTCGGCTGCAAACTCAACTACGCGGAAACCTCCACCTACGAACGGGGCTTTCGCGCGGCGGGGTTCGAGGTGGTGACCTGGCGTTCAAAAGCGGACCTATACCTGGTTAATACCTGTTCCGTGACAGCCACTGCCGACCAGAAGTCGCGCAGCCTCATACGCAAACTCCATAGAGTTAATCCGTCCGCGAAGATAATCGTCACGGGCTGCTCGGCCGAACTCCGCCGCGCTGAAATCGAAGCCATCGAGGGCGTGTGGAAGGTATTCGGCTGCAAGGAGAAGGCTCAGGTGGTCCCGGAATGCCTCAAGGGTCTGGGACTCCGGGCCGAGAATGTCCCCGAGGATGCCGTCTTCGGGGCCTACAGCACCGGCGAACGCACCAGAAGTTTCCTCAAGGTCCAGGACGGCTGCGACAATTACTGCAAATACTGCACTGTCCCCTATGCCCGCGGAGGCAGCCGCAACATCCCAGTCTGCGAATGCGTAAGGATGGCGCGGGAGATAGCCGCACAGGGCGTGAAGGAAATAGTCCTCACCGGCGTGAACACCGGAGATTACGGCCGAACCACAGGCGAGAGTTTCCTCAGCCTCCTGAAGGCCTTGAACGAGGTCGAAGGAATAGAGCGTTACCGCATATCCAGCATAGAACCGAATCTGCTCAGCGCCGAAATCATAGACTGGATAGCCTCCGGCACCAAGTTCCAGCCGCACTTCCATATTCCCCTCCAAACCGGCTCCGACCGCCTTCTGGAGGCTATGGGACGCCACTATGACACCGCGTTTTTCGCGGACAAACTGGCTTACATCAGGCGCGTTATGGGATCCGGGGTCTTTTTTGGAATCGACGTGATGGTCGGTCTTCCGGGCGAGACGCCAGAACTTTTCGAAGAGACGGTGGCATTTCTGAAACGGATACGTCCGGCTTTCATCCATGTCTTCCCCTACTCCCGTAGACCCGGCACTCCGGCGGCTTCGATGCCGGGGCAGGTGGACGAAGAAGAGAAAAAGCGCAGGGTCGCCGTGCTCGAAGAACTGTGCGCGCGACTTCACGAAGAGTTTGTCCGGTCGCAGAAAGGAACCCGCGTGAAGGTCCTGTTCGAATCGAAGGAGAAAGACGGCACAATGGGCGGATATTCAGGCAATTACATCAGGGTCAGCAGGCCCTTTGATCCGGCTCTTTCGGGCCGTATAGTGGAGGTTGAGTTATGACGAAAGCGAAACTTACTTTTCTGGGCACCGGCACCTCGCAGGGCATTCCCATAATCGCCTGCGACTGCCCCGTCTGCAGATCAACCGATCCGCGCGACAAGCGTCTTCGCGCTTCCGTGCTCGTCGAATACGGCGGACTCACGATAGTCGTGGACTGCGGTCCGGATTTCCGCCTCCAGATGCTCCGCGCCGGAGTCCATCATCTGGACGCCGTGCTGCTGACGCACAACCATAAAGACCACACCGGAGGGCTGGATGAACTGCGCTCGTTCAACCTGATGGAGCGAAAGCCAGTTAACGTCTACTGCGAGCCGTATGTGGAGCATTCGATGCGCCAGGAGTACAGTTATGCGTTTGCCGAGCCGCGCTACCCCGGATCGCCCGAATGGCGTGTGCACAACATCGACGGCGCGCACCCCTTCAAAGTGCATTCAAATGCATCAGAGCCCACTCTCGTGTGGGTTTCAGGAAAAGGATATCACTATGAGCGTCCGGCCGTCGAAGGTCCCGTCCCCGAGGTCGAAATAATCCCCATCCAGGGCTGGCATCACAAGCAGAAGACCCTCTCGGTGCTCGGTTACCGTTTCGGCGACATCGCCTATCTCACGGATATGAACCTGATCGAAGATGCCGAGTTCGAAAAACTGCGCGGACTGAAAGCCGTCACCATCAACTGCGTCAAGCGCACCCCGCACTTCTCGCACTTCTCGCTGGACGAAGCCCTCGCCTTCTTCGAGCGCGTCGGCGCGGAGCAATCCTACATCACGCACATCTCTCACCTTCTCCCCTCCCACGCCGAACTCGACTCCGAACTCCCCGCCAACGTCCATCCCGCTTATGATGGACTCGTTATAGAGTAGATTCTTATTTTTCGCAGAACAGTCACACGCTCACCCCCAACAGACATGGCTATGGGGCAGGTTAATGTGTGGCTAAGGGCAAAAATGCCTGTCCAAACACACCGCCCCCCACCACAACACCTTCTGCACGTGGTCGATGTGTGGCATCTCTGCGAAAAGAACAAGTTACCAAGTTCCAACGACTCTGGCCACCCTAGGTCTGATAGAGGGAGGGGGGACCACTAGCGCGAAGCGCGTCTGGTGACTTATTATTCTCTATCCAGAAGTTCGCGGGCGATTTCGGGGGCATTAGGAGATAAGCCGCTGGCGGGATCGACCAGATAGTTTTGAAGATCGGTTTCGGTCCAGGAGGGATGTTCCGCGAACCAATGTTTGAGTATTTTGCGGTCGGAGGAGCGCTGGCGACGGCAGACGTCGCAGGTGCCGCAAGGCTGCGCGTCGGCCTGCCCGAAATAGCGCAGAAGGAACGACGCGCGGCACTCGTCCGTCTCGCTGACGTAGTCAAGAACGGCCTCGCCGCGCGCGTGGAAGGCGCTGCGCAGCATATCGTACTTATCTTTCTGAAGATCAAGATTTCCAGGTTCCAGGCGGTTATGACGCAGCATGATGATAGTGCTGTTGTCGCAGGGAACGTAACGTATGATATGCGCAACGGAGAGTTCGTAAAGCATTTTGCGCAGCGTGGGTACCGTCACTCCGAGTTGGTGGCAGAGATATTCTTCGTCTATCGGCACAGTGTAGGTAAAGATTCCCGTATAGTGCCTCATAAGTGTCTCCAGCAGACTGACCTGCGCCGCGTCTCCCAGTTCGATTTCGTAGAGCCGCGAACGGTCGGGCACTATCTTCACGCGGGTCGGGATGTCCACATCCTCGCTGTAGACTATATGCCCCGAAGTTTCGAGATAATGCAGGGCGTAGTGAACGCTCGAACTGCTCAGACTGAAGCGCTTGCAGAATTCTTCAATCGTGAATTTGAGTTCGCGTCCGATTCCAGTCTCATAGGGTATGCCGTAGAAGACATGAAGTTTCTGGTATATGTCTTCGATATAGGTCAGCGAAGGGAAACTCGCACTTTCGAGTTGGCGCAGACGGTCCGCGTCCTTCGCATTCCACAGCAGCACCGCATAGGAGCGTTTCCCGTCCCTTCCGGCGCGCCCGGCTTCCTGGAAATACGCTTCAGGCGAGTCCGGCAGGTCGCAGTGGATAACGAATCTTACGTCCGGTTTGTCTATGCCCATGCCGAATGCGTTCGTGCACACCATCACCCTCGTGCGGCCTGCCTTCCACGCTTCCTGACGGGAATTGCGAGTGGCGCTTGAGAGTCCGGCATGGTAATAGTCCACGCTCACCCCGAGCGCGCGGAGTTGCGAGGCGAGTTCTTCGCATCCACGACGGCTGCGGCGGTAGACGATACCCGAGCCCGCGACGGAATTGCATATGCCAGCGATCTGGCCGATTTTATCCTCGGTTTCCCGCACGATGTACGAGAGATTAGGGCGTTCGAAGCCAGATTTGAGCACGAGCGGTTCGCGAAAGCGCAACTTGTCCATAATGTCCGCGCACACCGGTGGCGTGGCTGTGGCCGTGAGGGCGATGACGGGAGCGTCGACCAACTCACGAAGCGCGCCGATCTGGAGGTAGTCCGGACGGAAATCGTAGCCCCACTGCGAGATGCAGTGCGCTTCGTCCACGACAATCAGCGAAATCGGCAGGATGTCCAGATACGAGCGGAAAAGTGCCGTACTGAGACGCTCGGGCGAGACGTAGAGGAACTTCACCTCGCCGTAGGCGGCATTGTTCAGCGCGAGGTCCACTTCCCTTCTCTCCATTCCGGCGTGGATCGCCAGGGCCTTGATGCCGCGCGCGGCGAGGTTCTGCACCTGATCCTTCATCAGCGCCACGAGGGGCGTGACCACGAGGGCCAGGCCGTCCTTCATCAGCGCGGGGACCTGGAAACAGACCGATTTGCCGCCGCCGGTCGGCAGCACGGCGAGCACATCCTTCCCTGCAAGGGCGGAATCGATTATCTGCTCCTGCATCGGACGGAAGGTTTCGTAGCCCCAAAACCGCTTTAATGTCTCAAGCGCTGTCATTACTGCAAAAATACCAAATTGTTATGATTTGTCTATTAGCAAATTTATGCTAAATTTGTTCCCGATTTCAAGCCACGGCAAAATCTTAAATTCTTACATACACATTATGGCAAATATCGATCTCAGCAAGTACGGTATCAAAGGGGTCAAGGAAATCCTCTACAACCCCACCTACGAAGTCCTTTACAACGAAGAAACCAAGCCCGGCCTTGAAGGCTTTGACAAAGGACAGGTTACCGAACTCGGCGCTATCAACGTTATGACCGGAATCTACACCGGCCGTTCTCCTAAAGACAAGTACATCGTCTACGACAAGACCACCAAAGAAGGCGCTCCCGGCGAAATCTGGTGGACTACCGAAGGCTATCCCAACGATAACCACAAAATGTCGGAGAAGACCTGGAAAGCAGTCAAGAAACTCGCCCTCGGCCAACTCAGCGGCAAGAGGCTCTTCGTGGTTGACGGTTTCTGCGGAACACACGCAGACACCCGCATGAAGGTCCGCTTCATTATGGAGGTTGCATGGCAGGCCCACTTTGTGACCAACATGTTCATCCGTCCGAAGAATCAGAAGGAGTTCGACCAGGAGCCCGATTTCGTGGTCTACTGCGCCGCTAAAGCCAAGGTCGACAACTATCAGGAACTCGGCCTCCGCAGCGAGACTTGCGTCGCCTTCAACGTCACTTCCCGTGAGCAGGTTATCCTCAACACCTGGTACGGCGGTGAGATGAAGAAGGGTATGTTCTCCATGATGAACTACTATCTTCCTCTGAAGGGCATCGCGGCTATGCACTGCTCTGCGAACACAGATATGAACGGCGAGAACACCGCCATCTTCTTCGGTCTCTCCGGAACCGGCAAGACCACCCTCAGCACCGACCCTAAGCGTCTCCTCATCGGCGACGACGAGCACGGCTGGGACAACAAGGGAGTCTTCAACTTCGAAGGCGGCTGCTACGCCAAGGTCATCAAACTGGACAAAGAGTCCGAGCCCGATATCTACAACGCAATCCGTCGCGACGCCCTCCTCGAGAACGTAACAGTAGACAAGAACGGAGTTATCGACTTCAACGACAAGAGCGCTACCCTATCTACCACATCGAGAAGATCGTCCGTCCGGAGAGCCAGGGCCCCGCAGCAAAGCAGGTCATCTTCCTTTCCGCAGACGCATTCGGAGTTCTTCCTCCGGTCTCCATCCTTACCCCCGAGCAGACTAAGTACTACTTCCTCAGCGGATTTACCGCCAAGCTCGCAGGTACCGAGCGCGGTATTACCGAGCCTACTCCCACCTTCTCCGCCTGCTTCGGCCAGGCCTTCCTTGAGCTTCACCCGACCAAGTACGCCGAGGAGCTCGTAAAGAAGATGAAGAAGAGCGGCGCAAAGGCCTACCTCGTCAACACCGGCTGGAATGGAACAGGAAAGCGTATCTCCATTAAGGATACCCGCGGAATCATCGACGCCATCCTCAACGGCTCGATCGACAAGGCTCCTACCAAGAAGATTCCTTTCTTCGATTTCGAAGTCCCTACCAAGCTTGAGGGAGTTGATACCGGAATTCTCGATCCTCGCGACACCTACGCAAAGCCCGAGGAGTGGGAAGTCAAGGCAAAAGACCTCGCTGGCCGCTTCATCAAGAACTTCAAGAAGTACGAGACCAACGCTGCAGGCAAGGCCCTCGTAAAGGCTGGTCCTAAGGTTGACTAATTCAGGGTTTACCCTTAATTATAGCAGCCGCGTCCTTTGCCGGACGCGGCTGTTTTATTTCGATTTGTTGCGAAAGATGCTTATCTTTACAAATCGTAAAAAGGATTAGTCAATGACTTTCACAATGATTATCCAGCTGCTGATTGTTCTTGCAGCTCTATATGTAGGCTCCCGCTACGGGTCCCTCGCCCTTGGTGCAATATCCGGTATCGGCCTTGCGATTCTGGTATTCGGCTTCGGTCTGAAGCCCGGAACTCCTCCTACAGACGTAATCTACATCATCATCGCCGCAGTAACCTGCGCGGGTACCCTCCAGGCCTCAGGCGGTATGGACTGGATGATACAGCTGGCGGAAAAGATCCTGAGAAAGCATCCCAACAGAATTACTTTCCTTGGACCGCTAGTGACCTTCTTCCTGACGGTTCTTGTAGGTACGGGCCACGTCGTATATACTATCATGCCTATTATCTGCGATATCGCCCTTAAGAAGAATATCAGGCCCGAAAGGCCCTGCGGCGTGTCTTCTATAGCCTCGCAGGTAGGTATTACATGTTCGCCTATCGCAGCCGCCGTAGTAGCTTTCGTAACCATCTCGAATGCCAACGGCTATATGGTCAGCATCCCTCAGGTCCTGATGGTTACTATCCCGGCCTGTCTTTGCGGTATTATCTGCGCTTCATTCGCTTCGTGGCACAGAGGCAAGGACCTCGACAAAGATCCCGAGTTCCAGAAAAGAGTTGCGGATCCCAAGATCCACCAATACATGTACGGCAATACCGCGACTACTCTCGACAAGGAAATCACAAAAGAAGCCAAGGCCTCCGTATTTATCTTCCTTGGAGCCCTGCTTGTTATTGTCTTCTTTGCTTTCCTCCAGATGATTAAGACTTCGGAAGGTATTCCGGTCGCGAAGTCTATCAATCTTCCCAAGATGAACCTCTGCATCCAGATCATCATGCTCTGCGCTGCAGCTCTCAATATTATCTTCTGTAAGGTCAACCTTCCCAACACCGTTTCAGGTTCGGTGTGGAAGTCCGGTATGGTCGCAGTAATCGCCATCTACGGTATCGCCTGGCTGGCAGACACCTATTTCGGCAACTACCTGGACCAGATGAAGGAAATGCTTACAGGTCTTGTTACCGCATATCCCTGGTCTATCGCTTTCGTGTTCTTCCTCGTCAGCGTTCTTATCAACTCTCAGGGCGCAGTCGTAGTCGCGATGCTTCCGCTCGCCTATCAGCTCGGTATCGCCGGGCCAGTCCTTCTCGGAGTTCTCCCCAGCGTCTACGGATACTTCTTCATCCCGAATTATCCTTCCGATATCGCTACCGTCAACTTCGACCGAAGCGGAACGACGGTAATCGGAAAGTACCTGCTGAACCACAGCTTCATGATGCCTGGCCTTATCAGCGTGTTCGTCTCGACTATCATCGGCTACCTGATTACAAACGTTTTCTTCCCCGGTTATTTCGCCGGCTTCATACAGTAATGAGAAAGTCTCTTATCCCCGTCCTGTCGGCAGCGCTGCTCCTGACTCTGAATTCCTGCTCGTACAAGGAACACCTTTTCCTTCCGGTAGAGGGAACTACCTGGACCCTGAAGATAGACGACGTAACCACCTGGGTCTGTTTCCACAATTCAGACAGCGCCAGCCTTCTCCAACACAACGCTGCGCTCGGCCGCGTTCAGGCAGACCATGGTACCTACACTGCAGACGGCCATGTCCTTACGGTCAAGACTGAATATGCTTCGGAATACACTATCAACAGGACTTTCTTCAATCTGAAGCGTGTCAATAAAAACGACAACTACACCCAGATCTCGCCTTGTTCTTATCCGACCCTGGCGGGTTCAGTATGGTCGACTCCGATCCATGGCGATCTCCACATAGCCTATTTCCTTTCCGATACTGAGTGTGTAGATATTCTATACGCCAACCTAACCCGCGTTGACGCCTCAGCCCCCTACGGATGGAGCGGAGTGAGAAATTCCGCGAAAATCAGCGGCAATACGGTCGAGGCAGGCGGGCTTTCCGCAACTCTTTATAAAGGGATTATGACCAGCGGCGTCTACGCGCTTCAGATAGTAGACGATCCCCTCGAAGAAGAAGAGGGAACGTCCGGTCTAAAAGGTACCGTATGGACCTACAACAATACCGGCCACCCCGCAGATATTCCTATCGCCTACATTTTCAACGGCAAGGACAGTTTCGTCCGTATTTCCGGCCTTTACGCCGGGACCGTGTCTGATTCCCGCGTAAGTCCTATTATCTTCGATATAGCAAGCGGAACATACAGCGAAAGCGGCGGTACTCTTACTCTTACCGTAGGAGAGAATAAAGAAAGCTGCCCCATTTCCGGAAGCAGCTTTACTCTGTCTGAAAGGACTTTCAATAAACTCTCTTACTGATCCTTTTTAGCTGAAAACATTTCCTTAAGTTTCGGGAGGTAACCCTTTCCGATAACCCAGCCACATCCCAGAACGAATCCGAGGAAGGTCCACACTATAAGGGTCTTCGCACGGCTGTTGGAAGGCTTAGCGGGTACTGTAACGGGCTGGACTACGGTAAGGATAGGAGTATCCCTCTTTACCTGCATCTTCGCCTGCTCGAGCTGTTTTGCCATCTCGGAGTAGATCGAGGAAGCGACATTGTACTTCATCTGGATCCTCTCCTGCTCGATGCGAGCCCTTGAAGAACTCATCTGCTGGGAGCGGTCGCGAACAGTAGCGAGCTGGCTCTGATAGGACTCGGCTTCAGCCTTGCTTTCGTCGTAGCGGGCCTGGATATAATCAAGGTTGTCCTGGGCCTTCTCCGTACGGAAACGGGTAACCTCTTTCTGGAGAAGGGTCTGGGCTGCCATCGCCAGTTCTGCTGTCTGAATGGGTTCTGATCCTGTAACAGAAAGAGTTATATAACCCTCTTTCTTGTCTACGGACAGAGTCACATTCTGAGCAAGGATTTTCATAAACTTCTCCTCGTCCTTGGTCAGAAGAATAGGCTTGGGAGCGTTGTCTGCTTCTCCCGAGGGAAGAGTTATTTCCGGCTTCTCCCCACGGATCGCGCCCATTATCACTCCGGGCAGGCCTATTGTGTACTTCAGGACATAGCTCATTACGCTGGGCTTGACATACTCTTTCTGGTAAGTAAACATACTTACCGCGGTGTCTGCCTTTGCGTAGTGGAGCGGAGTATAAAGGAGCTCTTTACGGAATGGAACGCTGTTTACTATCTGAGGATAGATAAGCGGCGAAAGATCGGCAGTATTGTTCGCCATTCCGAGGTCTACGCCCGCAAGGGCTGCAAGGCTACCGAGAGACGAGTTCGAACGGGAACTCATCTGAGGAACCATCGTAGACTGTACGGTGTAGGTGCGCTTCATAGTAAGCGCGGCGACCAGTCCGAGGACGATGAACACTGCAGTAACGATGATTATCGTCTTGCGACCGTCCCAGAGGCTGCGGACCATAGCCATTATGTCTATTCCGCCCTCTTCCTCCTCTACGGGAACGTTGTAATTCTTGTTTTCGTCCATATACTAGAGTCTTTCTATGAGCAGGATGAAGGATGCGATGGAGGTGATGGAGGCCATAGTCCTTGAGAGAACCTGATCCCAGTCGACCTTAGTCTTCTCCTTGGGCTCTTCGACTTTCGCCCTCTTCTCCGGATCGATCATAACGGTAATAGTACTGCCGGGCTCAACAGTAGGATAGTTGCGGATTCCGAGGAAGCGCTTGGTTCCCTTAGTCTGGTAGTTGGGCAGGGTAACAGTGATACTGTTTTTGTCTGCTGTCTTTACAAGACCGCCGGCGTAATTGTCGATATACCACTTAGCGTTGTGTGAGCCGTGGAAAACCAAAGTTTTCTGGGTCGAAGTAAAGTCTGCAGGAACATACTGAGCCATACGGGTACCAAGTTCACGGATTACGACTATGTTTTCTGCACGGACTATGTTGACTACATCACCGTCCATAAGGATGGGATCGTCCCAGTTCTTCTTTGAGCGGAATTTGGTAATGTCTTTAAGATCGATTCCGATTTGACCTCTGCCGTTGAAGGTACGGAAGAGCGAGCAATAAGGCGAGGCATCGTCCAGCAGGCCGCCCGCGAGCTTGAGGATCTGCGAGAGCTGGGTCTTGCTGTCTTCGATGACATAAACGCCCGGGTACTTGACGCGGCCGTTGATCTCGACCGTACGGCCCTGTGTGAAGTTCGGGGTCATACGTACGACGATGTGGTCGTAAGGCTGGAGCTGGAAGCTCTTGTCCAGAGGATAGTAATTCTCGTCGACCTCGAGGACGATAGTATCGAAGTGAACCTCATCCTTCTTCGAGATATTCATACGGAATACCTGAACCTTGTCATATGCGGCGCCTACTGTAAAGCCGCCAGCCATAGTGAGGAGGTCGTGGACATCTACTGAAGGGTCGAAGGTGATGTTGACCGTATTCTTAACGGCTCCGCTTACGCGCAGCTCGCCGATATTCGTGTAGGTAGTGTTGTCGTAGACGCGGAGTTCGTCGCCGGGCTGGAGGAGAGTGTCGCCTTCAGACTCGATGTTGACTGCGATATACTCCCTCTTGGTAGGGTTGGTGACATCCTTGCGGAAGATGTAGGCTACCGGATAAACGGTAGGCCTGAGTCCGCCCGCATACTCGATCGCCTGGGCTACTGTCATACGGTCGTTGAGGCTGAAGGCCCTTGTGAAGGGGCTGCGGACCTGGCCGCTGACGGAGATGTTGTCGGTATCACGGTATGTAGACAGCGCGAGAACTGTCACTACATCCCTTGACTGGAGCTGGAACTCGGGGGTACCTTCTGCAGGGAAGGGAACTGTAAGAACTTCGACAGTCTGATCGGGACGGGTGCGCTCTACGAATACATAGTCCTTACGGGCAGTATAGCTGGCGCCGTCGGCGTATTCGATAGCCTGACGCAGGGTCATCGAGTCGTTCAGACCGAACTGGCGGGTGAAGGGGCTGCGGACCTCTCCCCGGACGGAGATGCTGCCCATATCCTGGAACTGAGCCATCTGGAGAACGCGGACGGCGTCCCTTTCCTTAAGCTGGAAGTCGGGGTTGCCGTTCTCTCCGGGGAAGGGGACGGTCAGGACCTCGACAGTCTTGTCGTCGTTCGTACGCTCCACGAAGACATAGTCCTTCATCGCGGTATAGCGAGGCTCGGCCCTCTGGATGAGAGCGAGGAGGCTGCTGTTCTTCTCGAAGTCGTAGTTTCCGCCGTAGTAGACGTCGCCGTTGATCGAGACGTAATTCTCCATCGGACGGTCGGATGCCTTGATGCGGACGATATCGCCGCTTGCAAGCTCTGCCTTGACTGCGCCGGAGACGATCTTCGCGAGATCGAATTCCAGGTACTTGAGCTCACCGTTTTCGCGGCGCTCGATCTGGATGAAATTGGGATTTGCGTCGTCCCTGAGGCCGCCCGCATAGCCGATGAGGTCCTTGAGGCTCTCGCCGTCGACCATCTCGTAACGCATCGGACGCCTTACGGCACCTTCGATACGGACTATCTTACTTACTACCGGGACGAAGAGGACGTCGTTGTTCTGGATGTCGAACTGGACTTTTCCGCCTGCTCCGGTCATAAACTTATAGAGGTCGAGACGCTCGGTCTTGCCTGCGCGGGAACGCTGGATATTACGGATGGAACCCATCGCTGTGGGACCGCCGGCCGCGGCAAGAGCGTTGAACGCGTTGTTCAGCGCGCTGATGGTGAAGCCGCCCTGCACGCCAACCTCGCCGTAGATGTTGACCATTACGGTACGTGCGGTGGTGATGGTGACTGCTATCTGATCCTGGCGGAAGGAATAGTGCTGCGCCAGTTTGGAGATTATAGCCTTGCGGCCCTGGGCCAGAGTCATGCCCTTAAGGAAAATCTTGGAAGAACCGGCGGGCTGGATCGATCCGTCGGGAGCAATTCTCTGATGAATTTCAGTCTGAGACGAACCGAAGATGCTGATATGCACTTCGTCACCCTCGCCGAGGATATAGGTTTCCGGGGCCTGGGCGCCGTCCGTGGTGCGGAACACATCCATCGAGGTGCCGGTGAAGAGGGAGTGACCGTAAATGTCGTCACCTGCCGTCTTGGAGACATGGTTCTCTTCCAGAGCGGTCTCCAGGGCCTCTTCCGCGGCTGCTTCTCCCAGAGTAGTCTGAGGGAACTCGTTGGGAGTTTCTGCCTGGGAGGCGGCTGTGGCGATGATGTCCGTCCCTGAGACGGTCTCTGCCGCGCCCGCTGAAGGGGCGGCCTGAGTTGCGGCAGCCTTCGCGGCGGCCTTCTCCGCCTGCATCTTGTTGATGATATCCATCACACGGCTCTGGTAATTCGCATACTCGGTGGGAGGGATGCTGTCCACATCGATGCCTTCTTCCATGAGCCTGGCGCGAACCTCAGTCTCTTCAAGACCGCGCTTGGCGAGTTCTGCACGTGCCATCGAAAGCATATTCGCGCTCTGGGCGAAAGCCGCGAGCGAAATCGTCATGCAAAGGATGGCGGTAAGAATTTTCTTCATATCTGTTATGTGTTTTATTATCAAACGATAAGCGCCCAAAGATACGAATTATTTTTATAATTCGAGCTATGAGATCTTGCTGTAGTCCTGGACGCGATACTTCTCCTTTCGCAGTTCCGCGGCGAGGCGGGCGTTGCGCGGATCTGTGAGTGAAGGGTCGGCTTTCAGGACTTTCTGGGCGTAGGCGCGCGCCTCGCCGAGTATCAGTCCGTCTTTTGCCAGAGAGGCTATATTGAGCGAGATGGGAAGACCGCTCTGCATCGTACCCTCCAGGTCCCCCGGTCCCCTCATCTTCATATCTTCTTCCGCTATCTCGAAGCCGTTTTCAGTGCGGCACATAAGTTCGAGCCTCTGAAGCGATTCCTTCGAGGTCTTAAGGTCGCGGATGAGGATGCAGTGGGAGTCGGCGGCGCCTCGTCCGACGCGTCCGCGCAGCTGGTGGAGCTGCGAGAGGCCGAAGCGTTCGGCGCTCATGATTACCATCACGGACGCGTTCGGAACGTCGACGCCGACCTCGATCACAGTCGTCGAGACGAGTATATCGGCCCTTCCGGCCGCGAATGCGTCCATGTTGAAATTCTTCACGTCATTTGCCTGCTGCCCGTGGACCATCGCGGTCTTGTACTGAGGCAGCGGGAACTCCTTCATTATGTCTTCGTATCCCCTCTCGAGGTTGCTCAGATCCAGTTTCTCGTTCTCGAATATCATCGGGTAGACTACGAAGACCTGCCGCCCCTTCGCAATCTCCGAGCGCATGAAGTTATACACCGCCGGCATTTTTGCCGGGGTGTGTAAGGTTGTCCTCACGGGCTTGCGTCCCGGCGGCATCTCGTCAATCACCGAGACGTCCAGGTCTCCATAGACGGTCATTGCGAGAGTTCGCGGGATAGGGGTCGCTGTCATCACCAGGACGTGCGGCGGGATACCTCCCGGTCCCTTAGACCAAAGCTTCGCCCTCTGGTCTACCCCGAAACGGTGTTGCTCATCGATTACAGCAAGACCGAGATTCTTGAATATGACATTGTCTTCGATAAGGGCGTGTGTCCCGACCAGCAGACCGATCGATCCGTCTTCCAGTCCGGAATGAATCTCCCTGCGGTCTTTAGTCCCGGTAGAGCCGGTAAGGAGAGCACATTTTACCGAAGTATTCGCGAGGTATTTGCAGATATTGGAGTAGTGTTGCTGAGCAAGGACCTCGGTCGGAGCCATTATACAGGTCTGATAGCCGTTTCCAGTTGCGAGAAGACAGCTGAGTACCGCGACCAGGGTCTTTCCGGAGCCTACATCGCCCTGAAGAAGACGGTTCATCTGGTGACCAGACATAAGGTCTTCCCTTATTTCTTTGATGACGCGTTGCTGAGCCCCGGTCAGTTTATAAGGAAGAGAATTGTAGCAGGCGTTGAAGTCCGGCCCTACCTTGGGCATTACTATGCCGTTGTCTCCCCTTGAGCGTATATATTTTTGTTTAAGCAGGCTCAACTGGAGCAGAAACAGCTCCTCGAATTTAAGTCTGCGGGTAGCTTTCTGTAGAGCGTAGGTATCGGAAGGGAAATGAATATTTTTAAGGGCATACTGGAGGCCGCAGAGGCCCAGCTCGCCCATCACGTAGTCCGGCAGGGTTTCAGTGATTTCCGGCAGACACAGGGCGAGCGCCGCACTCTGCATCTTACACATCACCTTGCCTGTTATTCCGGCGGTCTTCAGCCTCTCGGTACTGGGGTATACTCCCGTAAGGGCGCCCTGAGACATATTGCCTTCCTGGGGCACATCCACCTCGGGGTGTACGATATTATAACGGCCGTTGAATTCAGAAGGCTTGCCGAAAAAGATGAAGGTAAGGCCAGGGGCGAGTCTTTCATAATTCCACCTGATTCCCTTGAAGAAGACCATCTCCATCCTTCCGGTCTGGTCTTCGACAATTACGCTGAGCCTCTTCGCGGCATTGAAGTGGATTTTCTCGCCATCCGTCTTCACGATAGACCCTGCGGGGCCGTAAAGCGTCCGGCTCACTACCCTCGCCTGGATTTGAATCGAGGCTACATCCTGTCTTACCGAGGCGATATTCTGAATAGAGCTTCTGTCTATGTATCGGAAAGGGTACAGGCGTATCAGATCGCCGATAGTCGCGATTCCCAATTCTTTCTGGAGGAGTTCGGCCCTTTTCGGACCCACTCCTTTCAGATACTTGATTTCACTCTGAAGCTCTCCCATACGTTCTTACAAATATAATAAAAGGTCTGAAATACTGCCTTTTTTATTTTTCTTCGTATCTTAGTATGCTTTTAAGACTAAAACCGGATGAAAAAGTTTCTCAAACTGTTTTGTATCGTAGCTGTATGCTTCTGCATAGGCTATGGAATATCTGCCCTTATGACAAAAGTTATAAAACCCAATAAAACCGAATCTGGATACATCCCCCAGTCCGACATCCAGATAGCGGACGGAGTGATGACCCCCGAGACTCTTCTTTCCCTGGGACGCCTTTCAGACCCTCAGCTCTCCCCCGACGGCAAGAAGATACTCTACGGAGTCAGTTACACGAGCATAGAGCAGAACCGCAGTTGCCGTAATCTTTTCGTCTGCGATCCGGACGGAAGCAACAAAGTGCAGTTGACCAAGTACGCCAAAAGCGTGAGCAACGCACGCTGGTCGCCGGACGGCAAGAAGATTTACTTCCTGCAGGGCGGACAACTGTGGGCGGCGGCCTTCGGCGGGAAGAAACTCGGGGCGAAGTACCAGCTCAGCGACATACCTGCCGGTATCAGCGAATTCAAGCTCTCCCCTGACGGAAATCAGATTCTTTATATCTCTACCATAAAGGGCCCCGTCACTACCCCCAAAGACAGCGACCCCGCCCTCGACAAGGCTCAGGCTTATGTAGCTACAGACCTTATGTACAGGCATTGGGACCACTGGGTACTCGAAACTCCCAGAACCTACGTAGCAAGCCTTGCAAATGGAAAGATTACTCCGGAGAGCAGCATCGACCTTCTGGGCGACGAGCCGTTCGAACTCCCGACCGAGCCTTTCGGCGGAGCCGAGCAGCTCGATTGGGCTCCTGGCGGCCGTCACATCGCCTACAGTTGCCGCAAGAAGACCGGAAAGGAGTATGCTTTCTCGACCAACTGCGGTATCTATGTATATGATATCCTTACCGGCGAGACTACTCCCGTAAAGGTAGACGGCGGATACGACACAGACCCCGTCTGGAGCCCCGACGGAACTAAACTTGCCTGGATTTCGATGGCCCGCGACGGCTATGAGGCAGACAAGCAGAGGATCCTCGTTGCCGAGATAGGCTACCCTCAGACAGACGAGGGTCAGGCTTCCGGAGTTATCGTAGGCGAGATAAAGGAACTCACCGCGACCTTCAAGTACGACGCCTCCGGCCTTCTCTGGGCGGAAGACAGCAAGTCGCTGTATTTCAACTCGATAACCGAAGGTACCGGCAAGATATTCAGCGTATGTCTTAACGGCGAAACTACCCAGCTTACAAAGGACGGCTGGAACTACGACTTCTTCAGCCCCTTCGCAGTCAAGGAAGACGGAACTCTTCTTACCAGCTACTACTGCCTCAACTTCCCTGTCGAGCTCGTAGCTGTAAATAAAGACGGCTTCAAGCAGATTACCTGCGAGAACAAACACATCCTCGACCAGCTCGACGAGCCTACCTCCGAGAGCGTGATCGTAAAGACTGTAGACAATCAGGACATGCAGTGCTGGATTCTCTACCCTCCGAAATTTGATCCTTCAAAGGTTTATCCAGCAGTCGAAATCGTACTCGGCGGCCCTCAGGGAACGAACACCCAGGACTGGAGTTACCGCTGGTGCTACCGCCTGATGGCCCAGCAGGGTTACATTGTGATTATGCCTAACCGCCGCGGAACCACAGCGTTCGGCCAGCCGTGGAAAGAGCAGATCAGCGGCGACTACGCCGGTCTCAACATGCAGGACTATCTGTCAGCCGGCCGCTGGATCAAGAGCAAGCCTTACGTGAGCAAGCTCGCCTGCGTGGGCGCGTCCTACGGCGGATTCTCGGCCTATATGCTCGACGGCGACCTCTACGACTGCTTCATCGCGCACGCCGGCATCTTCGACGAGAAGGCGCTGTGGTTCACAACCGAGGAAATGTGGTTCGCGAACTGGGACAACGGCGGACTGACCGAATATGATTACCGTCCGGGCCAGCAAGGCCCCGCCGGTGACGGCATTTACTTCGGCGGCATGCAGCAGGCCGGCGCCCCGTACGCCAAGACCCCGAAAGCGAAGCATCACTACGCCAACGACCCTCAGAGCAATGTGCTCAAATGGCATACTCCTATCCTCTGTATCCACGGTATGATGGACTTCCGCATCCCGTACACCCAGGGCATGGCCGCATTCAACGCTGCCCAGATGATGGGCGTACCGAGCAAACTGCTCATCTTCCCCGAAGAAAATCACTGGATTCTCCAGCCTCAGAATTCCCTCTTCTGGCATCGCGAGTTCTACGCATGGCTGGATAAATGGTGCAAAGAATAATATAATATGTTAGGACTCGTTCTCGCAGCCATAATCGGGATCACCGGCCCCACCCATATTGCCCAATATGAAAAGGCCGAATTCTCCATCAGAATCACTGAAGGAGTCTGGATGAACCCGTACCTGCAGGAAGATGCGGCCGTGGACATGGAGTTCTACGCCCCGGACGGTTCGCACGGCGTGCTGCCGTGCTTTTACTCCGGCGCGGACTCCCTGTGGACGGCCCGCTTCACCCCCGTTCAGGAAGGCACTTACAGTCTGCGCATCATCTACACGGAAGATGAAGATTTCGCTGCGGACCTGGACGACATAACCCTCAGGGTCGCCGCGTCCGAAGCGAAGGGCTTCCTGCGACCGCGCGACGCATGGACTTTTAGATACGACAGCGGCGAGCCTTTCCGAGGGATAGGCGAAAACCTCTGCTGGGAATCCCGCGCGGAGGATGATAATCCTCATCTGAAGGAACTGCACGAACAGGCGGATGTGTACAATTACGACGTGATGCTCCCGAAACTCAAGGAACACGGCGGAAACTTCACCCGTATGTGGATGTGCAGTTGGAACTTCCCTATCGACAGGCATTCAGACTTTAACAATCCGCGCTACGCAGACTCTGACGAGTATTTCAACCCCAGCGCCGTCGAAAGGCTGGACCATGTTCTCGAACTTGCGGACAGTCTCGGGATCAAGATTATGCTCTGTATGAACCAGGGCGACGTCACTGCGGACGAAGACTTCTTCACCTCCGAGGACGCCAAGATCCGTTACAAGAACTATCTGCGTTACATTGTCGCCCGCTGGAGTTACAGCCCGGCAATCGCTGCCTGGGAGTTCTTCAACGAAGTGGACAACATCCAGTTTGCCGATTCCGATAATCCCATTCCCGCCACTGACATCACAGCCTGGCACGCCGAAATGGCGAAATACCTGCGCGAGCTGGACCCGCACGGGCATATGATCACCACCTCGATCTCGCATCGCGACATCGAGAATCTCAATAACATCCCTGAGATCGATTTCAACCAGAAGCATATCTACAAAGCCACGGCTGACATCCCCCAGACTATCCTCCGCTATGAGCGCGAATACGCAAAGCCTTATGTGATAGGCGAAGCCGGCTACGAATGGGACTGGTACAAAAACTTCGAAGAAATCGCGGACGGGCTGGATATGGACTTCACCCGCGCGATGTACTACGGCCTCTTCAACCCCACCCCGATTGTGCCTATGAGTTGGTGGTGGGAGTGGTTCGACTCGCGTGGCACGGACGCCCGAATCGCGGAGGTCCGCGCCCTCAGCGACCAGATGCTCGAGGCCGGCGAAGGCTCCTTCGAGCAGCTCGAGGTGAAAGTCGCAGGCGGCGACGGTTATGCCGTACGCTGCGGAGAAAAGATTTTCGTCTACATCTTCAACCCCACGGACAAGCCCATCAAAACCTTCTCAGTGGTGGCCGGAGACCATAAAACCTACAGATACAAAGACCTTAATATTCTTCCTAACCAGGATTTAATAGTAACATTATGAAACTGATAAAGACGCTTGCAACGCTGCTTGTCCTCCTCGCGGGAGCGGCAAGCCTCAGCGCCCAGAGCCTGACCGTCACCGGCACGGTGAGCGACGCCACCGGCTACCCGCTCCCGGGCGCGGCCGTGATAGTCGAGGGCACCGCCAACGGCGCCATCACCGACCCCGACGGCCGCTACGAACTCCGCGGAGTCCGCACAGACGCCAGCCTGACCGTGGACATCCTCGGTTACAAGGGCCAGACGGTGAAGGTGGCCGGGCGCTCCGTCATTGACTTTATCCTCGAAGAGGACAGCATGATGCTGGAAGAGACGGTGGTCGTGGGTTACGGCCAGGTGAAAAAGAGCGATCTCACCGGCTCCGTCGCCTCCGTCAAGGCGGAAAAGATCACGGACGTCCCCGCGAACTCAGTGGACGCGCTGCTCCAGGGCCGTGTGGCCGGTGTGCAGGTCACGAACGCCTCGCAGGACCCGGGCGCATCTTCCACTGTCCGTATTCGTGGAAACTCCTCTCTCAACGGCTCCAACTCCCCTCTCGTCGTCATCGACGGCTTCCCCTACGGTGAAGCGGGCGCGCTCAGCCAGATCAACCCGCAGGACATCATCTCCATGGAGGTCCTCAAGGACGCATCGGCATCGGCAATCTACGGTTCGCGAGGCGCCAACGGCGTCATCCTCATCACTACCCGCAAGGCCCAGGGAACCAAGAACCGCATCAGCGTGCGCCAGCAGACCACCCTCTCGCAGTTCACCCAGCCGCTGCACCTCTGGAGGGATCCGGTGCTTATGGCCATGCTCAGCAATGAAAGCCGCGCTAACTCCGGCCTGACCCAACTCTATGTGGGAGCGGTCAACGCCAACGGCGTCTACTACCCTTCCATCGAAGAACTGCAGACCACCTGGACTACCAACACCCGCTGGGACGACATAGTCTTCAACAAAGCCCCGATCTCGGACAATACTACAGTCAAGATCCAGAGCAGCAACGACAGGACCATGTTCACGGCCTCGGCCAACTACTACCGCGACAACGGTATGTATATCGAAGACACCTACACCAAGTACGGAGCCAACTTCGCCGTTGACCACAAAGTCTTCGACAACTTCAGGATGAAGGCCAGCGCCAACGTGACCCAGAACAAGCGCCACAACAACAACGGCCTGTCGTATAACCGTAACCCCATCTTCCCCGTCTACGACGAGAACGGCGAATACTGGCAGTACAGCGTCCAGGACTACTACCACCCTCTCGCCCTTACCAAATTCCGTAAGCAGGACAAGAGCGGACTCGACCTTATCACCTACGTGGCCGCCGACTACCGCCCTTGGGAGTGGCTGGACATCACCGCACAGGTCAACTACAAACACGGCGAGACCATCAGCGACTACTACTACCCTAAGAAATACACTGAAAGGGGTGTGTTCTACAACGGTTTCGGAGCTATCCAGAACTGGAGGGACGACAACCTCGTAGTCGAGACCTACACCACCTTCGACAAGGAATTCGGCATTCATCACATAACGGCGATGGCCGGTTACTCATACGAGAGTTATGAGTCCCGCTCCAGCGACCTTGCAGCAGTAGGCTTCGTAAACGAATCCCTCGGCAACGAAAACCTCCTTTCCGGAGATCCCGAGAAATATCAGATTCAGAACAGCCTGTATGCTACAAAACTCATCTCGGGACTGTTCCGCATCAACTACACTCTCGCCGGCAAATACCTCGCCACCTTCACTGCCCGTGCCGATGGTTCTTCGAAGTTCGGCGCCGACAACAAATGGGCGTTCTTCCCTTCAGGAGCACTCAGTTGGAAGATGAGCGAAGAAGACTGGCTCAAGGACATCAAGGCCATCAACCTTATGAAACTCAGGGCCTCCTACGGTATATCCGGTAATCAGGGTATCTCGGCATACCAGACGCTTAGCCGTTACGGTAACCACAAATATTACTACAACGGTAGCTGGACTACAGCCATCGGACCCGGCTACAAGTCGGGAACTACCGGAGACGGTGGAATCTACGCCATTTGGAGCGGCATTCCGAACACCGGTCTTAAGTGGGAGACCACCTCTCAACTCGACCTCGGTTTCGACGGAAGTTTCTTCGACGAGCGCCTCGGACTCACTTTCGACTGGTACTATAAACACACCTCTGATCTGCTTCGCCAGCGCAACATCGCCCCTTCATCCGGTTACGACAAGATGTGGGTCAACGACGGCGAAATCCTAAACACCGGTATAGAAATTACGATCGACGGAACTATCTATCGCGACCGCGATTGGAATGTGGGCGCAACCATGATTTTCTCGAAGAACCGTAACGAAGTTCTCAGCCTCGGCAATTCCCTCGAGGCCGGTCTCAACACCGACAAGCGCACAGGCATGCAATATGAATTCTACGGCAATTCTTCTGAACAATACCGCGGATACACCAATATCTTAGCTGTGGGCTACCCGATGTATGTCTTCTACGGTTATGTTACCGACGGCATCATCCAGAGCCTCTCGGAAGGACTTGGCGCAGGCCTCAGCGGCGATGATGCCCAGCCAGGAGAATTCAAGTACGTAGACATCTACAACGGTGACATGCTGGATATTGTCAACGAAGACGACCGCTGCATCATCGGAGATCCTAACCCCGATTTCCTCGCTTCCCTCTCGCTAAATGCGACCTGGAAGAATTTGGATTTCAGTGTCTTCTTCAACGGCGTTTTCGGCAACGACGTTATCAACACAAAACGCTTCGGCCAGCCCAACAACATGCCTCTGCGCTGGACGCCCGACAACCCAACCAACGACTATCCAAAGCTTTCCGATACGCGCCAGACCCGCTTCTCAAGCTGGTGGATAGAAGACGGCTCGTTCGTCCGTATCCAGACCCTGACTTTGGGCTACAAGATTCCGCTCTCCAAGAAGGACTACGGCAGGACCCTGCGCCTGTACTTCTCGGCGGACAATCTCTACACTTTCACCAAGTTCACCGGCTACGATCCCGAAGTCAGTGCACTCGGACTCTATAGCGGCGGATATCCCCGCCTTCGCAAACTTACCTTCGGTCTTGACTTTAATTTCTAGAAAGCGATGAAAACACGTAATATCATACTTGTCGCGCTCGCATCGATGATGATGTGCGCATGTTCCCTGGATGAATATCCTTACGGATTCTACTCAGAGAACAACTTCTACAAGACCGACGCCGACGCCCTCGCCGCCACCAACTATGTGTACGATGCCATCAACTATATCGAATACTCGCGCGCCATCGTGTTCCTCGGGGACATGAATACAGACGTGATGTATCCGAAGGGCGACGCAAAGACCTCCACCAAGGAGTTGGACGGCTGGAAATCGGCTACCTTCAAGACCAACACTACACTCTATAACTTCTACCACTACTCCTACATTACCATCAATCGCGCAAATGCGGTTATCGAAAATGTAGGCGCGATGAAGGACCTGGATGCCGACATCAGGAACCAGTATGTGGGCGAAGCATACTTTATGAGGGCTTACTCCTACTTCAATCTGACCAGGAACTTCGGACGGGTGCCCATGCATCTGACTACCGTGAAGAAGCTGGAAGACACCACCGTCGGTGCCGCTAAGACTCTCGATGAAGTCTGGAACCAGATTTTCAGCGACCTCGACGAAGCTATCAAACTAACCAAGATCTATTCCACTCCGGTTACCGGCCGTACGGACAAGGTTGCTGCCTATTCCCTGGCCGCTATCTCGTATCTGTATCTGGCGTCTGCCAAGGAAAGCGGAGTGCCGCAATACGCCGACATGACTTTCGATGTAGACGAGTACTACGCAAAGGCTGTCGAGTATGCCGGCCATGTAGTTGACGATCCCGCCCAGACCACTTACGGCTTCGACCCGAACCTGATGGACATCTATGATGTCGAGAAACCAACCGGCCCTGAACACATCTTCATCATGAGCATGGACCGCACGGGCGAGACTGAAGGTCAGTACTCCAAGATTTCGAAGATGTACATCCCTTATATAGCGGGAGGCACTGTTTATTTGAAACAGGGAGATACCGGAAAGTTCATCCCCACCCACGACGGCTGGAGCGAATACGGCACCCAGAAAGCATTCTACGACAGTTTCGAGGCCGGTGATCTTCGCCATGACTGGCTCTTCTGCGACACAGTCTACAATGCCGCCGGGGTCGCGATTTTCGGCGGAGATTCGGGCAAGAGCCTATCTTATCCTTTCTGCCGCAAGTTCATCGATCCCGATTTTGTGGGAGACAAGACTTCTACCAAGCCTTTCCTCATTCGCTACTCGGAGATCGCGCTCACTTATGCGGAAGCCGCGGGCCCTACCGCTAAGGCCTATGCTCTGGTGAATGCCATCAGGAACAGGGCTGGACTGGCCGACCTGGCCGCTGGACTGAACATCACCCAGTTCAGGAATGCGGTTCGCCACGAACGCGTCTATGAACTCGCGTTCGAGGGCAAGGGCTGCTATGATCTTAGGCGCCTCAACAAACTCCACACAGACATTACAGCCGCGACCGAGCAGGGACTCACAGCCGAAGACATGGTTTTCTACCCTATCCCTTCACTCGAGACCGACCTCAACCCGTATATCGATTAACCATTAAATAACACTAATTATGAAACTATTTAGATTCACAGCTGTTCTGGCAGCGTTTGCCACCGAGGAGCAACCAGGAGGCGGCGGAAAAGATAACGGCAAGACCGGTAGCCACGAAAGAACACTTCTTGCAATTGAATTTGAAGGCCAGATTGGCGAAGCGACCATTACCCCCGTTGATGCTGAAACAGGAACAGTCGAGTTCCAACTCTCGACCGCTATAGTCGCAGATTTCAGTCAGGTCGAAATTACCACACTGACAGTATCTTACGGCGCGACTTGCAGCGTAAGCAAAGGCGACAAAATCGACCTTACCGCAGCAGCGCCTACAATCACTGTAACGGCTGAAGCCGGAGACACCCGCGTCTACACTCTCAATATGACCACCTTCACCGAGAGTTTTGAGGGTTGCTACGCGATTACAGGCTCCTCCATCCTCGGCGGTCTTGGCGATGCAACCAGCGCCGATGTTTGGGGCTGGGGTGTTCTTCTTCTTGCTTCCCCTGAGGAGAAATCCTGGTGCTGGACTAAATGGACTGCACTCGGATATGGTCCTGCAGCTAACTACGACAACTATCTGGAAGTCAAGTGCACCAAGGTCAACGACGACGGAACTACCGAAGGTACATGCATCAACTATGGCGGTGTCGACGGAAAGCACTGGAACTGCCTGCTAGACGGTGCCCAGAACAAGGAAAAGGAAGGCCAGGATCTCGATCTCCACGGCTTCTACCGCGTAATCCCCATTGGCGAGAGCACATGGAAGAAGGACTACGCCGCCGGAACCATCACCTTCAAGGCTGCAGATGGCACCGAGCACACTTGCGCCATATTCGACCAGAACATCGAGATTTGCATGACTTTCGCCGATCCTGCAAAGAACAAGCAGGTTGTAGTTGAGAATCAGTGCCTCGCCTTCGTCGTAAACGGCGACACCACCTGGAACGAAGAGAACAGGGCATATCTTGAGCCCATGCTCTATACAGACTACCTCAAGTTCGTCATCGCGCCCCGCTTCTTCTTCCTCCAGATCAAGAAGGTTGATGAGATTCCTGCCGAGTCCAAGGTTATTGGCGACGAGGGAGATGTGACCATCGTTGAGATTCCCGACGATCCGGGTCCCGGCCCTGGCGACGACCCTCAGCCCGGCGATCTTTCCGCATTTGCAGGAGAGTACAAAGTCAAGTCCCTGAACCTTTATGGCGGCCTCTATGCCAACGGTTTCGTAGATATCAAGAGCAAGCCTTGGGATTGGACCGATTACAACAGCACCAACGGCACTAGCAATGCCAACAAGGAGTATGACAATACCCTTGCTATCACCATCAACGGCACTACCGGCACTCTCAACTATGGTCCTGGAGCCGACGGCGCATATTGGGACTACACCTACAAGGACAATAACAACAACTACGGCGGCCACGTCGTCGACCTCTCCTACAACTACGGCATTCTGCCCCACGGCGAGAGCACATTCTCTCTTAATACCGAGACTATGGTAATCACCATCACTCAGAATGCTACGACTGTCTACGGTATGGTGTTCGGCCCTGGCGCCCAAAGTGTGGAGAATCACGACACCGCAGGAAAGTACGAATCTCTGACCATCCCTAACGGCTGCATCGCCATCGCCTTCCAGATGACTCCTTTCACCGGATCTACCCCTGTATACACCGACGCCATGCAGTATAAGGATATAGACAGATTCCTCTTCCATCCTTACTACTACGCAATGGTCTTTGAAAAACAGTAATGAAAAATAAACTGCTGACTTTGATGCTTGGTGCAGCCCTTATCGTGGGCTGCACCGACATCACTCTTCCCGGAAAGGACGAAAACGACTACACCGGTAACGAGTCTGACGAACTGACCCTCGTCGACCCGGACGCAACCCCGGAAACAAAGGCCCTATACTCGAACCTGTGGGCCATTAAGGAGCAGGGCTTCATGTTCGGTCACCACGACGACCTATGGTGCGGAAGAAAGTGGATAGGTACAGAGGGACGCTCGGATACCAAAGAAGTATGCGGCGACTATCCGGCTGTGCTGGGCGTTGATTTCGCCGAACTCATCGACGACCGCTACAACGCCGATCCGCAAACCAACGGATGGAAGCTAAGGAGCGTCAAACAGGCCTACGATATGGGCATGGTCACGATAGTGTGCCTCCACCTCGACAACCCGCTGCGCTTCAACGTCCCCGGTGCCGAACATTACAAGGTCGGAGGAGCGTGGGACAATACGTCCGACGAGGTCGTCAAGGAGATTCTGAAAGACGGCAGCGCAGTCCAGACAACTTACAAGGTGTGGATGGACCGTCTGGCCGACGTCATTAAGAATCTGAAAGGTTCCGATGGAAAGACCATCCCTATCATCCTGCGTCCTTACCACGAACACAACCATACATGGAGCTGGTGGGGATCAAAATGTACGACCGAGCAGGAATACATAGATCTATGGAGATGGACGGTTACTTATCTTCGCGATACGAAGGGCGTCCATAATGTGATTTACGCAATTTCTCCTCAGATCGACAGCCAGCAAAGCGAGTCTGAATACCTACGCCGCTGGCCGGGTGACAAGTTCGTGGATTTCCTCGGAATGGACTGCTATCAGGGTATCAACAACCTGGTGTTCACTTCCAATCTGAAGACGCTGTCGCGTATTCTGCGGAGTAACCGAGACAGGTGTCGAGGGCGAGCCGAAAAACAGTAAATATTGGACCGAGAACATCAGTGCGCCTATGACAGGCCGCAAGGTTTCGCTCCTCGTCACCTGGCGTAACAAATATGTCGGCGCCAACGACAGCGATACACACTTCTACTCTGTCTGGGACGGCTGCAAGACAGCCGCCGACTTCGTAAAGATGTACAAAGAACCCAATACTATCTTCTGCGAAGACCTCCCCGACATGTACACCATGGCGAAAGGAATTACCGTGAAGTAATAGTCCCTATCGGATCTTTCTTTTTAAAACGCGCATACCCCCTGGCTTTCCTGGGGGGTATGTTCGCTTATTATTACTAACTTTGCTGAAACCTAAAATAATATGGAAACTTCAAATGATTCGTTAACATTATTTTCCAAGATTAAAGATGCCGGTGAAGTCTGGATATCAAGAGACCTGGATTTATCCAAAACTGAAGTAGCGGATTTGAGAATAATTGCGGACAGCTTCGCAAAGATGGGGTGTGTGGTCAAGATCCTTTGCCCTGTTCATTATCGATCAAAATCTTACCAAGACATCTTTGGTCCATTATTGGGGACCCGATACGAACGAAAATGTCCAGATTTATGGATTGATGGCGCTTTTTATGAATATGAAAGTTATGTCCGCCCATGGAATAAGCGTAAACTCTCAAATATGCTTTGTTCCGGTCTAAAACAATCAGATAGAATCATAATTGATAGCCGCGACGGAGTGCCAACAAGGCGTATTTTACGTTCCATTCGTTCCAGACTTAACGTTCAAGCCCCGATTCAAGAAGTATGGATATTCGACGGGAGCAGCGTCGTTCAGGTGTACCCATAAAAAATACAGGGGTACCCAAGGTCCCCTGCAGGGAGGCGCACCGTAGTGCCCTCTAACTTTCACGAAGCTATTGCAAATATAAGGATAATCTCGCTGCTGGCAAAGTTAATGAAGCGAAAAGGCCAAAAAAGCCGCGGAATCAGCTAGTCTTCAACAGGGCGGATGGTAAAAGCATTGGCTGGAGTAAATCCTACGGGGAAACCTTGATCGATACCTGTAGGCCAACGAATTCCCTGACCATCCTCAGTATATGATTTTCTCGGACTGCCGACCACGCTCCGAACCCTGTTGAACGAAAAGACGAAACTGCCGCCGTATAATGTTCCACTGTCTGTATTCAGTCGTGGGGCCGAGGTCCAGTAATAGCCGGCACCGCTTTTGTATGCCGTGGTG
>CAJOHV010000002.1 GCA_905234485.1 uncultured Bacteroidales bacterium | reverse complement strand
GGTCAGCGGAGTATCGGAGCCGATCTGGCGGACGGTCTTGATCCTGGAGGGCAGGTCATAATCCCCGTAGGTATAGGTTGTCGTCGTAGTGATTCCGGAGAGCGAGTCCAGCGCTACGCTCTGCGTCAGCAATGGGCAGTACTTCCTAGCCGTGGTGGTGGAGTCGTCGTAGGTGTTGGTAACCTGGGAGGTGCGGCTCTCCGCCCTGCTGTTGTATGTCACGGAAGATGCCAGGACGCCGTGTTTCTGCGTATCGTAGGTCGCCGTCGTGTAGACCGTGAATCCTTGACTGTAATCGAACGAGAGAACCTTTGAGAAGCCGCAGAATCCCAGGCCGAAATTGTGAATCACCCCGTCGTGGTAGCTGTAACTTATATCCCTGTATTGCGCGGACAGCGTCTCGTCAAGGAAAGCGTCGTCGCCCTGGAGGACGTAGAGAGGGAGTGTACGGAAGGCGTAACCTTTGGAGTTGTCTACAGTCGTGCCCGGGTCAGTCCAGTTCCTGCTGTGATCCGGAAGGTATAGGTAATTGTTGATGATGGTGCGGCCAAAACTGTCCGTAGATTTTGTCAGTTGTCGTCTGTCTTGTACTTTGACCGAATAATCATAGACGTATATCTTGGATCCGTCGACCTTGAGAAAACCGCTTGATGCGGAAGGGTCAACCGCACTGCCGGGTATGATTCCTTTGTCGTTAGCGATTGACGATGGCGATTGCTGATAAGTACCAAACGATGTTATATCTATGTTTCTGTAGGTGCCAAGTGAGGTCCCATTTATTTTCACCAGGTCGGCAAGCCCGTCGCGGTTGATGTCCATAAACATAAACACATCTCCGGATGCACGGGCGGTAATGTTGACAACTGAGCTGATAAAATCAGCCCCGGTAAAAGCATATCTGTCCCAGTAGGAATGCGTCTCCTCTCTCGGGGCTATCATTATGTCTATGTAGCCATCTCCGTCCAAGTCCGTTATGTAATGAGGATTAGTAGATGAGGCAAGGAGAGAAGATGTAATATTGCTGTATGTGTGTTCCTTGACGAACGTCGAAGTCGACGCATTGAAACGATACTCGTCAAGTCCCTGTTCTGTGGCATAACACAACTCTGTCTGGGAGTCGTTGTCCAGGTCGCAGGTCAGGAGACGAAGCGGACCGTCACTCGGGAATTGAAACAGTTGGTAGTCGCATAGCTTGCTTTGAGATGCTATGTCAATCAGGGCTGTGTATGATGTCTGATTAAAGGTGTGGGTGTCATTATAGTTTTTGTCATATGCTACCGTCAGCAACTGTACCTTTCCGTTTCCCAGAAAGTCTCCCCAATAGTATTCCCTGCGGTATGGGCTTTTATACGGTCCGCTTGTTATAACGCCATTTAGCGTTACTTCGAACTGGGAATCCTGGACGGGATTTCCCTGGGCGTCGCATTTGAAAACAGTAATCAATAGGCGGGTGTATGCTCCGTCGATACCGTTGAAATTCACCCGGACAATCTCATCAACCCCATCGCCGTCACAATCGACTGCTTCTACGGTTTGGAATCCGGATCCCGTAACGATGTTGTCTTTCACAGACCCCCAGGATCTTAAGCGTGGAGCCAACAGAATCTTCGTATCAGAAGGGTAATCACTACCGAATTTATACCCAAGCAGATAAGGCGTCCCCTTATAATTGAAGTAACTCTTGTGTGTAATCAGCCCGTCCCAATAACTCCTTGAGATGAACTTCCCTCGACGATAAACATAATCGTCAGTGGGAGAAAACGCAGATGACAGAGAGAGACTGTCGCTTTTACAGAGTCCCTCCGTAATCGCGGGTGAAGGCGGGACTAATTGTCCGTATGTAAACTCTATGGGGCGCAGTGACTCGGAACCGGAGTGACAGTCAACTTTTGTAAGCAACCATTCGTTATCGATATGTTCGTATGACAAAAAATAATAGCCGATAGTGTCGTTCCCGTTCTTTGAGGAAACGGAAGCCAGCCTACTGTAATGACGAATCTTCTTTCCGGCGTAATACTTACTGAGGTATGAAGAGGTGTAATTGTAGAGGAATTCGACCTCCGCCCCATAATTGTCATTTAAATCATAGCCATAGCGTATCAGGTGAATCCTAGGGTTCGTATAATCTGAATCGTAGTAGTATTCAAAGGTGATCCGGTTGTTGTCCAGATCTGTCATCAAGGTAACCGGATATTCTGGCAACTGACAGCTGTGGTCTCTATTAAAACCGTAGGTGGCGCTGATTCCATTAGGATATAAGACTGCGAACTTGGAAACATACCCGTAATGATTGTAAGTGGGAGCTACGAGGATATGACCCGTTGCCGTCATCAAAGGATACGCCAGACTGCTTTCCGGCTGGGTATTTGTAATGAGCGGAACCCCGTCAAGTGCAAATACTGCATCGGCGCTGAAGACATTTGCGCCTTTGATTTGGTTGTGGTAGTATTTGTTCTTGCTGATAAGCGTTATCTTCGAAATCCCCTGAATATCCCACCCGTATCCGGCCCAACCCTCGGATGCCTGGCTGCTGTAGGCGAGCGAAACAGAGGGGACAAACTTATATCCTGATGTCGTTGGAATAGGAATCTGGTATGTTCTGGCTCCGCTGGGGCTGACGCCTTCCTGAAGAGGAATCTCGCCTATTGAAAACAAGGAATAGTCCACCGGAGCGGTCCTCGGCGCGTCCCGCTTCATCTCTTCAATAGCCTCCTCCTTTTCCGCGTGTAGTCGCTCCGCGTGCTCCAATTTTTCAGCCTCGGTGTAAGTAAATGAACGGGGCGAATTATGAGTAGAATCCTGCGCCTTCACTGAATTCTCGCATAGGCAAAGAAATAAACAAGCTAGAACATAACGAAACAAGGTGGTCTTCATAACCACCAAGATACGTAATTTAATTCAAAATAATGGTAAGCCTTACGAAATCCTCGACTCCAAGCTTTTCCGCCCTAAGATCGAAAATAGGGTCGGAGGTGTCCGCTCCCTCCTTGATGAGGGGCTTCAGGGCGTTGCGCAGGGTCTTGCGGCGCTGGTTGAAGGCGGTCTTCACTACCTGCTTGAAGAGTTTTTCATCGCAGCCGAGTTCGGTGCGCGAGTTGCGTTTGAGCCTGATTACGGCGGACTTGACCTTGGGCGGGGGGTTGAAGGCTCCGGGGCCGACACTCAGGACATACTCTATGTCGTACCACGCCTGAAGCAGTACGGAAAGGATACCGTAGGTCTTGCTTCCCGGGGGCTCGGCAATACGGTCCGCCACCTCTTTCTGAATCATGCAGACAACTTCTGGGACAACATCCTTGTCTTCAAGGATTTTGAAGAATATCTGCGAGGAGATGTTGTAGGGGAAATTGCCGATTACGCGGTACGGGCCGGGGAAGATCTTCTGAATATTGAGTTTGAGATAGTCCGCCTCCAGCAACTTGCCCTCCAGGCCCGGGAAGGTGCGCATAAGATAGGCGACAGACTCGCCGTCCAGTTCCACCATCTTGAGGTCTATGTCCGGTCGCTGAAGAAGGTATTGCGTCAGCACGCCCATACCGGGACCGACCTCCAGCACGTCGCGCACGCCATCGGCGCTCAAGGCGTCGACTATTGAGCGCGCGATGCTCTGGTCGGTCAGGAAGTGCTGGCCGAGGGCTTTTTTGGGTCTGACGTCAGACATTGAACAGGAAGTGCATTATGTCGCCGTCCTGGACGACGTAGTCCTTGCCTTCGATTCCCATCTTGCCGGCCGCGCGGCAGGCGGCTTCGGTCTTTAGCGCGACGAAATCGTCGTACTTGATGACCTCCGCACGGATGAAGCCGCGTTCGAAGTCGGTGTGGATGACGCCCGCCGCGCGAGGCGCTTTGTCGCCTTTGTGGATAGTCCACGCACGGCACTCATCCGCTCCTGCCGTGAAGAAAGTCTGCAGGCCGAGCAGATGATATGCGCCCTGGATCAGGCGCACAACGCCCGACTCTTCAAGGCCCATCTCTTCGAGGAACATCTGCCTCTCGTCGTAGTCTTCGAGTTCGGCGATTTCCGACTCGGTTTTTGCCGATATGATGAGGATCTCAGCGTTCTCGTCTTTAACCGCCTCGCGCACGGCTTCCACATAGGCGTTTCCGTTCAGCGCCGAGGCGTCGTCCACATTGCAGACGTACATAACAGGTTTGTTAGTCAACAGGAACAGATCGTGCGCCAGGGCCGATTCTTCCTCATTTGCGGGGATCACACTACGGCAAGGCCTACCCTGCTCGAGCGCGGCTTTGTAGCGTATCAACAGTTCCAGGAGTTTTTTCGCTTCCTTGTCACCGCCGGTTGTGGCCTGCTTCTGCGTTTTGGCTATGCGGGCCTCCACTGATTCCAGATCCTTTATCTGGAGTTCGGTGTCCACCACTTCCTTATCGCGAACCGGGTCCACCGAACCGTCCACATGCACCACGTTGCCGTCGTCAAAGCAGCGCAGGACGTGCAGAATTGCGTCGCACTCGCGTATGTTCGCAAGGAACTGGTTACCCAGGCCCTCACCCTTGCTCGCGCCCTTCACGAGACCTGCGATATCCACTATATCCACAGTCGCGGGAATTGTGCGCTGGGGCTTGCAGATATCACTGAGAACCTCCAGGCGTTTGTCCGGCACATTGGTGGAGCCGAGGTTCGGCTCTATCGTGCAGAACGGGAAATTGGCGCTCTGCGCTTTACCTGAACTGACACAGTTGAAAAGGGTGGATTTACCCACGTTCGGGAGTCCGACTATTCCGCATTTGAGAGACATAGATTCTTCTTTTAAGTGCGTGCAAATTTAGGAAATAATCCGCATATTCGCCCTATGAAACAGACTATGAAACTTCAGGCGCTTTTGTGCCTTCTGCTTTTCGTCGCGCATTTAGCGGCCGCCCGGAACATTGCCTTCTGGAATGTGGAAAACTATTTTGACACTATTGCGGATTCCCCGGAGGATCAGTTCGCTCCAGGAGGCAGATACCGCTGGACCTCTTCCAAATTTGGGGCGAAGGCCCGAGGGATCGCGAAGGTGATCCTGGCCCTTGCCGATTCTTTGGGCGAACCGCCGTACGTGGTCGGGCTCTGCGAAGTGGAGAATGAGGCGTGTATGAAGGCGCTCATCCGACAGCCTGCTCTCCGCAAGTACGGCTACCGTTATGTGCACTACGACTCCCCCGACCGCCGAGGCATCGACTGCGCGCTTCTATGGCGCTCTACGGACGGCATTTGCCCCGGACTCGGCCGACTGCGCTCATCCTTCGCCGTGCCGGTGCGCGACACCTCCGGCTCCGTTCTCCCCACCCGCGCCCTCCTGGTCGCTGAGTTCGACTCCCTGGCGGTCGTCGTCTGCCACCTCCCCTCCAAGCGCGGCGGCTCCTCCGAAGCCTCCCGCCGGCGCGAGCTCGCCCTCCAGACGTTGGCCGCGCTATGCGATTCTCTGCCCGCCCCCGTTATGGCCCTCGGAGATTTCAACGACACGCGCTCAGCTCTTTCCGACAGCATAATGCGCCCCATGCGGGAACTGCCGGTAAGCGGCGGCACGATCAAATTCCAGGGGGAGTGGGAGCAAATTGACCGCGCGTTCGTGTCCGAAGGTATGGAGGCCACGCTAAGCGTCGCGGCGCTCCCGCTTCTCTCCGAGCCGGATAAAAAGTACGGCGGAGTCAAACCCCGCCGCACTTTCATCGGGCCGCGCTATAACGCCGGCCTCAGCGATCACTACCCGATTATTCTATCATTCGGGCGCCGTCGGAAATGACTACGTCGTAGATCTTCGGTTTGTGGCCGAATTTCTCGTTGAATTTTTCGACCGCAGCCTCCACGAAGGGCTGATAGAGTTCCTTCTTCACGAGGTTGATGGTGCAGCCGCCGAAGCCGCCGCCCATCACGCGCGAGCCGGTGACATCCATCTTGCGGGCGAGTTTGTTCAGGAAGTCGAGTTCTTCGCAACTGACTTCATAGAGACGGCTCATTCCGAAATGGGTCTGATACATCATCTCGCCTGCGGTTTCGTAGTCTCCGCGCTCAAGGGCGTCGCAGACATCGAGCACGCGCTGAAGTTCACCGATAACATATTCTGCACGGAGGAAATCCTCCTCGGGAATCTCTGCGCGAACCTCCTCAAGCCACACGCGCTTTGCGTCGCTCAGGAATTCCACCTCCGGATGGCGCTTGCGGATAGCGGCCGCTGCGTTCTCGCAGGATGCGCGGCGCTTGTTGTACGCCGACGATGCGAGTTCGTGCTTCACGCAAGAATCCACCAGAACGAGTTTATAGCCGGCAGATTCGGGATCGAACGGGAAGTACTTGTACTCAAGAGTCTTGCAGTTCAGGCGGATGAGCGAACCGGCCTTACCGAAGATGGATGCGAACTGGTCCATAATGCCGCACATCACTCCGCAGTAGTTATGCTCTGTGCTCTGGCCGATCTTCGCGAGTTCGAACTTGTCGATTTTATTGCCATTGAGTTCGTTGATGGCGTTTGCGAAGCAACTCTCAAGCGCGGCGGAGGAAGAAAGGCCGGCGCCTAGGGGAACGTCACCTGCGAAGACAGTGTCGAAGCCGGCCACCTTACCGCCGCGCTTGATCGTCTCGCGGCAAACGCCGAAGATGTAGCACGCCCACTGCTGCTTGGGTTTATCCTCTTCGTTCAGGCCGAACTCCGCCATCTCGTTGTAGTCGATCGAGAAAGCGCGGACCTTGTTCAGGCCGTTGAGTTTAATCTGCGCCATAAGCCCTTTGTCGATTGCGCCCGGGAACACATAACCGCCATTGTAGTCAGTGTGCTCGCCGATCAGGTTAATACGGCCTGCGCTGGCAAAGAGGTTTCCGCCCTCGCCGAAGAGGGTCTTGAACTTGTTCTGAATCTTTGATTTCATATAGAATGGTTTTAGTTTCAGTCGTGGAATACAAATATAGTAAAAAAGAAACACTACCTCGCGGACATTCCCACAAGGTAGTGTTAAGATTTAGCGCTGGGAACTATTAATAGTACCTGGCGCGGTTGTCTACGACATTCGCAGCTTCCTGCATCACGGGCATAATCATCTGCGAGGAGTACTGGGCCTTCTGGGTCGCGTAGTTCTTCGCATCGTCCTCGGTGTAGAACTGACCAGCCTCGCGGCGGGTGGTCTTGAACACATAGACTGCGTTCTGTCCCTCGACGGGGCCGCTCACGGCGCCGATCTCAGAATTGAGAATGGCTCCGAGAAGAGCGGGCTCCACGACACCTGCGCTCATCGGGGAGAAACTGATGTCTGTGCGGGTGCTGACGGTGGTTCCGTTAGCCTCTGCAACGGCCTCGAGAGTGGGATTCTCTGCCATGAACTCTGCCACCTGCGCTGCTTTGTGGGCATTGCGCTTCTCGGTGTAGAGTTTGCTCTGAATCTGGCTTGCAACCTCGGAGAGTTCTGCAACGCCGTCCTTGCGGACCTCCTTGACGGCGGCCACAAAGAAGAAGTTGTTGTTCACGGTGATGATACCGGAAGCCTTGCCCTTCTTGGTCTTGTTGTCGAACACCCAACGGGTGACTTCCTTGGCCTGGTCCACCGAACCGAAGGTCGAGGTGCTCTCGAGCACATGGTTCTGCTTGTGGGAATACACGCCGAGGGAATCGACTGCCTTGAGGTAGCCTTCGAGTGTGCCGCCTGCGATGGTGGCGAACTTGTTGGCTTCGTTGTAGAATCCGTTGAAGGTCTCCTTGCTTGCAAGGACTGACTTCTCGAGGATAGCCACCTGCTTCTTCGCGATGGGCTTGGTGGTCTTGGTGACAACTACCACATGGCTGCCGTACTGAGTCTTGATCACGTAGGGCTTGCCGACCTTCGCGGTCATCACGGACTCGAATCCGGGGATCATATAACTCTGGGTCATCCAGCCGATGTTGCCAAGGGCGCCGTCAGCCGCCGATCCCTGATCCGCGGAATAGTTGAGAACGAGTTCCACGAAACGGCCGGGGTTCTTGGTCGCCACTGCGGCAAGACTGTCGGCCTTCTTCGCTGCGCCCGCGCCCTGAAGGAGAATGTGCTTCACATACACTGAATCAGGAACATTGGCGCTTGCGATAACGCGTGCGGAGAAGAAGCTGTCGCCTTCCTTCACGACGGGCGAGATGCCCTTCTTGCCGGAGAACACGAACTTGTCAATCTCGGAAGAGACGGTGTTGAGTTCACCCTTCTTGTACCAGCGGTTCGAGAGCGACCTGTCTGAGTTCTTCAGAAGGAAGTTCTTGAGATTGTCCGTGGAAGCGAACTCATCCAGAGCCTCGTCCATAGCCTTCTCGGTGAAAGCGATGTCCGAATCCGAGGGCTTCACCTCAAACACCACGTACTCTATGTCGCGGCTGGCCTTCTGCTTGAATTCGTCCTGATGGGCTTTGTAGTAGGCCTTGATCTCGCTCTTCGAGACGTTCACGGTCGTGTCGCGCACATAGCCGTAAGGGATGGTGACGAGTTCGATGTCGGCGGTGGTGTTACCGTCCTCGACGGCCTTCTTGAGCGAAAGCGGGCTCTCAACCGTGCTGTAGGCGAAGAGTGAACCGTACTTGGCATAGAACTGCTGGGTACGGACAGTCTGCTTCAGATAGTTCCAGTAGAGTTTGAGGGTCTCGTCCGACTCGGCCTGGCGGTTGATTTCACGGACCTTCTCCACTGAGAAAGTGCCGTCCTCTGCCAGGAAGAGAGGATTCTGCTCAATGATGGGGCTGAGGTGATTTCCTGCAATGAGGTCTGCCACCTCTGCGTCGCCGACCTTAATACCTGCCGCCTCGCAGTTCTTGAAGAACATAAAGCGGTCCAGGAGGGACTGCCATGCAGCATTGCGGATCTGCTGGTGTGCCTGCTCGGTCTGAGCGCTTGAGCCTGTGGTGATTTCGTTGATCGTAGTGAAGGTTCCGACCTCGGTCGTAAAGTCCTCATACGAGATTCCCGTACCGTTGATTTCGCCTACATTCTCAGGCCTGCCGAAAAGATTCATCAGGTCGTCCATAGGGGCGATGAAGTACAGGAGGGAAAGCGCGATGATTACGGAGATAGCCACTCCGAACTTGTTGCGCATCTTTTGTAGTACTATAGTTTTTTCTTTAAAATTATCGAAATTGGGCTGCGAAGATAGTAATAATTCTTTATTTGAGCAAAGGTCCGATGAAGTTGACCGAATCTATCTTCACGCTGGTGCTGTCCGACTGCGAATAGCCGTAACTGTCGAAAGGCCTGAGGAGAATGGCGTTGCGGGCGCGATCGTCCGAGCGCATGCCGTAGCCCTGCATCAGTCCGTCCTCGGAATAGAGTTTCACATAGGCGTCAGTGTAAATCTCTTCCTTCTTGCGGTCCCAGTAGAGGGTGTCCGTCTCCATGGTCTCTTTCTTGATCACGTTGGACACCAGCACATTGCCGGTCGCCTCCCACAATTCGCCGGCGGAGCGCTTGCCCGCCGTGACGTGCTTGGCCTTGTCCGCCATGATGATGGTCTCCAGAAGCCCCTCTTCGGTGTAACCGTAGACCTGCAGACCGTTGGGGAAAAGATCGTAGTCCAGAGTGTCCGTAACGAACTTGAGCATCACGGCCGATTCGAAACGCTGCTTCACCACACCGTCTTCAGTGTTCACCGCAAACATGTCGTGAACCACCTGCACGGGTGTTTCCGCGAGGTTGATCTTGTCCGCCTCCTTGAGTTTGCCTCCGCACCCGAAAACGACAAAAGCAACCGCGATGAAAGCGGTTGCCTTAGTCATAGTATGGAGGACAGTCTTCAACTACTCTACTTCTGGGTCTTGACTGTCGTGGTCTCGCGGAACGCTCCGCAACTGACGGTGTAAGAGTCGCCGTCCTTCACGTCATACATAAAGGCGTCCGCCGCGGTAGGATAGTACTGACGGAACTGGGCGATCATCTTGTTGGCCTCGTCGGCGAGGGAGGAGTCTGCCCTCTTGGCCTTCTCGAGGAAGTCCACCGCCACCCAATAAGGAGCGCGGACTGCGATTTCGTTGCCTTCGCAGCGAACGTTGCCCCAGATGGTGGCAAGAAGCATATAGTTCTTAGCCTTGAGGTCGTTCTTGCCGGTGATGGCGACCGAACGCTTGGCGGAAGATTCGCCCAACTGAGGACGACCCGACTTGTATGCATAGACGGCAAGTTCGTAGTAGAGTTCGGCGTCCATCTCGGCGTCCGAATCCTCGGCTGCGATTGCCTCTTCCATATACTTGACGGCGAGATCCACCTTGCCCTGAGCCGCATTCAACTGATAGAGCATCTTTGCGGAAGTGGCGCTGGGGTTCGCATTGTAGACGGTGGTCGCCGCTGCGATGAACAGGTTGTTGTCCATGCAGTCTTCAGCGGAGGACATGATCCTCACGACCTTCGACGCGAACTCGGCATCCGAAGGATTAGCCTCGAAGCGGGGTCCGTAGAGGGCGATGATCTTGTCGCAATCTGCCAGTTTGCTGGCCACGAAGAGGTTGTCCAGATCCGTGCGGACCTTCTCGTTCGCCTCTTTGTCGGTCTCTGTCTTCGCCTCGGCGGCGTCGAGCAGTTCGGAGTTGCGCTCATACACGCTGATGACCTCTTCTTCGTCGATCAGGCCGATCTTGCAAAGTTCGATTGCGGCGTTGAGGTTGAAGATGTAGAGGCTGGGCTTGGTGTCCTTGTCGTTGAACTCGATGATATCGTTGAGACCCTCGTAAAGACGTTTGTTGTCGTCCTTGATGTAGTTGGCCATATCCAGACCCTTATTGTTGCGGGCGGTCACACCGTACTTCGGATAGTACTCGATGCGAACGTCGTGGATCATCATAAGGGAGTCGATGAGCTGAGCCTTATACACGGGGTTCTTTGCATTCTTCGAGATGAGTTTGCGCATGAGGGCAGTTCCGTCCACAAGCATAGTCTGGTTTGCCGTCGGAGGGCAAATCTTGAACGCCTCGCGCCAGTTGGGAGTGGCGGAGTCATAGTTCTTCTGCTTGAAGTACTCTTTGTAGTACGAGAGGTACTTGATGCACTCGGCGCTGTCGGCACCGTACTTCCCCTGCGCGAACAGATTGCCCGTGCCGAGGGTGGCGATTGCCAGGATTGCGATAATCAGTCTTTTCATATCCTTAAAACTTGTTTATTCATACATCGGTTTCTGGAACCATACGTCGAAGAGATTCACTCCCAGGCTGAAGCCTACGTAGGTTTCGCGCACCATATTGTTTTTCAGCGAGCCTCTCTGCCCGAGTTCCACTCCGAAGGTAAGACCGTTGTTCCAACGGAAAACCGGAAGGGTCGCACCCAAAGTGATGCCTCTCGAGTAGATTTCGTTGCCTGAGACGCTGAAATATTCTTTCGTGTAATAGACTCCCGCCCTGTAGGCGATGAGTTTGTAGTAGTAACGGATGTCCGTCGGATTCGGGATGTATTCCACTCCCGCCCTGAGCGACTGGGACAATCCTGTGGTGAACAAAGGGCCGCTCGCGCCGTTCACCGCCAGGCCGTTGACGCCCGAAAAACCGCAGTTCGTCCAGTCCGAACGGGTGTAGTCCACTTCGGCCTTGAACTTGGAGCCATAACTGACGCTGAGGCCGACCCCCATCTCGCCCGCCAGATAGAGTTTGCCGGGCAGAGCGTGAACATTGGTCGTGTCCTTACTCTCGCCGGCGACGGTGACGGTGTTGATCAGGCGTCCTCCGAGTTGCGCGTCCAGTCCGTAGACCGCTCCGAGGCCTATGCTCAGTTTATCGCCGAAGGGCTGCTCGTACTGCAGACCGAACTTGGCTGCATTCGCGTTCAACTGAAGCTCGTTGGTCTTGGTTATTCCCACAGCCGCCTCGTCCGCCAGGCTCTCCACGTAGGTCTTCTTGATGTTGCCGAAATAATGCGTGAGTTCCGCGCCCACGGAAACCTTGTCGAAGAGTTCCACACCCACGGTCGCGAAAGCCTGATAGATGCTGCCGAGGCCGCTGTATGAGTGTGTAATATTACCCACCGTGGCTATCGCCGTCGGGTTAGTGTCGTAGTAACCATAACCGTAGCCCGTGGAGCTGTAGGGTCTGATTCCCAGCATCATGGACGCATCCGCCGGCTTCGAATAGAAGAGGGGGAACGAGATGAGGAAGTTGTTGATGTTGAACAGGTTGTTCGCAGACACCATATCTCCCTGCCTCAGAATCTTGTTGGTCTCATAGATGGAGAAATCAGACATGAAGGCGAGGGAATCGCGGGCCGTGACGGCCGCGGGGTTGAGCACGTTCACATAGCGGCGGTTGCGCGAGGCGATACCCACTCCGCCCATCGTTTTGTTGTAGGCTGTTCCGGGCATCATTATCTCACCCACGCCGAACACCGAGTAAGGGGTATAACCGGCATAGGTTCCTCCGTCCTCCGCGTGAGCCGCGAAGAAAGGAAGCGTCAAAGCCAACAGTAATATTTTAACCCTGCGTCCTGTCATAATCTTCCGAAATGGTGGCCAAGCCCATCAGCACGAGGTTCGAGACCACGAAAATAGAGTGCTTGGTCTGCTTTGCAAAGTAACTGGCGTCTCCCCCGGTGAACACAACCACGCTACCGGGAGCGCCGGCTATGTACCCGTCAACTTCAAACACTATGCCCGAAATCACTCCGGCCTCGATTCCGCTGGTCTCCGAAGAGCCGATTGCGGGCGGATCGAGCGGCGTGTCCACGAGCGGCAGCGCCCTTGAATAGCGGTTCAGCGCCTTGAAGCGGGTGCGGCATCCGAGCGACACGTTACCACCATGGTAGGTGCCGTCCGCAGCGACCGAATCGATCGAGAGCACGGTGCCGAAGTCGAAGACCAGGCAGGGCTTGCCCTTGAACAGTTCCCTCGCCGCGATTATGCCGGCCGCTCGCGACGGTGAAAGGTACTCCGGAAGGCCATAGGCCCTCATAATCGCGGGATGGTTACGGTCTATCAGGACCAACTGCCCGCACCTTTCGCGTATCTCGCGGATATCCTCCTCGGGGATGTCGCGCACGGACGCCAGAACCAGCACATCGGGTTTCTCCTTCGCGAGGAGAGTGCCGATAAGAAAACCGTGGAGTTTTTCTCCCTGGTAGCGCACCGTCTTTCCGAGAGTCTTTCCCTCGGCCCAGGCGGCTTTCAGCGCCGTGTTTCCTATCTCGATGAGCAGATTCGCCATACTTAAGCCGACAAATTTAATAATTTATTGCAACTTCTTCAAAGTCTGCAGCGCGGCTTCGACCGAATCAATGCCCCTGGTGATTATTTTGAGTTTTCCTTCAGTCTGCTTCAGAGTGAAAGGCGAATCATTTCCTATACGGACGAGAAGTTGGCTAAACTGTTCGCTCTTGAAGAAAGGAGAAAGGGCGTTGGAGATGAAGAAACAGATCAGCATACCGTTCTTGATAATTATCTTCTCAAATCCGAGCAAGCCACCCAAATTCCTGATTTTCACCACATTGAAGAGATTGTCCACCTCCGCCGGGGTCTCTCCGAAACGGTCGGCGAGTTGGGCGTGGAAACGGTCGATTTCTTTTTCCGAATTCATCGAATCCAGTTGTTTGTAGATGCGTATCTTCTCCGCGGTGATATCCATATAGTCATCCGGAATGTAAGCCGGCTGATCCGTCTCCACCGTGCAGTCCGCCCTGAACCGGGCATCCGCACGGCCTCCGACCGCCCCGCCGCTTTCGATTCCCAGTTCTTCCATCGCCTCTGCCAGAATCTTCTGATAGGTCTCGTAGCCCATATCCATAATGAACCCGCTCTGCTCCGCGCCGAGAAGGTTACCCGCTCCGCGGATGTCCAGATCTTGCATGGCTATGTTGAAGCCGCTGCCCAGATCGGAGAACTCCTCGATGGCCTTGAGGCGCTTGCGAGCGTCGTCCGTGATGCTCACGAGCGGCGGCACTATCAGGTAGCAGAACGCCTTGCGGTTCGAGCGGCCTACCCTGCCCCGGAGTTGGTGCAGGTCGCTCAGGCCTATGTTCTGAGCGTGATTAATTATGATAGTGTTCGCGTTTGGGATGTCCAGACCGTTCTCGATGATGGTGGTGCAGAGCAGCAGGTCGTAGTCGCCGCGGATAAAATCCAGCATCTTGTCTTCGAGTTCCTTCGGGGCCATCTGCCCGTGCGCTATGCATATCCTCATATCCGGCACCAGGCGATGTAAGATTTCGCCTATGCTGTCCAGTTGCTCCACATTGTTATGCAGGAAGAACACCTGCCCGCCACGGTTGAGTTCGTATTCGATTATGGACTTGATTTCCTTCTCGTCGAAGAGGATAATTTCGGTCTGGATAGGTATACGGTTGGCCGGCGGGGTCGCGATTATGCTAAGGTCGCGCGCGCCGAGCAGAGAGAACTGCAGCGTTCGCGGGATAGGGGTGGCCGTGAGCGTGAGAGTGTCCACCTCCGCGCGAAGGTGGCGCAGTTTCTCCTTGGCGCTCACGCCGAACTTCTGCTCTTCGTCGATAACGAGCAGCCCGAGGTCCTTGAACTGGAAGCCCTCGCCGAGCAGTTTATGGGTGCCTATGATGATGTCTATCTTCCCTTCCGCGAGATCCTTCTTTATGGCGGTCAGTTCCTTCGGAGTGCGCAGACGGCTGACATAGTCCACCTTGACGGGGAAGTTGGCTAGCCTCGAACTGAAGGTAGTGTAGTGCTGGAGCGCGAGGATGGTCGTGGGCACGAGCACCGCCACCTGCTTGCCGTCCGTGGCGGCCTTGAACGCCGCGCGTATGGCGATTTCCGTCTTTCCGAAGCCCACGTCGCCGCAGATCAGGCGGTCCATGGGGAAGGTCTCCTCCATGTCGTGCTTCACCGCGCGGGTCGCCTCCTCCTGATCGGGGGTGTCCTCATACATAAACGACGATTCGAGTTCGGTCTGCAGGTAGGAATCGGCCGAATAGGCGAAGCCCTTGGAGGCACGACGCTTGGCGTAGAGTTGGATCAGATCCTTCGCGATGTCCTTGACCTTGTTCTTCGCGCCGTTCTTGAGCGCTATCCAGGTCTTCGATCCGAGTTTATTTATGCGGGGCGCTTCGCCGTCGGCCGCGCGGAAACGGGATATCTTATGCAGGGCGTGGACGGACACGAACACCACGTCGCCGTCTTTGTAGGTCAGTTTCACGACCTCCTTCATCCGGTCGTGGTCATCCTTGATGCGCACAAGACCTCCGAACACGCCCACACCGTGGTCGATATGGACGATATAATCGCCTATGTTGAACGAACTGAGGTCGTTTAGGGTGAGTTGCTCGGTCTTCTCCACCGAACGACGGATGGAAACCCTATGGAAACGGTCAAAGATTTCGTGGTCCGTGTAATGGCAAACTTTCGCCTCTTCGTCTATGAAACCGTTGTGGATATTCTTATCGGTGACGAAACTCGGCAGCGGGCAGCGCTCCTCTTCGAGTATGGAGCGGAGCCTGTCTGTCTGCGACTGCTTTTCTCCGTATATCAGCACTTTGTAGCCGCTCTCCATCTTGGTGCGAATATCCGCTGTGAAGAGTTCGAAATTCTTGTTGAATACCGGCTGAGGGGAAATGCTGAACTGAACTGCGTCCGCTTCCTTACGGTCTATGGGGATTTCCAGATAGACCCGAGTGAACTGTGCCGTGAGCGGAAAAAATTCCCTCTCCTTATACATATCTGAGGAATCCAGCCAGAGAATAGAATCCTTCGGCAGCGCCTCGAGTATGTTCTGTGAAGCAGACTCCGGATTGCAGATCATATCGGACATTACCTTCACGGCAGGCACTTCCCCGCCGGAAAGTTGAGTGTTGCAGTCGAAGATGCGGATATTCTCTATCTCGTCGCCCCAGAAGGATATTCTCACTGCCTCACTATCCGAGTAAGAGAACAGGTCTATGATGCTGCCTCTGACGGCGAACTGTCCGGGAGATGAAACGAAATCCACCCTCTCGAAGCCGAGATTTGAGAGTTTTTCTATTATTTCGGAATGAGGTATTTCCTGGCCTTTGCTTAGTTCAAAGCCTGAATCTAGTATTTTTCCGCTAAGGGGAATAGGTTCCGCCAGAGCCTCAGGGAAGGTTACTATAACAGTAAGGTCATCCTTATCAGCAGACAGTATATTCTGCACGGCGGAGGTGCGCTGAACACTAAGTGAGGATTTGTAGTTGCTGCGCTCAACTCCGGCTCCGGACGCGGGAAGGAAAAACACTTTATCTCCTTCTATAAGATTATAAAGGTCGTTGGCGCAATACTCGGCTGCCTCGCTGTTGGGAAGAACAACACAGTGAAGACCTTTCTCAGCGCATTGTGCCAGCACAAACCAACGGGAGGAGAGAAATAGCGAGCGGCAGAATATTTCCTTGGAGGAAACTATCCTGCTTTTAAGAAGAGCGCTGGCAGCAGCATTAACCTGCATTCCTATGTTCAAAAGCTTGTGGAAAACCGGTTGATAAGACTGTGGATAAAACGAACTGATAAGTTATCCACAACACTTTTACAAAGTTTCCAACAAGTAATTAAAAACGCCTCACGGCCTTAATAAACTGATATTCAGCGCTGTTTTGAGTTTATTAACATTTCCACAGCGGTAATAAAATCAACAAAAAATAAAGAAATAAAGATTATATTTGTAGACAATTAACCAGCCTGGGGAAATGCCAGATTTCGACCCTCACCGCAATATCGAAGACAAAGATAAGGATTTGGACGGAATTATCCGCCCGCAGGACCTTGAAGATTTCACGGGCCAGCGTGAAATCGTGTCCAATCTGCATATCTACATCCAGGCGGCGAAGTTGAGGGGCGAATCTCTGGACCACACCCTGTTCCACGGCCCTCCCGGCCTGGGTAAAACCACTCTCGCGTATATCATTGCGAATGAAATGGGGGTGAATATGAAGATCACTTCCGGTCCGGTGCTCGATAAACCTGGAGATCTGGCCGGTCTTCTGACCTCCCTGGAGCCCGGAGATGTGCTCTTCATCGATGAAATCCATCGTCTGTCGCCTGAAGTCGAGGAATATCTCTATTCCGCGATGGAGGATTTCGTGATAGACATTATGATAGATAAGGGACCCGGTGCAAGGTCGGTCAGAATATCCCTTAATCCCTTCACTTTGGTGGGAGCCACAACCCGCAGCGGTCTTTTGACTGCTCCTCTCAGGGCTCGTTTCGGCATTACCTGCGCTCTGGAGTATTACGACGTGGAAGACCTGAAACGTATCGTAAAACGCAGTTCTTCTATTCTTAAGGTTGAAATCGACGATCAGGCGGCTCAGGAGATAGCGATGCGCAGCCGCGGCACCCCGCGTATAGCGAATTCCCTCCTCAAGCGCGTGCGCGATTACGCGCAGGTGATGGGAGATGGAAAAATCGATATCAAGATAGCCAAGTACGCCCTGGATAAACTGAAGATTGATACCCGCGGACTCGACTCGATAGATAATAAGATCCTCAGCACCATCATCAACACCTTCAAGGGAGGTCCTGTGGGCGCGAATACCATCGCCACTGCGATAGGCGAGGATCAGGGAACCTTTGAGGAAGTCTATGAGCCTTTCCTTATAAAGGAAGGTTTTATAGTGCGTACGCAGAGAGGCCGTATTGCCACTGACCTGGCTTACAAACACCTTGGAATAAGCCCTAACAGAGTGTCTTCAGACACGCTTTTTGGAGAATAAATAACTTAATTATATAAACCAATGGCAGATAAACTCATTTCAAAAATTCCGGACGGACCTTTAGCCGAGAAATGGACTAAACGTAAGTCTGAAATCCATCTTGTCAGCCCTAACAACCGCAGAAAACTTGAAATCATAGTTGTCGGTACAGGCCTCGGCGGCGCATCTGCAGCCGCGACCCTCGGCGAACTTGGTTATAACGTGAAGGTCTTCTGCATCAGCGACTCCCCCCGTCGCGCGCACTCCATCGCCGCTCAGGGAGGTATCAATGCTGCCAAGAACTATCAAAACGACAATGACTCGGTCTACCGCTTGTTCTACGACACTATCAAGGGCGGCGACTACCGTAGCCGTGAGGCAAACGTCTATCGTCTGGCTGAGGTCAGCGCGGCCATCATCGATCAGTGCGTGGCTCAGGGTGTTCCGTTCGCACGTGAATACGGCGGATACCTCGCGAACCGTTCGTTCGGCGGTGTGCAGGTCAGCCGTACGTTCTACGCGCGCGGTCAAACCGGCCAGCAGTTGCTCCTCGGCGCCTATGCCGCTCTGAACCGTCAGATTGCGGCCGGCACAGTGAAGAGTTACCCGCGCTATGAGATGCTGGACCTCGTTCTGGTTAACGGTCAGGCTAAGGGTATCATCGCCCGCAACCTCGTCACCGGCCAGCTCGAACGCTTCGGAGCCCACGCTGTCATCATCGCCACCGGCGGCTATGGAAACACGTACTTCCTCAGCACCAACGCTATGAACAGCAACGGTTCGGCGGCTATGCAGTGCTACCGTAAGGGAGCGTTCTTCGCTAACCCGTGTTTCGCTCAGATCCACCCTACATGTATTCCTGTCCACGGCGAGCAGCAGTGTAAACTCACCCTTATGTCCGAATCGCTGCGTAACGACGGACGCATCTGGGTACCGAAGAAGATGGAGGATGTGGAGAAACTCCGTAAGCACGAAATCAAGGCTTCCCAGATACCTGAGGAGGACCGTGATTACTATCTCGAGCGTCGTTATCCGGCCTTCGGAAACCTCGTTCCCCGCGACGTTGCATCCCGCGCTGCTAAAGAGCGTTGCGACGCTGGCTTCGGTGTGAATGAAACCGGTAAGGCTGTGTTCCTCGACTTCTCAGAGGCTATCCAACGCCTTGGTCATCAGAGAGTGGCTGAGCGTTACGGCAACCTCTTCGAAATGTATGAGAAGATCACAGCTTCATCTCCTTGGGAGGAGCCTATGATGATTTACCCTGCCATTCATTACACTATGGGCGGTATTTGGGTAGACTATGATCTTCAGACTACTATCCCCGGACTCTATGCTATCGGTGAAGCAAACTTCTCCGATCATGGAGGAAACCGCCTCGGCGCTTCTGCTCTTATGCAGGGTCTGGCCGACGGTTATTTCGTGGTGCCGGTTACTATCAGCGATTATCTTTCCAATAAGTTCGCGGAGCCTAAGACCGATGTGAATTCCAAGGAGTTCATCGAGGCTGAGAAGGCTGTGCAGGCACGTATCGACAGACTCTTCGCAATCAAGGGAACCGAGACTGTGGACAGCATCCACAAGAGACTCGGAAACATTATGTGGGAGTATGTGGGTATGGCCCGCGACGAGGCTGGTCTTAAGAAAGCAATCGAAGAGATCAAAGCCCTTAAGGAAGAATTCTACAAATCTGTCAACGTGCCCGGAGACCAGTATGAGTTCAACCAGGAACTCGAGAAGGCTCTCCGTCTTGAGGACTTCTTCGACACGGGTATCCTTATGGCCCGCGACGCTCTGAATAGAGAGGAGTCCTGCGGCGGACACTTCCGCATCGAAAGCCAGACCGAAGAAGGTGAGGCAAAGCGCGACGACAAGAAGTTCATGTATGTAGCGGCCTGGGAGTATCAGGGAGAAGATAAGGATCCCGTCCTCCATAAGGAGCCTCTCAACTACGAATTTATCGAGGTTAAGACTAGAAACTACAAAGACTAAAGTACGATGGAATTCAATCTTAAGATATGGCGTCAGAAAAACGCCAAGGCAAAAGGACATTTCGAGACCTACCACATCAGCGGTATCGAGGAGGACGCTTCTTTCCTCGAGATGCTCGATATCCTCAATGAGCAACTTATCAAGGAAGGTTGCGACCCTGTGGCTGTGGAGAGAGGATGCAAGAGCAGCGGTCCTGTTTCGTTCGACCACGACTGCCGCGAGGGTATCTGCGGAGCCTGTTCGCTCTACATCGACGGCCGCGCACATGGTCCGGACGACCACGTCACCACCTGTCAGTTGTTTATGCGTCACTTCAAGAACGGCGCTACCATCACGGTAGAGCCTTTCCGCAGCGCCGCATTCCCCGTTATCAAGGACCTCGTGGTGGATCGCCGCGCATTTGATAAGATACTCCAGGCCGGAGGCTTTATCTCCGTCCGCACCGGTTCAGCCCAGGATGCCAACGTTATGCTTATTCCTCACGATAAAGCAGAGGAGAGTATGGACGCTGCCGCTTGCGTAGGCTGCGGCGCCTGTGTGGCCACCTGTAAGAACGGATCCGCTATGCTGTTTGTGGCTGCGCGCGTCAGTTCGCTCGCTCTGCTGCCTCAGGGACGTCCGGAGGCTAAGCGCAGGGCTGAGGCTATGGTCGCTAAGATGGATGAACTTGGCTTCGGTAACTGCACTAACACTCGCGCTTGCGAACTTGAGTGCCCGAAGGGTATAACCGTCGCGCACATCGCCCGCCTGAACCGCGAGTTCTTGAAGGCTAAGTTCTCTGACTAGTTACCAGAGGAAATTATTGAACGGGTAACGCCCGGCATGAATCTCCGCAACCATCTTGTAGATGTCGTTGCGGAGTTTTTCTATACCCGTCTTGTTGAGGGCAGAGATGAAGATGCACGGCGCCTTTTCGCTGGCTATCCAACTGTTTTTCAGTTCATCCAGAGTGCGGTTCTCCTTTGATTTGGGTTCGAGGGAGAACTCATCGTAAGGCTGGTAGGTGTAGGCGTCGATTTTGTTAAATACGACGTAGATAGGCTTATTTGCGGCGCCTATATCGCGAAGAGTCTGCTCCACCGTCTTCATTTGGTCCTCGAAATCCGGGGCTGAGATATCGACCACATGAACGAGTATATCGGCTTCCCTAACCTCGTCCAGAGTGCTCTTGAAGGCCTCTACGAGTTGAGTGGGGAGTTTTCTGATGAAGCCAACCGTATCGCTCAGCAGGAAAGGCACGTTCTCTATAACGACCTTTCTGACAGTGGTATCAAGCGTAGCGAAAAGTTTATTCTCTGCGAAGACGTCTGATTTCGCCAGAACGTTCATAAGGGTGGATTTACCCACGTTCGTGTATCCCACAAGCGCGAGCCTGACCATGCTTCCGCGGTTCGAGCGCTGGGTTGCCATCTGGCGGTCCACCTTCTTCAGATCTTCTTTTAGTTTGGTTATACGCTCTTTGACGATACGGCGGTCCACCTCTATCTGGGTTTCACCCATACCACCTCTGGTACCGCGACCGCCGCGCTGCCTTTCGAGGTGCGTCCACATACCCGCCAGACGCGGGAGCATGTAGTTGTAGCGTGCAAGTTCAACCTGCATTTTCGCATAGGATGACTTTGCTCGCTGGGCGAAGATTTCAAGTATAAGGCTGGTTCGGTCTATCACCGCGCTGCATTTAATCACCTTTTCTATGTTACGCTGCTGCATTCCGGACAGTTCATCATCGAAAATGACGTAGGTGATATGGTTTTCCTCGCAGTAGGCGGCTATTTCTTCGAGTTTACCGCTCCTGATATAGGTTGCATTATCCGGACGATCCACCCTCTGGATGAATTTCTTATCTCCGGTTGCGCCGGCCGTCTCGGCCAGGAACTCGAGTTCATCCAGGTATTCTTTAACCCTTCTCTCATCGTCTGCAGGCCTTATTATACCCACAAACACTGCTTTCTCAATAATCTGTTCGTTCATCGAATAGAAAAAGAGGCCGTCCAAGCGGACAGCCTCTTTTGATTAATTCCGTTTGTTATCTGAGCTGGAAGATAACAGGGAAGGTGTAGGTCACGCGGACTGCGCGGTCCCTCTGCTTTCCGGGGCTCCACTTCGGCGAACTGGACACCACGCGGACTGCTTCCTTATCGATCGAAGGATCGACTCCGCGAAGCACTCGGACATTGGTCACACGGCCATCTGATTCCACCGTGAACTGTAGCATAACCTTACCCTGCACACCGTTCTCCTTTGCAATCTCGGGATACACAAGCCTTTCGTTAACCCACTTGGAGAACTGGTTTGCATCTCCGCCGCGGAACGAAGGTTTGGTTTCCACCAACTGGAACGGGATGGCTTCTTCCTCGATTTCCTCCTCTTCCGGACCTTCCACGTATTCCATGATTTCCACTCCGAGGTCGTCGTCATCCTCGAGGTTGAGGATATTGTCGTCTACCTGGATATCGTCATCGATAATATCGATCTGGTCTGAAAGGACAGGGACTTTCGGGGTCTCGGGCGGCGGGGGAGGTGTCTCCTGAGTGATAGGGATGATCTCTTCCTCGATTACTTGCTGAGGGCCCGCGTCGAGAAGGGAGGTCTGCTTGTCTGCCGTACCGAACGAGAACGCTCCGTAGACGATTCCAAGCGTGACGACCAAACCCAACTCCACGAAAAGAAGCCGCTTGTTCTCAAGGCTTGCTTTTGGTGTTTTCTTAACTTCCATATCTCAGTTTATTATTTGCGGATTTCCTTCAAAGGTAAAAATTATTCTCTTTTAATCCAATTTTTAGATTTAATAGTTGTAGATTTGTGCGTCTTTTTTCAGCCTTGTAATATGATCAGGTACTACAACGAGGACATTTCGTTTACACTCAAGGGCAAGGCCCTGAACAACCGCTGGCTCCGGATGGTGGCGGCGAGTGAATTGAAGAAGTTGGGAGATATTAACATAATCTTCTGTTCGGATAATTATATCCTGGACGTGAATATGAAGTATCTCCAGCACGACTATTTCACGGACATCATCACCTTCGATTACTGCGAGAAGGATATCCTGAGCGGCGATCTGTTCATCAGTGTGGACAGCGTCCGCGAGAATGCCCTGTTCTACGGGACTGAGTTTGCGGATGAACTGAACCGTGTGATGGTTCACGGTCTTCTGCACCTGATCGGTTACGACGACCACACCGAAGATGAGATAAAGACTATGCGTTCCAAGGAGAACTATTATCTGGACCTCAGGAAAAATATCGGATAAGTGAAAAGCGCCTACGACATAATAGTGGTCGGCGGTGGACACGCCGGGTGCGAAGCAGCGATGGCGGCTTCGGGCCTTGGCTCGTCCGTGCTTCTCATTTCGATGGATACCCTTGCCTTCGCAAAGATGTCGTGCAATCCGGCGGTCGGCGGAATTGCCAAGGGACAGATAGTCCGCGAGATCGACGCGCTCGGCGGATGGACTGGAATTGTCACGGACGAGTCCACTCTCCAGTTTCGTATGCTCAATCGCTCGAAGGGTCCGGCTATGTGGAGCCCGAGGGCGCAGTGCGACAAAATAGCCTTTTCTGAAAATTGGCGCACAAAACTTGTAAGTTCCTCATTATTAGATATTTACGAGGATATAGCCGTTGAATTTATCCTTGAGAATGGTAAATTTGCTGGCGTTCGTACAAAATCAGGAGCGATTATTCATTCTCAGGCAGTTATTCTCACTGCAGGAACCTTCCTGGGGGGCAAACTCTTCATTGGCCGCAATCAACTCATCGGCGGACGAATCGGTGAAGACGCTTCGTATGGACTGACCGAGCAACTGAAGAGTCTGGGCGTCCGGACTGACAGGATGAAGACAGGCACCCCTCCCCGTATCGACATTAATTCGGTGGACACGGACAGGCTGATCCTTCAGTTGGGAGATGAAAACCCCGAGCGCTTCTCCTTCCTTCCTGTTCAATCAAAAGTTCAGCGCGAAGGCCGTCAGAAACCCTGCTATATACTTCACACCAACGAAAGCGTCCATGAAGCGCTGCGCGAGGGATTCAAAGACTCCCCGCTCTTCACCGGAATCATTTCCGGCAAAGGACCGCGCTATTGCCCGAGCATAGAGGATAAACTCCGGGTGTTCCCGGAGAACGACAACCATCAACTCTTCCTTGAGCCGGAAGGGGAGAATACGAACGAGTACTATCTCCAGGGTTTCTCTTCTTCGCTTCCGATGGACATTCAGTTGAAGGCACTTCATCGGATAGCGGGAATGGAGCACGCGAGGATCTTCCGCCCGGCCTATGCCGTGGAGTACGACTACTTCGACCCGACTCAGTTGAGGCCAACCCTCGAACTCAAAGATTTCGACGGTCTTTTCCTCGCCGGCCAGGTCAACGGCACCACCGGCTACGAAGAAGCGGCGGCCCAGGGCTTGATGGCCGGCATAAACGCGCATATGAAGGTGGCAGGGAAGGAGCCGTTCATACTGAAAAGAGACGAGGCCTACATAGGCGTTCTTATCGATGATTTGATTACCAAAGGCGTGGATGAACCGTACAGGATGTTCACTTCCCGTGCCGAGTACAGGATACTTCTGAGACAGGACAATGCGGACCAGAGGCTTACCCCGTTGGGACATAAGATAGGCCTTGCCTCGGGCGCGCGCGCGGAAGCGTGCGAGAGCAAGTACGCCTCAGCGCATGCGCTGGAGGCCTTCTGCTACTCGCACAACCTGCGCGCGGACCAGATCAACGCCTACCTGGAATCAAAGGGTTCAGCCCCTCTTACGGAGTCTAAGAAGATAGCGGACATTGCGGCCCGTCCGGAGGTCTCGCTGGCAGAGTTGCTCGAGTTTGTTCCACGTAGAACAGAATACTCGCCGGAGGTGATAGAGTCAGTGGAGATCAGCATCAGGTATAAGGGCTATATCGACAGAGAGCGAAGCAATGCAGTGAAGATCAGTCATCTCGAGAACCTCCGCATCCCCGAGGGCTTCGACTTCTCCAAGGTCTCCGGCTTGAGCATAGAATGCAGACAGAAACTAGAGAGATATAAGCCCGACACAATAGCGCGCGCATCGCGTATTTCCGGAGTTTCTCCTTCGGATATTTCGGTACTTTTAGTATATTTCGGAAGATAAAATTGAGGCGTTATGATAGACTACATTTCAGGGAAAATCGCTGAACTGACCCCCACCAGAGTGGTGGTGGATAATCAGGGCATAGGATATTCGATAGAGATATCGCTCCAGACTTACGCCGCCCTCGAAGGCAAGGAGTCGGCGAAGGTCTATATCTACCATCATCTGCAGACTAATTCGGATACGGAGTTGTACTACGGCTTCGCCTCCAAGGACGAAAGGGCTCTCTTCGAGACCCTGATCAGCGTTTCCGGAGTGGGAGTGAACACAGCCCGTATTATCCTGTCGTCGCTCAGCGCCGACGAACTCCGCACTGCGATTCTCTCCGAGAATGTCAATACCATCAAGAGCGTCAAGGGAATTGGCCTGAAGACCGCTCAGAGGATGATACTCGAGCTCAAAGACAAGATAGTGAAGGGTGAGGGAAGCGCCTCCGACGCGCTCTTCATCGCCGAGTCCAATGCGGCGGCCGATGAAGCAACGACAGCCCTCGTGATGCTGGGCTTCACCAAGCCCAATGTGGCGAAGGCGGTGCAGGCTATCTTGAAGCAGCATCCCACTGCGAAGGTAGAAGAGATTATCAAGGCTGCCCTTCAGATGCTATGACGGTTCAAGAACTCAGAAAACAATTCCCGGCCCTGAGCAGGGAGGTCTATTGCAGACCTCTCATCTATCTGGACAATGCAGCCACTACCCAGCGGCCGCAGTCTGTGATAGACGTCCAGTCGGATTCGGCCCTTCTGCACAACGGCAACACGCACCGCGCGGTGCACGCCCTCGCGGGGGAGGCTACGCGGGCCTACGAGGGCGCGCGCGAGGCGGTGCGGGCATTTATCGGGGCAGAGAGTGCGGATGAGATAGTGTTCACCTCCGGAACTACGGCCTCAATCAACCTCGTCGCCTCATCTTTCGGTGATAAATTCATAGGCAGCGGTGACGAAATAATCATCGCCGAGTCAGAGCACCACTCCGACATCATTCCATGGCAGTTGCTCTGTCAGCGCAAGGGGGCTAAGATTGTGGTTCTCCCGGTGGATGAAAGTGGACACCTGGAGATAGACAAACTGCCTTCTCTTCTCACAAAGCATACTAAACTGGTCTGCGTGGCCCACGTATCCAATGTGCTGGGCCTTGTGAACCCCATAAAGGAGATAGTGTCCTTGGCCCATTCCCACGGCGTTCCCGTGTTGGTGGACGGCGCACAGGCGGTCGCTCATCTGGCAGTGGACGTAAAAGATCTCGACTGCGACTTCTACGTCTTCTCCGGACATAAGATGTATGCTGCCACGGGAACCGGCGTCCTCTACGCCAAGAAGGAAATCCTGGAACAGATGCCTCCGTTTATGGGCGGCGGGGAGATGATTGAAACGGTCTCTTGGGAAGGATCAACCTATGCTCCGATTCCTTTTAAGTTCGAGGCTGGAACTCCGAATATTAATTCCGTCCCAACCTTTGTTCCTGCGATTGATTTAGTCAAATCAATTAATGGCGAATGTGCAGCAGAGCTATCTAAAATCAGGAATTTCGTCTACGAGGCCCTCGCCTCAGATGAGCGAATTGTTCCACGTGGAACAACGCGGAACATTGACGAAAAACTCCCTTTATTCTCCTTCTCAGTAAAGGGTGTTCATCACGAAGATCTTGCCCTCGTCCTGGACAAAATGGGAATAGCGCTCCGCTCCGGCCACATGTGCGCGCAGCCCCTGATGACCCGCTACGGCGTCACCGGAATGCTCCGCGCCTCCTTCGCCCCGTACAACACGTTGGAGGAAGCAAAACAGTTTATCGAAGCCCTTGACAAGGCGATAGAATTATTGATATGATGCCGAAATCACACAATTAGAGAAATGACGTTAGAAGAAGCAAAACAGGCGGTTGTCGACGACTTCGCGATGTTCGACGAATGGCTGGATAAGTACGAATACATAATCAGCCTTGGAAAGAACCTGGAGCCGTTCCCGGAGGAGAAGAAAACCGAGGACAGGCTGATCCCGGGTTGCCAGTCCAGGGTGTGGTTGGATTGCGAGGCGAAGGATGGCAGGCTGTGGTTCACGGCGGATAGCGACGCCATCATCACCAAGGGAATTATTTCTCTGCTGATCAGCGTCTATTCGGGCCGTTCGGCAGAGGAGACTGCCGGCGACGACTTTGCCTTCGTGAACGAAATAGGATTGAGTGAAAACCTGTCACCGACCAGGGCCAACGGCCTTTCATCGATGATAGCGACGATTAAAAAGACAGCTCTCGACAATGTCGGAAGATAATAAAGATACTGTTCTCACCCCGGAAGCGGTCAAGGAACTTGCCCCGCTCTACGACGCCGTGGTCCTGGCTCTCAAGCAGGTCTACGACCCGGAGATCCCCGTCAATATCTACGACCTGGGGCTGATCTACGAACTGAATATCGACAAGAACCACGATGTGTCCATCACCATGACCTTCACGGCCCCGAACTGCCCCATGGCGGACGAGGTTATGGCCGAGGTGAAGCACGCTGTGGAACAGACGCCGGGGATTAATTCCTGCACTATCACGCTGGTCTTCGAGCCGGCGTGGGACCAGAGCCTGCTCTCGGACGAGGCCAGGCTGGAGTTGGGTATGGATGTGGAGATGGAGGATTAGCGTGGGGACAAGACCGGTCTATCTGGCGCTGGGCTCAAACCTGGGCGACCGCAAGGAAAACATACGTAGGGCGGTGGAGCTTCTGGACGAACGCTTCCAGACCCCTCATGCCCGCCTTTCCGGCCTGTACGAGACGGCGGCAGACGGCTTCGACGGGCCGGCCTTCATCAATGCCGCGGTCCGCTACGACCTCTCCCTTGAGCCGCTCGAAATCCTCCGGATCTGCAAGTCGGTGGAATCGGAGATGGGACGCCCGCAGACGGGGATAGAACTGGACGCGCAGGGCAGGAGAGTCTACCATTCGCGGATTATCGATGTGGACGTGCTGCTGGTCGGCGATGAGGTTGTGGATACCCCTGAATTGACCGTCCCGCATCCAAGGATGAAAGATAGAGAATTTGTGATGGTTCCCCTTGGGGAAATACTCGGCATTTCTTAAATTTGTAACCCCTCGAAAACAAAATTACAGACACAATATGACTCAGGAAGAAGTTTTTAAAGTGCTCGTAGCACACTGCAAGGAGTACGGTTTCATTTTCCCCTCCAGCGAGATTTACGATGGTCTCGCGGCCGTGTACGACTACGGCCAGATGGGTTCGGAACTCAAGAACAACATCAAGCAGTATTGGTGGAACGCGATGACCCGCCTGAACGAGAACATCGTGGGCATCGATTCCTGCATCTTCATGCACCCGAAAATCTGGGAAGCGTCAGGCCACGTAAGCGCCTTTAACGACCCTCTGATCGATAACAAGGACAGCAAGAAGCGTTACCGCGCAGACGTCCTCATCGAGGACTTCCTCGCTAAGATCGAGGAGAAGATCAACAAGGAAGTGGAGAAGGGCCGCAAGAAGTTCGGTGACAGTTTCGACGAAGCCCAGTTCCGCGCAACCAACCCCAACGTGCTGCGTGAGAAAGCGAAGTACGACTCCGTGCACGAGCGCTACGTTAAGGCTGAGAACGCCAACGACCTCGAGGAGTACCGCAACATAATCGTGGACAACAATATCGTCTGCCCGATCAGCGGCACCTGCAACTGGACAGACGTGCGCCAGTTCAACCTTATGTTCAAGACGTCTATGGGCAGCACCGCAGATGCGAGCAACACGATTTACCTGCGTCCTGAGACCGCCCAGGGCATATTCGTGAACTATCTGAACGTGCAGAAGACCGGCCGCATGAAGATTCCCTTCGGAATCGCGCAGATAGGAAAGGCCTTCCGCAACGAGATAGTCGCACGCCAGTTCATCTTCCGTATGAGGGAGTTCGAGCAGATGGAGATGCAGTTCTTCATCAAGCCCGGCACCGAACTGGATTGGTTCGCAAAGTGGAAGGAGCAGCGTATGAAGTGGCACGTGAATCTGGGAATGGGCGCGGAGAACTACCGCTTCCACGATCATGAGAAGCTGGCCCACTACGCCAATGCCGCAACCGACATCGAGTTCAATTTCCCCTTCGGATTCAAGGAACTCGAGGGTATCCACAGCCGTACTAACTTCGACCTTGGAAACCATCAGAAGTACTCCGGAAAGAAGATCGAGTACTACGACCCGGACGAGAACAAGGCCTATACGCCGTACGTGGTGGAGACCTCCATCGGCGTGGATCGTATGGTGCTCGCAGTGCTGAGCCACTCTTACAAAGAGGAGGATCTCGGAGGCGGCGAGACCCGCGTGGTGCTCAGCATCCCCGCTCCGCTCGCTCCTGTCAAGGCTGCGGTTCTTCCGCTCGTGAAGAAGGACGGCCTTCCCGAACTCGCGCAGAAGATTATGGACGACCTGAAGTTCGATTTCAACTGCCAGTATGAGGAGAAGGATAGCATCGGCAAGCGCTATCGCCGTCAGGATGCAATCGGAACCCCGTTCTGCATCACCGTGGACCACGATTCGCTCGTGGACAACTGCGTCACCGTGCGCGACCGCGACACTATGGAGCAGCAGCGCGTCCCCATCGCGGAACTTCGCGCTCTCATCGATTCCAAAGTCAATCTCAATAACCTTCTGAGGAAACTCTAATGGCGGAGAAATTTGCAGAACTTGGCCGCGTGCAGGCCATACGGCAGTTGTTCGAAGGGAGCGGATACGAACCCTTCGGAGAGCCGCAGTGGCTGACTGCCGGCCAGCAGGAATGCATCACCACCGCCTCCTCAATGTTGCTGGAGGGAATAGACTTCGATCTGGTCTATTTTCCCCTGCCTCATCTTGGCCGCAAGGCCGTGCTGAAGGTTACGGGTGAACTCTATGCCGTGATGGCCCATCCGGATTCTCTGTCCGTGCAACTGGGCGTGTCCGCCAAACTGGACTTCCCCCAGGTGAAGGACCTCTGGAGCGGGATAGTGTCCGCGGCGAAGGAGCATGGCTTCCGCAGCCTCAGCCTGGATCTCCAGCCGTCTAAGAACGGCCTTACGATAGCCCTGGCCGCAACCGGCAGGCATAGCGCCAGCGTGTCCGCCTCGCGCCCCAAGGCCCGGAGCAAGGACCTCGTCTGCGTCTCCGGCCCCCTCGGCGCGGCGTACCTCGGGCTTCAGGCACTCCAGCGTGAGAAGGCGAACTTCGACAACGGCGCCTCAAATCGCGAGGCACTTGAGCGCTACAAAATGCTCGTCGGCGCCTATCTGAAGCCGGATATGGAGGCCCACACCGTGGATCAGCTGGAGGAGACTAAACTCGTTCCTTCTTTCGGATACTTCGTCACACGCGGCCTTGCTGACGCCCTCCTGCGCCTGCAGAGGGACAGCGGCTTCGGCGTGAAAGTCTATGCAGACAAAATGCCCTTTGAGGGCGGCAGTTTCGACCTCGGACGTGAACTGGACCTTGACCCTGTTTCCGCCGCGATGAACGGCGGGGACGATTTCCGTCTGCTGTATGTGGTACCCCTTGCAAAGTTCGACGAGTTCCGCAAAGACTTCCAGACCTTCGACATCATCGGCCATCTCGCCCAGCCGGAAGCGGGCGCGGTCCTGGTAACCCCTGACGGGGTAGAGTTGCCTCTAAAGGCTCAAGGCTGGTAGTCTATGTCCTTCGTTCACCTCCATCTTCACACCCAATATTCCATCCTGGACGGCCTTACGAACATCAAAAAACTGTTCGAGCGCGCCCGGGAGTTGGGTATGCCCGCCGTAGCCATCACGGACCACGGCAATATGTATGGAGTGAAGGAGTTCTTCCGCTGGGCGGACGATAAGAGCAATAAGGACGCGAACGGCAATTACATAGTCAAGCCTATCATCGGCTGCGAGATATATGTGACGCGCCACTTCGACCACCACCTCAAGGACAAGGACCACAGCCGCTACTATCACCTGATTCTCCTGGCCAAGAACTACGCAGGATATAAGAACCTGATGAAGATAGTGTCCACCGCGCATATCGAGGGTATGTACTACCGCCCGCGCGTGAGCCACGAAATAGTGGAGAAATACCACGAAAACCTCATCTGCAGTTCTGCCTGCCTTGCCGGCGAGATAGCCAAGGACATCCTTGCGGACGATCTGGATGCCGCGAGAAACGCTATCGCCTGGCATAAGCGCGTCTTCGGCGAGGACTATTATCTGGAGGTTATGCTCCATCACACTCAGGTCCCCGGCCTGAGCGTGGACACATATAAGGAGCAGCTCAAGGTCTGCGACGCCATCTACAAACTGGCGGAGGAGACTAACACCAAGGTAATCGCTACCAACGACGTACACTTCCTGATGAAGGAAGACGGCCCGGTGCACGACCGCCTTATCTGCCTGACGTTCAACAACGACTATGACGATCCGAACCGCGTACGCTACACTCAGGAGGAGTATCTGAAGAGCGAGGCGGAGATGCGTGACCTCTTCCCGGAGCATCCCGAGGTGATAGAAAACACCCTGGAGGTGGCGTCGAAGGTGGAGCAGTACAAGATAGACCGCCCGCCGATTCTCCCGAAGTTCAAGATAGATCCCGAGTTCCTCGCGAAGCGCGATTTTTATCTCGAAAAATACAAGGACATTATAGACAATGGCCGCAAGGAGGGACGCGGCGATGATTTCGATAATTCGGTAGCCTATCTGTGCCATCTGACATACGAGGGAGCGCGAAAGCGCTATGGTGAGAATCTCACCGACGAGCAGAAGGCGCGCATAGAGTTCGAGTTGAAGACCATCTCGTTCATGGGCTTCCCGGACTACTTCCTTATCGTTCAGGATTATATAGCCGCCTCCCGCCGTATGGGCTATCTGGTGGGTCCCGGACGTGGTTCCGCCGCTGGTTCGGTAGTGGCTTATTGTCTTTGGATCACCAATTTGGATCCTATCAAGTATCAGTTGCTGTTCGAGCGTTTCCTCAATCCGGATCGTATCAACATGCCGGATATCGACGTGGACTTCGAGAACCTCACAGCCGCCCACGAATACGTGGAGAAGACCTATGGGGCAGACCACGTCTCGCGCGTGATCACCTTCGGCACCATGTTGGCGAAGGGCGCCATCAAGGACGTGGCCCGTATCAGCAAGGTATCCATAGACGAATCCAACAGGCTCAGCAAGATGGTGCCCGACCACCTCTCTGAGAAGGTGGAGAAGAAATACCCCTACAACCCTAAACTGGACGAACTGAAGCCCGGTTTCAAGGTGGTGGAGGAAGACGGCAAGACCTTCCAGGTTGGTAAGGAAGACACTGACGTGAAGATTACACTCGGCAATTGCTTCCGTCTGGTCCCGGAGATGAAGAACGAGTTGGAGAACGGGCCGGAGGAGAACAGGGAAGTGCTCAAGTACGCCAGCCAGTTGGAAGGAACCATCCGCCAGGTTGGCCAGCACGCCTGCGCCACAATCATCGGTCCTAGCGACCTCACCGAGAACATCCCCATCTGCCTTTCGAAGGACAAGGAGACCGGCGAGGATGTGTGGACTTCGCAGTACGACGGGCACTATATAGAGAGCGTGGGTATGCTCAAGATGGACTTCCTGGGCCTGAACACCCTCTCCATCATCCATAAGACTCTCGATAACATCAAGGCCCGCCACGGCATCGATATCGACATCGAGGCTATTCCCATCGACGACAAGCCCACATACGAACTTTTCGGCCGTGGCGACACCACCGCCATCTTCCAGTTCGAATCCGAAGGAATGAAGAACTGGCTGCAGAAACTCCGTCCGGAGCGCCTGGAAGACCTCATCGCTATGAACGCGCTCTATCGCCCTGGCCCTATGGATTATCTGCAGGACTTCGTGGACAGAAAGCAGGGAGTCAAGCCTATAGAGTACGACCTGCCCGAGATGGAGAAGCGTTTGAGCGACACCTACGGAATCACTGTCTACCAGGAGCAGGTGATGCTTCTGTCCCAGGATCTCGCCTCCTTCACCAAGGGTCAGGCAGATACGCTCCGCAAGGCTATGGGTAAGAAACTCATAGATGTGATGATGGAGTTGAAGGACAAGTTTATGGCCGGCGGAATGGCGAACGGGCACCCTGAGAAGGTTCTGGACAAGATCTGGAAGGACTGGGAGAAGTTCGCTCAGTACGCATTCAACAAGTCCCACGCCACCTGCTACGCCTGGATCAGTTATCAGACAGGCTGGCTCAAATGCCACTATCCCGCAGAATTCCTTTCCGCCAACCTTTCCTGCAATCTCTCCGATATGGACGAGATCAAGAAGATAATGGCGGACTGCAAACTGCACAAGATAAAGGTTCTTAACCCGGACGTAAATGAGTCGGAGGCAAGCTTCACCGTCAACAAAGAGGGTAACATTCGCTTCGGCCTCGGTGGTATGAAGGGCTTCGGCTCCAACATAGTGGACACTATAGTCCGACAGAGAGAGGCTAACGGGCCGTTCAAGGACGTGTGGGCCTTCGTGGAGAGAATGGCCGAGTACAATGGCCTGGATCCCAAGAACAACGCTCCGGTGGGCCGTAAGCCGCTAGAGTCGCTGGTCTATGCCGGCGCGTTAGATTCCTTTGGCTACAAGCGCTCACAGTTCTTCCAGCCCTGCGCGAACGGCAATCTATTCATAGACGAACTAGTCCGCTACGGAGAACTGTATAAGAACGACAAGTTGGATACCAGCGCGTCGCTGTTCGGCGATGTAGACGAAATGAAGCCCGTCAGACCGGAGATGCCGGCGGCCCCCGCAGAGGAAGATATGCTGCCTCTGCTGCAGAAAGAAAAGGAGTTGGTTGGAATGTTCCTTTCGTCACACCCTCTGGACCGGTATGCCTTCGAAATGGAGACCTTTACCAATGCCGAACTCGCGGCCGTGGGAGATCTTGTCACACAGGCAAATGCCTCCCAGAAGGGCTCTGCGCTGAAATTAGGCGGAATCGTCACAGCTGTTGATGTCGGAACGACCACCAAGGGCAATCCTTCGCTTAAAGCCACGATAGAGGATTATTCCGGCCCATATACGATGACATTTTTCGGCAAAGCCGTGGATAATTTCAGCCCGAAATTTGTGCTTCATCAAGCGGTTTATGTGACGGGAGACATAAAGCCTCGTTTTCGCGGCAAAAAGGACCCGAACGACAAGAGTCCGGACGATTTTGAGTTCAGAGTGAACGATGTGAAGATGCTCGGAAGCGTGAATGAGACCCTTTTGAAGGGTTTGAAGGTCTACATTCCTGAGGACATAATTACATCCCAGTTCCGCAAGGAGTTGACGAAGATTCTTAAGAGCAACAAGGGCCCGACTCCGCTTATGATTGTTCTCGTGAGCCACGCGCACAAGTGGAATGTGGACATGAAATCCAAGAAATTCTCCGTGGCGGTCAATTCCGAACTCCTTTCCCAGCTCGGCGCGCTCGGCCTGAAGGTCAAGCCGGAGAAGTAGTCCGGATCCCATCCAATCAATCGGCGAAACTGATTTCAGGGCCGTTTCTAAAGAAATTTAGAAATCTGGTCCTCATAAAAAATGTGGACTTTCCTGAAACATCATCTCTAAAAAAGTGCGGAATTCTTTGAAACTCGTCATAAAAAGTGTAACTTTACTTTTGGATGAGTCAAGAGTATGAAAAGAACTGCTTATAACGATCTGCTCCGCTGGAAAGACAACAAATTCCACAAGCCGCTGCTGGTGGAAGGCGCTCGCAGGGTGGGAAAGACCTATCTCCTGAAAGAATTCGGCAAGGCTGAATATGAGAAAGTCATTTACTTCAATTTCGAGGAAAACCCGGACTATAAAACGGTATTTTTGAACGAGCCGGAGGCGGGTCGTGTCCTTCGCGAGGTTTCGTCACTCAGCAAGGTGGACATCACTCCCGGCAACACCCTCCTGATTTGGGATGAAATACAGTCTTGCCCGGAGGCTTTGGATGTGATAGCAGACTTTGTGGAGTCCGATTTCGGCTTCGACATCATAGTTTGCGGTTTTCCGGCGGCGAGCCCTAAGGCGGAAGCGAAGATAGAAGAGTTGGTTCGCACCGGATCGATAGAGCGCCTTCGTCTGCAGCCTTTCCTCTTCGAGGAGTTCCTGATGGCAACAGGCTGCGACAATATGGCGGGACTGATTCAGTCCTGCGACTGGGGCGCAGTGGGCTCGCTTCTCCCCAAGTTTAATCAGCACCTCAAAGAATTCTTGTTCTGCGGAGGCATGCCCCAGGTCGTTGCCGCCTTTGCCGAAGGGCGCTCCCCTATGCAGATAAGGGCAATCCAGAAAGACCTGCTTACCGCCATCGAGAACGACTTCCTGCGTTTCGCTCCTAAGCGCCATATAGATGAGATTTCCGCCATCTGGCAGGCTGCGCCTTCCCAGTTGCTGGACGAGAACCAGAAATTCAATCTGTCCAAACTCCGCGACGGTGCCCGCCTCAAGGACTACGAAAGTTCCTTCGGCTGGCTCGTGCGCGCGGGACTTATTTATAAAGTTCACAAACTCGGCACGGTCTCTATGCCGATAGAGTTCTTCCAAGACAAGAAGAGTTTCAAACTGTTCCCCTTCGATCCCGGTCTCGCCGGGGCTTTGGCGGACTTCGATCCGGCCCGCATCCTCGTTGGCGACGAAGCCTTCGACGGCTTCAACCATTCGTTCCTCCAGATGCTGGTCCTGGGCCAGATCGTCCGTCGCGGCGCCCCGGTCTGCTACTATGGCCTTCAGGGCTCTACCGTCAGTATAGATTTCGTGGTCCAGGAGACATCGCGCATCATTCCCGTGGAAGTGATGCCACGCCAGAACGGAAACTCCAAGTCGATGAAACTCTTCGCCGAGAAGAATCCGGGCCGCAAGGGAATACGCGCTTCTCTGGATAACCACTACGACCGCGAACTGATGGCGAACGTTCCGGTGTACGCCGTAGGCAGTTATATTTCAAAGACGGTATGAAAAAGGTTGTCATTCCGGAAGGCGCGCCGCAGCGCCTCACTTTCTTCCTCGCAGTGGAGGAGTATCTCGCCCAGAGCGCAAGTGAAGAATTGTTCTTCACCTGGCAGTCGCCCCCGACTGTAATTTGCGGAAGGAACCAGGTGATCGAGAACGAGGTGAACCTCACATACTGCCGCGAGCACGGGATAGAAGTCGTCCGCCGAAAGAGCGGCGGCGGCTGCGTCTACTCGGACGCGGGCAATGTGATGCTGTCTTACATCACCCCGGACACCGGGGTGGAGACAGCCTTCGCCCGCTTCCTCGAGATGGTCGCCGCCGCCCTGCGCGAACTAGGCTTCGACGCTGCCCGGACTGAACACAATGACATCCTCGTGGGCGACCGCAAAGTCTCCGGCAACGCCTGCCACGCCCTCCCGAATGCCACGATCGTCCACGGCACCATGCTCTACGACCTGGACTTCGATGCCCTGGAGAAAGCGACCACCCCTTCGGAGGAGAAACTCTCCAAGCACGGAGTGCAGTCCGTCCGCCAGCGCGTGGTCAATCTAAAATCCCTCGGCCTGCAGATGACGGCCGCCGAACTCCGCCGTTATTTCGAAGAAAAATTCTGCGCCGGAGAACTCCAACTCACCGCTGACGATATGGAAAAAATCGTTAAATTTGAAAACTAATATAATACCGATGGAAGAAAACCTTAAACTCACCTGTCTGCACGACCGTCACGTCGCTCTGGGGGCGAAGATGAGCCCGTTCGCAGGCTTCGATATGCCGATTCAGTATTCGGGAATCACGGAAGAACATCTTGCGGTCCGCACCAAAGTCGGAATCTTCGACGTTTCGCATATGGGCGAAGTGTTCATCAGCGGCCCGGACGCCGAGCGCTACATCAATCATATTTTCACCAATGATATTCGCGCGAGCAAGCCGGGCCAGGCGCTTTACGGAATGATGCTCTATCCGGAAGGCGGAACGGTGGACGATCTGATTATCTACCGCGAGTTCAAGCCGGAGCATTTCCTTGCAGTGGTGAACGCGTCCAACATCGAGAAGGACGTGGACTGGATGCTGCAGAACTCGAAGGGCTTCGATGTGAAGATAGATAACCAGTCGGCAGTCTGGGGCCAGGTTGCCGTTCAGGGACCGGAGGCAGAAAAGACTCTCGTGGAAGTGCTTGGACTTAAGAAAGCCCCCGAGATCGGCTTCTATGAATACGCGGAAGGCGAATGGAACGGCGCAAGGCTGATCATCAGCCGCACCGGCTACACTGGCGAAGACGGTTTCGAACTCTACACCGATATCAAAGGCACGCAGGAAATCTGGGATAAACTCATAGCCGCCGGCGTGACCCCGTGCGGCCTCGGCTGCCGCGACACCCTCCGCTTCGAGGCGGGTCTGCCGCTCTATGGCGACGAACTCTCGCCGGAAATCTCTCCAGTGGTTGCCGGCCTGTCTATGTTCTGCAAACTGGACAAGGAAGAGTTTATCGGCAAGGAGGCCATCGCGAAGCAGAAGGCTGAAGGAACAGAGAAGAAGATAGTAGGCCTCGAGATTTTCGACCGCGCCATCCCGCGCGCCGGCTATCCCGTGGAACTGGACGATGAGACCGAGGTCGGAGTCGTCACCACCGGTTACCATTCCATCTCGCTGGATAGGAGCATTTGCTTCGCTCTCGTGAAGTCGGAATACTCCGCGCTCGGAACCAAACTGAACGTCCGCATCCGCAAGAAAGTCTTCCCGGGCGAAGTCATCAAGAAGCGTTTTTATCAGACAAACTATAAAAAATAAATACTATGTCTAAGATTGCAGAAGGTTTGCTCTACAGCGAATCGCACGAATGGGTAAAAGTTGAAGGAAACATCGCCGTCATCGGCGTTTCCGATTTCGCACAGGCCGAGATGGGAGATATCACCTATGTGGACCTCCCGGACGAAGGTGACGAAGTGGAAAAGGGTGAAGACTTCGGCGCTCTCGAGAGCGTGAAGGCGTCCAGCGAACTCTATTCTCCGGTTTCCGGTAAGGTTGTGGAGGTTAACTCCGAACTTGAGGACGCACCCGAACTCATCAACGAAGACGCATTCGCAAACTGGATCATCAAGGTGGAAATGAGCGACGAAAGCGAACTCGAAAGCCTGATGGACGCTAAAGCCTACGCAGAAATAGCAAAATAATGAGCGCATTCCCTTATTTTCCGCACACAGCGGAGGATATACGGCAGATGCTCGAAAGAATAGGGGTCTCCTCGCTCGAGGACCTCTATTCCGACGTGCCCGCCGATTTCCTCTACAAAGGCGAGTACGACCTTCCTGACGCCAAGTCCGAGCAGGAGGTTCGTGACTGGTTCGAGAAACTCGCCGCCCTCAACCCGAAGTTGAAAGTCTTCGTCGGCGCCGGTTCGTACGACCACTACAGCCCGGCCGTGATCCCGAACCTCCTTTCGAGGTCTGAGTTCCTGACCGCGTACACCCCCTACCAGTGCGAGATTTCGCAGGGCACTCTCCGCTACATCTTCGAGTACCAGAGCATGATCTGCAACCTCACCGGGATGGACGTGAGCAACGCCTCCATGTACGACGGCCCCACGGCTGCCGCCGAGGCGATGCGTATGGCGGTTGCCTGCGCGAAGAAAAAGAACACCGTTCTCGTCTCGAAGGGCCTCCTCCCGAACGTGCTCCAGGTAATCGGCACTTACGCAAAATACTACGGTACCACTCTCAAGGAGATTGCTCTGGACGGAGGGCAGACCTCGCTCGAGTCGCTCAAGGCGTTGCTTGCCGAAGGCGACGTGGCGGGCGCGATCGTCCCGTTGCTGAACCGCTACGGCATAATCGAGGATCACACCGGTTTTGCGGACGCGCTGCACGAAGCGGGCGCGGTGCTGGCCGAGTACTGCGATCCGTCGGCGCTGGCGGTGCTGAAGAGCCCGGCCGAATGGGGCGCGGACATCGCCGTGGGCGACGGTCAGAGCCTCGGTATCCCCATGACCTACGGCGGCCCGTCCGTGGGATTTATGGCGTGTCGCAAGGACCATATGCGCAAACTGCCCGGCCGCATCGTCGGCCAGACGGTGGATGGCGAAGGCCGTCGCTCGTTCGTGCTGACGCTTCAAGCGCGCGAGCAGCACATCCGTAGGGAGAAAGCGACCTCGAACATCTGCTCGAACGAATCGCTGATGGCACTCTACGTGACGATTTATCTTTCGCTGATGGGCCCTCAGGGTATGAAGGAAGTCAACGAGAAGTCCTACGCCGGAGCGCACTATCTCTATGAACAGCTGCTGAAGACGGGCAAGTTCGAGCCTGTGTTCGACAAGCCGTTCCTCAAGGAATTCGTCCTGAAACCGCTCGTGGATCTCGACGAACTTCAGAAGAAACTCTATTCCGCCGGCTTCTTTGCCGGACTCAAGACCGAAGAAGGTTACGCAAGTTTCTGCGTGACCGAAAAGAGAAGTAAAGAAGAAATAGACACGCTCATCCATGAAATACTACGATAAACTGATTTTCGAACTCTCGAAACCAGGCCGCGTTGCCTATACTCTTCCTTGCAACGGATGTAAAGGATCGCTTGACGAACTGCCTGCCGGCCTTAAGCGTTCTGCCGCTCCCGTTCTTCCTGAGGTGAGCGAGCCGGACGTGGTCAGGCACTATACCAATCTCTCCCAGATGAACTTCGGTGTGGATACGGGCTTCTACCCGCTGGGCAGTTGCACCATGAAGTACAACCCGAAGATCAACGAGGAAATCGCCGCGATGCCCGCCTTCCAGGGCCTCCATCCTCTGCAGGATGAGAGCACCGTGCAGGGCGCGCTCGAGGTTTACTACGAGACGGAGAAGGCTCTCGCTGCCATCACGGGTATGAAGCGCTTCACGCTGAACCCGTGCGCCGGCGCCCACGGTGAACTTACCGGCCTTATGATCATACGCAACTACCACCTGCTTCGCGGAGATACCGCCCGCACGAAGGTGATAGTGCCGGACAGCGCGCACGGAACCAACCCCGCTTCGGCGGCGGTCTGCGGCCTCGAAATCGTGGAGGTCAAGTCCGGCGCGAACGGACTGGTGGACGTGGAATCGCTGAAGCCGCTGCTCGGTCCGGACATCGCCGGAATCATGATGACCAACCCGAACACGCTCGGCCTTTTTGAAAAAGACATCAAGGAGATTGCGGCGCTGGTCCACGCTTGCGGTGGTTTGCTCTACTACGACGGAGCGAATATGAACCCGCTGCTCGGCACCGTCCGCCCGGGCGATATGGGCTTCGACGTGATGCACATCAACCTGCATAAGACCTTCAGCACGCCCCACGGCGGTGGCGGCCCCGGTTCGGGCCCCGTCGGCGTCTGCGAAAAACTCGTGGACTGCCTGCCCGTGCCCAGGGTTGAAAAACTGGAGAACGGCAAGTTCCACATCGTGCGCTCGGCAGATAAGGCGGCCGGTCAGGTGTCCGCGTTTATGGGCAACTTTGGCGTGATTCTTCGCGCGTACGCCTATATCCTGATGCTCGGCAAGCAGAACATCAAACTCGCCGGTAAACTCGCGACCCTTAACGCCAACTACGTCAAGGAGTGTCTGAAGGACGCTTACAAACTCCCGATTCCTTCGGTCTGCAAGCACGAATTCGTGTTCGACGGCCTGATCGACGACGGAAGCGCGACCGGAAAAGCAGGAGCCACCACGCTGGATGTGGCGAAGCGCCTGCTCGACTACGGCTTCCACGCTCCCACGATCTACTTCCCTCTGCTTTTCCACCAGGCGCTTATGATAGAGCCCACGGAGACGGAGAGTAAAGAAACGCTTGACGCGTTCATCGACGTTATGCACGAAATCGCGCGCGAGGCCGCTGCGGATCCGGACGTGCTGCACTCGGCGCCCCATTCGGCGCCCATCTCCCGTCCGGACGAGACCGCGGCCGCGCGTAATCCTATCCTGAAATGCGAATAATTATTATCGGAGCGGGCCCAGGGGGCTACGAGACCGCGGTTGAAGCCGCGAAAAGGGGACTGGAAGTCACATTGGTAACGGACGGTCCTCTGGGCGGAACGTGCCTCAACGAGGGCTGCATTCCCACCAAGACTTTCTGCCACTATGCCGGACTCATCGAAGAGATGAAGAAGGCGGAGGCGCTCGGCATCACCGCGGCGCCTGCGTTCGATTTCTCGAAAGTCCTCGAACGCAAGCAGGCGGTGGTGCAGCAGCTCCAGGACGGTATCGGGATGCTGATGAGGAACAAACTCATCACCGTCGTGGAAGGTCACGCGTCTCTGAAGGACGCTCGCACGGTAATAGTTAACGGCGAAGAGTACGTAGGCGACAAGATTATAATTGCAGTTGGCTCCGTTTCGGCATCGCTTCCGATTCCCGGCGCGGACCTCCCCGGAGTTATCACTTCCCGCGAGATACTGGATCTCCCTGAAGTCCCGAAGCGGCTGGCCGTTATCGGTGGGGGAGTCATCGGGCTCGAATTCGCTTCCATCTTCAAGAGCTTCGGTAGCGAGGTGACAGTGCTGGAGTACGCTCCCACCATCCTCCCTCGCTTCGACGTGGACCTGGCGAAGAGGCTGAAACTGGCGCTCGGCAAACGCGGCATCGCGATTGAGACGGCCGCGCAGGTGACTGGCATCTATAAGGTTGACGGCGGTCTCTCAGTCACATATCTGACGAAGAACGGCGAGGCGGCGGTCGAGGCGGATAAGGTACTGATGGCCGTGGGCCGCAGGGCTAACCTGGACGCGCTGAACCTGTCCGACATGGGAATAGAATTCACTCGCAGGGGCATCACGGTCGATGCAAACATGCAGACGAATGTGCCGGGAGTGTACGCCGTGGGCGACGTGCTCGGACAGATGATGCTCGCTCACGCGGCCACATTCCAGGGCCTTCGCGCGCTCAACCATATCTGCGGCGAGGCGGATTCGATCGATTTCGCCGTCATTCCGGCGGCCGTGTTCACCATGCCCGAAGCGGCCACGGTGGGAATGACCGAAGAAGAAGCGAAGGAGAAGGGTATGGCCATCAAGTGCCTGAAGTCTATGTTCCGCGCCAACGGCAAAGCCGTGTCCATGGACGATACCGAAGGTTTCTGCAAACTGATAGTCGCCGAGGAAGACGGCCGCCTGCTGGGCTGCCACCTCTTCGGACCTCATTCGGCCGATATCGTTCAGGAAATCGCCGCGCTGCTTAACAAACGCGCGACGCTGGCGGAATTGCAATCTGTGATTCATGCGCACCCCACGCTCGGCGAAGTAATCCAGAGTGCGGCGCACAGCGCTTAGTTATTTATCAGATCCATTGCGTCGAACCAGGGGCTGCTCGCGAGAGTCAGGCCTCCGAGGACGCCGTAGCCGCCGGAGACATTGGTGTAGGCGAAGTGCGCGGGGCTCAGACCCAACATGGCCATAATGTCGGTCTCCTGGTTGTAGAGAGCGTTCATATAGCCGTAGCATTCGTCGGAAAGGCGGACCACGGTCACGCTGAGAGAATCGGTTCTGGTGACAGTTACGGTGTCTGTTGGCCAGTAGTTGCCATCTTCGCCTTCTTGCCAGTCGCGGTATTCCTCCCAGGTCATCTCCGTCGGCGTGAACAGAGAGGCGACTTCAATCTCCCCATTGGAAAAATCTTCCCCGCTGTAGAATGCGCATTCGATAGTTTCGGGATAACCGGTGACATTTATGCTGGGCATCGGCATCAGCGCGGCCATAAGAATGTCGCTGAGCGAGGCGGTTGAGATGTCGAGGGTTACGGGGGATGAATTCTCGTAGTACGACTGCGGTTCATCGCCGTTGTCGTAGCTGATGGTAACGTGTTCTTTGATGCTTATGCCGAAGCGGTCGGTCGGAGCGATATGTCCGTCCATCTTGAGATGGAACCTGAACATAGGGGTGGAGCCGGAGATGTACGACACTTCAGTGGTGAATGTCGGCGTCGGCGGGACGATGGTCGACGCGTGGACCGGGGCCGCCTCTTTGGTTTGTACGTCTATTGCTAGTTTGTCCCCGCCGCTGATGGGGTCCACGGTCCAGTAGAAAGTCTTGTCGACTTCGGTCAGGCCGGCCTTGGATCCGTTAATGGTGAAATCGAGTTTCTGCACGTTGAAATCATCTCCGTTCGAGCGCTTCGCGTTCACCGGCATGGCTTTGTAGAGTTTGATGTAGGTGGTGTCGGTCAGGCCGGCATAGCACTCCACGAACATCTTCGGCTCGCCTTCCGAACCTTGTAGTTCGAAATACTCTTCGCAGGAACTAAGTCCCAGAATCACTATTATTATAGGTAACAGATACTTCTTCATGGCTTAGAACTTAAGGGCGAAACTTAATGTGGGGATGATTGGGAAAACACCATAGGCAAGTCCGACCATTCTGCCGTCTTCCTGAGTAATCATTCCCAGCATGGGGTTGACGTGGTTGTAGGCGTTGTAGACGCTGAATGTGGTGGTGGATTGGTAGCCGTGCCTGGTCTTCTTATGCCAGTTGAAGCCTGCGTCGAGCCTATGGTATGGCGGCAGCGAGTAGTTGTTGGGCGATTCGTAGAGATCGTATCCGCTGTCGTATTGGCCGTCCCAGACTACCGCCGACCTGCCCGTAAACTTGTTGCCGGTGTGGTACAGCCACGCGGCGTAAAGTTCGAACCTACGGTTGAAGAAATACGACGCCATCAGAGTAATTTTGTGGCGGTTGTCGTTTTTGGCGGGATACCAGGTGTAGTAGAAGGTCTTGAACAGGCGTTCGGCCTTCGAAAGGGTGTAGTAGGCGGCGGCGTTGAGGTTATCCGTCTTGTATTCCAGGCTGAACTCCAGTCCGTAGGCACGCCCGATGCCCTCTTCGAACACGTCCTCCCACTTGTCGATCTTCGGCATCATGGTATTTGTCTCGGCGTATTCGTAGATGTGGTTCAGGGTCTTGTAGAACGCTTCCACGTCGAGCGTGAGGTTCTGCGGGAGTTTGAGCGTGCCTCCGAGAACGACCTGGTTGGAACTCATAGGCTTGACGCGCGACGTGCTGGGCATCCACATGTCCACTGGCATGTCCGCGTAACTCGCAGACACTATGTGCGCGAACTGGTTCATCGTGGTGAACGAGCCCTTGAAGTCGAGGTAGTCAGTGGCCATAAATTTGAACGCGGCTCGAGGTTCGGGACGGTAGTATGCTTTCCCGTCCACGATCAAGAAAGCGTTGGACAGGCCGAAGTTGAGGCGCCAGCGTCGTCCCAGCGTGATCTCGTCCTCGGCATATAAGCCCAACTCTCCGCCCAGGTAGTGCCTCGACTGCGCGTCGCTTGTGTTCAGCATAGGGGTGTTGTTCATCAACACACTGAAACTTTCGTCACGTGCGGGGTCGTAAGTGTGGAAGACTCCGCTGCCGCCGAAGCGAAGGTGGTGTCCGGACCAGCGTTTGTCGTAGAAGTTGACTCCGGCGCCCAGATCGTAGATGCGCGATAGGTTGTTCTCGTGCATATGCAGGGATGTGGTGCTCTTGTTACCTTCGTCGTCCACTTCCTCCATGAGGCCCTCGAGAATTATCTTCATTCTCGCCGAGTAGTTCGTGTAGTAGGCGAATGCGTGCATGTCGAGGGACTCGGAGAACAGGCGGTCCCAGGCAAGCGTGCCCAGGACATTGCCCCATTTGAGGTCGAAAGTGAAATCCTCTTTCATGTCCTCCTGCCGTACCATTGCCGCCAACTTCAACAGGTCCTGGCCATAGTAACCGGAGAAAGACAGTTTGCTGACGGGGGAGAACTTATGCACCAGCTTCAGGTTGAAATCGCCGAAATCGTAATGGGTCTTGGCTGCCACTTCTTGACCGAGATCGCTCTTGATGAAGAGCATTGCCACGCTCTTGACTATGTCTGTCCATGTCCTTCTGACGCCGAAGTTGATCGAAGTCTTGCCGGGAATGAGCGGCCCCTCAATCTGGAAATGTCCGTCTATCAGTCCGAGGGAGGCGTTGCCGTGCCATTCCTTGAAGTTGCCTTCTCTCACGCCCACATCCACGACCGATGATAGCCTGCCGGCAAAGCGGGCCGGAAAGCCGCCTTTGTAGAAGTCGGCGTCTTCTATTACGTCTGTGTTGAATGACGAAAACAGGCCAAGGACATGGCTGATCTGGTACATGGGCACACCATCCAGAAGGTAAAGATTGTCCGAACCGTCGCCGCCGCGGACATAGAGGCCGGAAGAGAGTTCCGAGCCGTCCGAGACGCCCGGGAGCATCTGGAGAGCCTTTATGAGGTCCGGCGAGCCGAGCACCGCGAAGTTGCGGCCTATCTTGTCGCCTTCGATTTTCTTTATGCTCGTCTGGGTGACGGTCTCGCGTATGGTCTTTTCGTCGCGGACAATTGCCGCGTCGAGGGTGTCGATGGGAGCCATCGACAAACTGTCCAACTTCGTCAACTGGGCGAAAGCCGGCGAAGCGAGAAGTATGCTTAGAATTATGAGTGAAGTTTTCCTCAAGCCAGGTTTGCCGTAAGTCTTATTTAATGACCTTACGGAGCCAGAAATAATAAAGGGCGACTCCGATCCAGCTAAGTGCGAGCACGAGAACGATGAGGAGGATCTTGGTGATGAGGCCCGAGTTCTTCTTGAGGATGTCCAGAACACACCAAATGGCAGCGATAATGCCAAGGATGTAGATAATGGTTGCGATCATAATTTTCGTTTTGTTTTTTAACAGCGCGAATATAATCAAAAAAAGTATTACTTTTGCAGTCCCAATGGGGTATTAGCTCAGTTGGTAGAGCGATAGGTTCGCAATCTATAGGTCAGGGGTTCGAATCCCCTATGCTCCACACGACATTGGCAGGCTTTCAGGCCTGCCTTTTTTCGTGTGGAGCATGCCCGTCTGCGACGGGCAGCTTACCACCCCCGCTGCTTTGCAGCTGCCCCACCGGGGCACTGTGGGGCGTACCTCCCCCAGACCCCTGCCAATCGTCGCTTCGCGACTCTAATCCGCTCTCCATGGCGTGACACGTAAGTCCCTGACACTTAGTATATTCCTGATATTCGACTCCGAGAATCGCGGAGTCGAGTTTTACGATCTAGCTGATTATCAACCACTTATGCGCCACGGCGGATGACGCCGACGACTAGCATTCAGACCATATCAACCCTCATTTTTGCGTGGAGGGTAAGTGTCCGGAAATCAGGACATCACCCGCATTTTACTCCCTTTTTTGAAGGTGATGTCCGGAAATCTGGGACACCACCCGCATTGTGCCATTTTATATATATATTTGTGTTAGGAGATAATACCGCCAAATCATGAGCAAATCAGACGACGATCTTTTCGAGCTGCTTTCCAGGAAAAGGGAAGAAGAACCAATCTATGAGGTAGAGATGGAGGAGGAGTACGACGAGGACGACCTGCCACCGGATTATAGCGAGGGAAGGAGAGAAAAAGACGCGGCTGCCCAGCAGTTGTGGAGGGACGCCAAGGCCGGCGATGCCGGTTCCCAGCAGGAATTGGGTGACGATTTATTCAGACAAAAACGCTATAAAGAAGCGTTTGAGTGGTATAGCAAGGCGGCAAAGCAAAAATATGAGCTCGCCTACTATGATCTGGGCTGGAGTTATCATTACGGTCTCGGCACCGACGTCAATTTCAAGAAAGCAATCAATTATTACAAAAAGTACGACGCGATTTTTGAAGACGGCGCATGCGAATACCGCATAGGCAGATGCTATGAGTTGGGGCTCAACGATAAGCGCAACGCTGAACAATGGTATCAGAAAGCCATTAAACACGGCGAGCAGATGGCAGATCTTGCGCTCCGCCAGATGAAAATGGTGGAAGCTGACGAGCAAGGCCCGGACGTTTGGTTCGAAAAAGGCGAGAATACTTTCTGGAAGATTTCCTACCATCGCGATGTAATCGACGGAAAGGTCTACAATTTCACCTGTTTGGGCGCGCATCAAGATCCTGTCCTCCATTTGGAGGCGCTGCGATGGTGGCACAAAGCAGCCGTCCATGGACACGCGAAAGCGCAATTCTACCTCGCGCTCCACGCCTATCAGAGGTGCTATGGGCAGAAGGCGCTCGCGCTACGATGGTTCATAGAATCGGCCAAGAGCGGCTATGCGGAGGCGCAGGCCGTGCTGGCAAACAAATACCAATACGGCGAAGGCGTTGAAATTAATCCGAGAGAGGCGCGAAAATGGCGCAAGAAGGCCGCCGGCAACACCGGCGATAATGCCGACGAAAAGCCGGAGAAACCCTCCGTCCCTATCGGCAAACTGCTGAAACGCATCCTGCTTCTTGCGGCCGCCGTATTTGCGATCGTGCTGGTCAGGCGCATGGATCAAATGTCATTCCGGCCGATCTCAGAACAAGAAGCGCTTGCTATGGCGCAGAAGGTCATGGTGACCATTCCCGACCAGGAAGTACAACTCATCGGCTCCGATAAGACGCGAAAACTCCAGATTGGAACGCGTGTGAAAGTGCTCGGCGTGTACAAACACCAACTCAACAAGGGCAACTCCCCTCGAGTCTATTGGACCAACCAGGAATATCTCATCGAACTGCCGGACGGCAAACGCGGCCACGGCCCCCTTATGGAGACGGCCCTGGGCCAGAAGACGATCCTGCCGACCTGCGATACTGCCGTCATTGCGTCGGTGAAGAAATTGGGCAAAGCCCCGAAAGTCTGGGCCACGGGCAGGGAGAGCCGTTATCAGTTTGCCTACACTCTAAAGGGACAGAAGGAACAATATGCGCTCGAAGACCTGCACATCTATTTCCCTCAGCGGGTGGCTTACCTCGCGGACGGACTCACGCCGGACAAGTACACCGCTGACTCCGATGAACTGACCGCCGCCAGGAAGGTTCTTAGAAAAGTGGTGAAATTCTTTGCCTACGACATCCGCCCTGTGACCAAGAAGCCGGGGTATTTCCTGTTCCCGAAGTACCAGATATGGAACGAGTTCTTACTTCAGTACTGGTTCCGCACTCTGATGATAGTCGTGGCCTATCTCCTCGAACTGCTCATCATCTTCCGCTGGCTCCCACGCCTGATACGCGGCGATTATTAATTCTTTACGGCAACTGCTGTCGCCATCGGCCCTCTAATCGAGGATTTTTTGTACCTTTGGACTCAAATAGTGTATTCCCGATGGAAATCCAGGTAAAAAAACAGTATGAGGCCCTCGCCGGCAAGGCATATTATTTAGTCACACCGTAATTCTTTGATATGAAAATTTTAGCAATAATTGACCCCCAAAACGATTTCGTGGACGGAGCGCTGGCGGTCGGATACGACAAGTGGGCTCCGGCCTGCGAATATATTCTGGGTCTTGTCCGCGACGGCGGATACGACAAAATCATTATGACCAAGGACTGGCATCCGGCGGACCATTGCTCGTTCGCGCCGCAGGGCGGTCCCTGGCCGGCCCATTGCGTGGCCGGGACCCCGGGCGCGGCGCCTTTCTGGATGTTGGACTCCGTGGCCGACGAGACGATACTCAAGGGCCAGGATCCTGCGACGGAGCAGTACGGCGTGGACCTGCTGGCGGGGAAGGAGGACAAAGTCGAGATCGACGTCGTGGGCCTGTGCTACGACTACTGCGTGGCCAACTGTGCGAAGATGACCTCCGAAGCGCATCCCGCCGCGAAGGTTACCGTGCTCGCGAAGGGCTGCGTGGCCATCGACCCCACGGCCGTCCCCGACTTCGGCAAAGCGGTCGTAAAGGGTTGATTTCAAAGAGTAAATAACTATATTTGTCCAGAACTATTTTTAACCACATGAAAAAATATCTGTTCGCGGCTCTTGCCGCTTTCGCACTTCTTGCGATCTCTTGCAACGACAATGAAGAGGGATCTATTGATGATTCTATGCTGGTCGGCACGACCTGGTATATGGTCGGCGAGCCCTACCACCCCATCATCGCGACCTTCGAAAAGAATGGAAAGTATACTTGGGAATACGGCGGAATCACCGGATTCAAGGACACGGGAACTTACACCGTCAAGGGAAATGTTCTGACTCTTAACATTGAATCTTTCTGGGAGATAGAAACCGATTGGATTGACGGTGTCCCCGGCCACGCCGTGGGCAGCGAATGGCAAAAGGTGGATAATCAATATACCGCTGAGCGCGCCAAGACGCGCATCGTAAGGATTTATGTCCAGGAGCCTCGTTTCACCATCTGGGGTGTTGAAAACGACTGGTTTATGGGCGCAGCCGAAAACGCCGAAATGGTTGTTTTCATGTCTGACGACCTGAATGAGATCCACGCGAACAAGACTGTCTCACAGGCAGATCTGCAGGGTGAATGGGAAGGCCGCAACTCCAGCGGAGAACTCACCGCCAGACTGATCATCGACGGCAACAAGTACACAACATATTCCCTCAACGATAACTATTACTACAACACCGAGACCCAGGAAACAATTATCACTAAGTATGTTTCTAAGGACACGGGCACATTCAAGTTGGAAGGCAGCACATTCACTATCACAGTCGAGAAGCAGTATGAATCAATGGTTTATGATTCAAAGACCGACTCATACTCCTACTCGAATTATGACCCGAGCACCCTCGAGGCAACCGAATGGCTGAGCGAAAGCAATTGGGAATACACCTCCGCATTCTACGTCTACCGCGACGGCACGAATCTCTTCTACGGCATGAGCATGCACGGCGTCGCCCTGAAAAAGAAATAGCGCGTGGGAGGTAACCTCCAGACACACAGGCAGTTAAATAAATTAGGTGCCCCCCCAAAAAACGGGACACCTAATTTATTTAAATTGCTGACTACTAGCGACTTATCCTCCACGCAAAAATGAGGGTTGATATGGTCTGAATGCTGGTCGTCGGCGTCATCCGCCGTGTCGCATAAGTGGTTGATAATCAGCTGGATCGTAAAACTCGACTCCGCGATTCTCGGAGTCGAATATCAGGAATTTGCTGAGGGTCAGGGACTTACGTGCCACGCCATAGAGAGCGGATTAGAGTCGCGAAGCGACGATTGGTAGGGGGTCTGGGGGGTACGCCCCACACATCTGTTGGGGAAAGCATGGAGATAATCCGGTCTCTGTTTATGAATGACACGACCTGGGCAATCGTGCTCAAGGAGACCGGCGAGGTTATCGGAGCCATGGGCTATGGCCCTTCGTGCGACTGCGCCCTCCCCGCCCGCGATGGCGAGCCAATCTGCGGTCCCGTTCCAGCACTTTTTCTTTTTTGATACTCCGTTTATTTGTTGTGAGACCTCACGTGTGCGCGTGAGGTCTTATTTTGTCAAATGAATTGGTAGCCCGATAATCAATCACACAATCATATGAAACTATTCAGCGATTATTTCAAACTGCTTGCGGTTGTCGCAGTTTTCTGCGCGGCATCTTGTAAGCAGGTAGAAGCGCCGTTGATCCCCGTGCAGAGCGTTACGATTGGCCAGCCCGATCAGACGCTAACAGTAGGGGAGACAGTGATTCTAAGC
>CAJOHV010000001.1 GCA_905234485.1 uncultured Bacteroidales bacterium | reverse complement strand
GGGATACAACTTCGGTGATCTTGACTATGCTCAGATCCGTAAGGGTATGGAGGACTTCATCCACGCTAAGGGCAACCAGCGTGATCCTGAGTTCACCGATCAGTTCCGTGTTGACCCCAACACTATGAATGAGCTCTTCAACCAGTTCCTTTCAGACCGTCGCAACTTCATCCTCTATACCAATAAGGAGAAGGAGGACAAGTTCCTTGCAGCAAACGCAAAGAAAGCCGGCGTTGAGGTTTCCGCTTCCGGTCTTCAGTATAAGATCATCTCCGAGGGTAATGATGTAAAGCCCGTCGGACAGGATACCGTCTATGTAAGGTATCAGGGTAAGCTCCTCGACGGAACCGTATTCGATGAGACTAAGCCCGACGGAGATGCAGCAAAGCTCTTCCTCCACCGTGTTGTTAAGGGTTGGCAGGAAGGCCTCGGCCTCATCGGCGAAGGTGGCGAAATCGAGCTCTACGTTCCCGCTAAGCTCGGTTACGGCGACAACGGCCAGCCTCAGGGCGGCATCGAGCCCGGCGCAACCCTCATCTTCAACGTCACCCTCGAGAAGGTTGGCAAGAAGGCAGAGTAATCTCCGGACCAATAAAAACCGTGCATACCCTCTCCATTTTGCGGGAGGGTATGTTCGTTTTTGCCCTTATTTGAACATACCCTCATCAATTCGGGAGAGGGTATGCACGCAGGTAAAAGATATCCCGGCTGGCCGCCTGCTGCCTATTTCAGCCGATCGGTGAGGGATTTCTTCATGTCAGCCGATACTTTGAGTTGAACCGAGGAATAAGGACCCTTTAGTGTCAGGATCAATGCGCGACCCTTCCCTGGTGAGACGCTTGCAACTTCGCTGAGGTTGACGATGGCTTGCCGGCTGATTCTGAAGAATCGGTCTTCGGGCAGAGTCTCGGAGACTTTCAGTAGGGAAGTATATGAATCGCCCCAGCGACCATCCTTCAGATAGACTCGCGTGGTGCCGGCGGAGTAGACAATGTAGCTGATATCCGTGGCGTCGCAGAAGATAGTTTCTATTCCGCGTACAAGAGTGAGCCTGCTGCCTGTGCTTTCTCGATACCTGCCGGCTTCCTCCAAGGTTTCTTTGTGGCGGTTCATCAGGAACACCACAAGCCAGGCCGTAGTAAGCACGGAGAGGTCGAGGTAATCTGTGAATACGATTTTAGAGAAGATATCTGCTTTGCCCGGATAGATGCAGTGGTAGGCATAAGCGACGAGGACTGAAGAAATGCCGTTGAGCACCGCAAGCAGCATCACTTGTAGAAGGATGTTGCGGATGCTGTGTTCCTTGTTCCAGAATGCCTTGACTATCATCCTGATGTAGAGCAGCGACAGTTCCAGCAGCAATGTTGTCTCGACCACCTGCTCCCCGAATTCCTTGAGGATTTCGAGTACCAGCGGCCAGCCGCTTATCTGCCTGAGGACGTCAAAATTCACGATGCTCCATAGCACCCAGCTGAACGCTATGGCGATCTCGAGCATCGTCCAATGCCCGAGATGCATCTCTCTCTCCGTCTGTTTTTTCTGTTTCGACATTTCTTTTTGAATCTTGCTGCAAAGATACTAATTTTTCCTTCAGCCCTTGAAATGTGCCGTTCAGCGGCCAAAATGTCGGCTTCGACCACCTTTATTATGATAATTGCCCCCCCCGGCTATCTTTGCATTTGTTCTAATAAATAATAGTATGAAAATTCGTTTTATCGCTGCAGCTGCCATACTGCTTTTCGGCGCTGCATTGAGCGCAAATGCGCAGGATAAGATTTATTCTCTTTTGGGAAATCCGATTGAGGCTAGAGTTACGGAAATCGGCGACAATAGTCTTTACTACAAGGCGTTCGACAATCTTGACGGTCCTGAATATAAGATGTCACTTGAGTTCGTGACTAAAATAGTTTATGAAAACGGGAAGGTGGAGACTTTCGATGTCCCTAATGGCCGTATTTCGAAGCACGAATTGACAGACTACATAGGTTTCTCGGTCTATGGCAGCGATTATCGCAAGGCGCGTGCCCAGCAGAAAACAGGTAGATGGGTGACTGCAGTTGGAGGTGTCACGCTCGCGGCCGCAGCCGTGGCAACAGTAGCTGAGCGCGATGACTATCTTGCCCCTGTTATTGCAGGACTTGTTGGGGTCGCAGGCCTCAGCATTGGTATTCCGATTCAGCGGAAAGCGAACAGAAAGCTCGACGCTATGTTGGACGACTATACCAAGAACTACGTCGGAAGCCGCTCGGCAAGTTACAATCCGACCTTTTCGCTGGGAGCAACAAACAGCGGAGTAGGACTTTCGTTTAACTTTTAATCGTCTCGATTATGAAAACAACCTTAAAGGTTATTCTTGCATTTGCAATGATTATGGTGCCTTCAGTTGCATCTGCTCAAGTCTATGTCGGGGGCTCCGTCAGCGGTTCGTACTCTGACAGACCAAGTAGCGGCACAAATGCAAAGGCATTTGATTTTAGTCCGGAGGTGGGATATATTCTTAACAGCGACTGGGCTTTCGGCGCAAGGCTTTCTTATGGAAAATCCCAGACAGTCGTAGACACCCCTACTGTCCACAATGAGACAACTAATGTCAATCTTTTTACTATATCCCCCTATGCGTCATATTCAGTGCTCTCTTTCGCAGGTCTTTCCTTGTGGGCTGAAGCAGGTCTGAACCTGGCGCCTAAGCAGGATTGTAGCGAAGGGGCTTTCGGTGCATATTTTGCGCCGGTGCTCACATACGACCTAAGCAGGCATTTCCTACTGAGAACGTCCATCAATATTTTGGGCGCATCGGTGATGTGGGCCGACGGTGGCTTCGCCTTTTCTGCAGGAGTCGATTCAAACGATATTATTACCGTCGGTAACGGCCTTTCCGTCGGATTCGTCTACAAGTTCTGACGGTTTCAGGGGGCTGTCGGCTACAGCGCCTTAAGAATGATCCGCTCCATCACCTCGTAACCGGGAAGGGTAGGGTGAATTCCGTCGTTAGTGAAACTTCATACTACTCCGCGGAAATTTCCGCAGAGTAGTTCTATTTTTCCCTTCCGCGGACGTCTCCTGCCCTTATTTGCGGAAGGTCACCCACGCGTTTGCGGAAGGTCCCAGATACATTTGCGTAAGGTCACCGCTGTTTTTGCACAAGGTGGAATTCTAACACGCGGACCTTGCGCGCAAAACCCCATCACATGCCTTCTAGCGCACAAGGTGTCGCCCCTTTTCTTCCACCTTGCGCGCCCTGGTGTGGCAGAAGCCCAAATCGCACACTTTCATCAACTTCGTACTTCAGCGTGGGAGATAACCTCCTGATTATCAGTAAAATCATCAAATTAGGTCTGTCAAAATCAAAGGACCTAATTCACTTATCCCCCTGTGTGTTAGCTACTTATCTTCCACGCCGCCAGTGCGGTACCTCACCCTTTTCCGGAATGTTCTCATCGTCCAGTTCCCTTCGCGTGGCTACCGCCCGTGTGTTGAAGGGTGATAGCCACGTTTTGGGCCTTTTTCGCTCCCATGACCCCTTTCGCAGGGGGTGATAGCCACGCTCAAGACCTCAATACTCCAATGTCCAACCCTCGATCGCGCTGCGCCGAGCTCGAGGGAGCGGCTCAGCTTGCGCGATGGGTACTTTGTCCCCGTGATTCGCGCTACGACATTGAGGATTAGTCCCCCGGCGACCCCGAAGCCGGGGGACTTGCAGTACCGGCCGCTCGCCACCTCGCGGCCTGTGTCTTTATTCATACGGGGAAAGCGTCCTTCCCCCGAGCCCCCTGCGGCCTTCCTCCCTTTAGCTTCGCTCGCCTCCTTCTCGCTCGGAAGAAGATACTAGTACCTTCTTCTCTCGCTCGTGCGTCGGTTCCGTATTTGTCTTCGCCAAAAACCCGGGCCGACCGGCCGGGGCGGGTATTTTGGCGCGAAGCGAGAAAATACGGACAGGCGAGCGAATCTCTCATTTTTAGCAAAAATGAATCGTGTTTGACTTTTCTTTGCTATCTTCGTGTTATGATTTATCAGTTCCGCGTCACACTACCCGGCATCAAGGGCTTCTACAGAATCTACAAGGTCAATTCTGCCAACACATTCTACAGCTTCCACAAGCAGCTTCAGGCCGACCTCGAGTTCCCGACAGACCAGCCTATCCTCTTCAAGGCCATGTCGGGCGAAGAAGTCCTCGCCCGCTATGCCCTGGTCAATCTCGGTTTCGGGATGGTCGACGAAATCGCCGTGGAAAAGGCCGTGAAGGCGGGGGCCGACCACTTCGAGTATTTCTACGACACCAAAGCCAAGAAAAAGGTGATTATCACCCTTGAAGGAGAAGAGACTGGCAATAAAGTAACCGTCCCGACGCTCATGAACGACATGAAGGGTCCCCTTCCCATCGAGTTTGAGAACGGCTATGTCGCCTTCGAAGACCTCCCTCAGGAAAAGCGTAAGCTTCCCGGCGAGAAGAGCGCTCTCGAGATGCTCCTCGGCGGAGATGACGATGAAGACGACGAGGATCTTGAAGACGAGGAAGACGAGGAAGACGAGGAAGATGACGAGGATGAAGAAGGAGACGACGAAACTGAGGAGATCTACGACGAAAACGAATAACCATCTGATATGCGTAAACTAATAATCACCATCGCGGCAGCGATGCTGTCCGTCTTCGGCCTTTCGGCCCAGAATTTTGTCCACTACCATTGGTTCGACGGCGAGAATTCCACCGTCCCTGCAGGAACCCGTGGCCGCGTCGTCTTTATGGGCGACTCAATCACCGAGGGCTGGGGGACGAAGGGAACCCCGGGCTTTTTTGACAACGACAAGATGGTCGAGCGCGGCATCAGCGGCGAGGTGACCGCCCAGATGGTTCTTCGCTTCAGGCGCGACGTTATCGACCTTAAGCCCAAGACTGTCGTGATCCTTTGCGGCTGCAACGACATCGCCCTCAATCAGGGCGAGTACAACGAAGACTACACCTTCGGCAACATAGTCACCATGGTCGAGCTTGCGAAGGCGAACAAGATCCGTCCAATCCTGTGCTCAGTCCTTCCCGCCGCAGCGTTCCCCTGGCGCAAGGAAGTTACCGACTCCGCCGAGAAGGTCGCCAGCCTCAACGCTCGCCTCAAAGCCTACGCCGAGGCTAACAAAATCAAGTATGTCGACTACTTCTCAGCCATGGTCGCCCCCGACGGCCGTTCCCTCAACCCCTCCTACACCAACGACGGCATCCATCCCACCCTCCCTGGCTATGAGGTGATGGAAGCCATCATCAAAAAGGCACTTTAACGATTATTTTCGCCTCTAACTGCGGGTGATGTCCGTCTGAAACGGACATCACCCGCACTGGCTTTTGTACACACATTATCCTAAAGACGATACATCTTTGCTATCGGCTATGTTGCACAATTCTAAATTATCACATAACTTCGTGAGGAATGACGAGATTTCGATTGTGAAACTTGAGACAATAACCCACAATATGATTCCAATTTTAAAGCAAAAATTCTTTTGGGGGCTGCTGGGGATGCTTCTGGTCTCCTCCGCGCTGGTGTCATGTGAGGATGTTCCAGACATCACCGTGAACTTCAGCGTATCTCCCAAAGAGGTGACTATCCCGGCAGACGGCGGAAGGGAAACTGTCAAGTTCACTTCCCCCATTGCCTGGAAGGCAGAACCCTCCGCCGACTGGATGCACATCAATCCCGCATCCGGTGAGGCAGGGGAGGTTGTACTCACGGTGTCCGCAGATGCCAATCCCTCGGAGACGGAAAGGACCGGCACCGTCAAGGTGTCCGTTGATGAACCGGAGTACAGTGAAACCTTCATTGTGATCCAGCCCGGAAAACCCGCACCTCCGACCCCGTCCCTGACGCTGTCGCCCAAGTCGCTTTCCGCTCCTTACGCCGGAGCGACTCTCTCCGTGAGCGTTGAGGCCAACTACGCATGGTCGGCCGCCTGCGCAGACGACTGGGTAACCCTGTCTCCGGCTAGTGGCGCTGCCGGCACAAGCACGCTCACCGTGACCGTTGCAGAGAGCAAGCTTACATCTTCGCGCTCTACCAAGGTGGTCTTCACCTGCGAGAGCCTCAAGGTGGAGATTCCAGTGCAGCAGGATGCCGCACCGGAGCCTGCTTATCTTACCTTAGGTTCTAATCAGACTGAGTTTGATGCCGCCGCCGGAAGAGTCACAGTGCAGCTGTCTGCCAATTACGCCTGGACGGCGGAGGCTTCCGAGAGTTGGATCGCGGTGTCACCCGCCAGCGGAGACGCCGGCGCCAAGGTGGTGATCTCCGTATCTGAGAACACGGTCGTCAGCGCCAGGGAAGGAAAGGTGGTGTTCCGCTCGGAAGGCCTCACTGCGGAATTTGCAGTGAAGCAGAAAGGCGCGACTCCCGTTCTCGAAGCGTCCCCGACAAGCGCTCAACTGCCTGCGGAGGGCGGAGAATTCAGATTCACCGTGACATCCAATATGGCATGGACTGCGACGGCCGGTGTTGCATGGATAACCCTTGCACCCGCTTCCGGTGACGGCGGCACCGTGTCGGTCGTGGGCACCGTCGCCGCCAATGATACTTACGAAGTCCGCACGGCTACCGTCACAATTTCCGCCGGCGACCAGGCCTCTGTCACCATTGCTGTCTCGCAGGAGGCGGCGGAGAATCCCGTCGGCGGTGTCGGCGGAGACGTAAATGACTGGGGCGATGGCGGAGACGTGATTTTTAATCAGGATTAAACATGGCAGCTATGAAAAAGATATTATGGATTGCAACGGCACTTCTTGCCGTAGCGGCAGTTTCAAGCTGCAATGATATTAAGGAAGACATTCAGTCTTCGAAGCCAAGGGCTGTCCTTATCACCGCCTCGGTTGGCGGATACAATGCCACCAAGGCGACTGATAACGCATTTGAAAAAGGGGACTCCCTCGGTCTGTTCGTGGGGACACCCCTTAATGTCAACAACATGCTGATGGTCGCCGACGGCAGAAAGCTTGTCCTTGACGGTGAGCTGTTCTGGGCAGAGGGCCAGACCGCCAAGTCTGTATTCAAAGGATATTATCCTTACAATGCGGAACTCCAGTCTCTCTCCGGCGAGGCAGTTTTCCCCGTGAGCTATGACCAGAGCTCCCACGCGAAGTACACCCGCAACGACCTCATGGCTGCAGTCACAGAAGCCGGCCCGGAGGACGCGGAAGTGCATCTGACCTTTGACCACCTCCTTTCGAAGCTCCTGGTCAAGATCGACAACCGAAGCGGAGAAGCCGTCAAGGAAATCTTCCTGACGGGCTTCCGCCCCGATGCCATAATCGACTGCGACGCCCTGAAGGCCAAAGGTTCGTCCGGCGAAGGGTACGAAGACCGTTATTTCTATCCGGCCACTCTGGAAGATGCTTCCGGCAGCCAATACTTCTCCCTGATAGTTCCTCCTCAGGAAGAAACACATTTTGCGGTTGTCGCGACCCTTACCTCCGGAAGGACTGAGATCTTCTACGCAGTCGCGGACTTCAAGCCCGGAAAGCAGAGCCACGGTACCATAGTCATCCCGGAAATCAAGATCGGCAATCAAGTCGAATTCGAGATTTCAATCTCTGGCTGGGAAGAAGGCGGATCATTTCGTTTTACGGATGCGGAAGTGGGTGTGCGCGGAGGCTACAGGCTGTCCTTCATGAATTCCACCAACCGGTTTGTCATTCCCATGGAGGAGAAGGCTCCGGGCGCTTTCTATGCCGCAATCCCATATTACCGCAGCGGCAACTGGTTCTATGTCCTGTCGGAATACAATAATTATTTCTACGGCTGCAACCTTCAGGTGCCCCAGGGAATATGGGAAAACAACAACACCTGGCCTGTGGACAACCGGGGTTGGTTTGAACTTTCGGGTTATGAGGGACCTCTCGGAGTATGGTTCTACCCGGACAGGGGTGTCCTTGTCTATGAACCAGAGAACCTCGATTTCGAATACGTTGATGAAGTGGAGGTTGTTCAGGGCATGTTCTGGGGCGAGTATGGAATCACTCCCGCACTGTCGAAGGGAAGGCTGTACGAGGAAAAGAACACCCCCGGCCTTTACATGCTGGAGAATGCTTTTGAGAATCTGCCTCTTGACAATTGGCCTTACCAGATCATCATCGATGCCAGAGATCCCCAGAAAATATTCCTGCGTCCTACATCCAACTTCAGGGAGCCCTGGTGGTGGAACGATTACAACTCACGTGAGTTCTATGTCTATTCCAGTGTTCCCGAGATTATGGAGGACGGGGAGCAGTACGGCTCTCTCAATAATGGCGTCATCCGTCTCGGAGAACTGACTGCATATTACACGAACTCCAAAGAGACCGCTCCGATGAACCAGAACGACGCTTTCCAGCTTGTCCTTCCCGGAGCAACGAGAGAGCCGGTCCTTGATTTCGAGTATTCCTTCAACGGAATCGTGGAAGATGACGGAATACGTTTTGCCAGCTTTACCATTACTCCCTCAATGGATGTGACCGATGTCCGCTACATGTTTTTCCAGGGCAGGCCTTCATATCAGGAGATCGAGGCCGATATTCTTCCCGCCTTCAGGCAGGGCGCCGGCGAGACGGTTCCGGACCTAGTTCCCGGAAAGACCTCCGAGGTGAGGATCCCCATTTTCCAGAACGGACGCTACACCGGATTCTTCTATGCATCGGCCCCGGGAACGGATTTCTGGGCGTACTACTATAATTATTTTACAGTGGAGATTCCTGGCAGTGAGGTTCCGGAAGCCGGTCCTCTGACCTTGTCCGCCGTTTCTGTGCATCCCGCATTCCCGGAAAGCGTTGCAACAATGCATGTGGATCTTCCTTATTCCAGCGTGATCGGAGTCACGGCCATCTCACAGGCCGCGGCCATTGAGTCTGGCATCACGGAGGACGACTACTACTCCCTCGCGATGAACGGCAATTACTGGAAGAGCGGCTACATGAGCTTTGTCTCAGACACGGCCGGCGGAGACTTCTCCGTGGACTCCCTCGAGCCGGACACTGAGTATCTGATAATAGCTGCCGGCAACGACATAAACGGCAATCCCTTCTGGACTTCGGCCCCTCTGAAGACGGAAAAGGCTCCGTCCGTGTGGGAAGAAGTGGGAGAAGGGACCTGGATTGACGATATGTGGAACACCGGAGGATTTACCCGGAACGTGATCATCCTTAAGGCGCAGGGCCTCGAGCGCTATCGCGCCGTGCAACCTTATGCGGACTACTGGAGCAACACATGGCCTTCGCAGGTCCAAGAAAACCCCGATCTTGATGGTGTCTACATCGGATACTCCGGGGACTTCGACTTCACATTCGTGGAGGACGAAGGCATTTCCTACATCTACTATCTGCCGTTCAGGACCGGATACATGGAGAAGAGCCTGAATGAGCCGGACACCGAAAAAGGCGCATGGGAACTCACCCATTACAACCTTGCGGAAAAGCACCCCGGTTCTCATATGTATATAAGGAACAACAAGGAAGTTTCCGACGGGGCTTACAATATTGCGCCTTACGGCCGCATTGTGGACACAAGGTCTTACTACAATTGGATGAGGATGATGGGTGGCTGGACGCTTGTCATGCCCGACGCCGCCGCTGCGGCATCGGCTCCTGCGTCCTTTGCTCCCGCGAAGCGTTCCAATTATGTGGAAGTGGAGCAGGGCGAACCGGTCCGGGCCAGAAGCAAAGTCCTCCCGTTCAAGAGGGTCCCGCTCCCGATGGGCGCTCCCGTTGTCAAGAGTGTTAACGAATAAAGAAGAGAGGCTATGAAATTATATAAGTTTTTTGCGATATCGGCCCTTGCGGCCCTTGCCTCCTGCACCGTGAAGGAGGGTCCTGTCTCTGAGAGCAAAGCCCTTCGCTTCACTTCCAACCTTGAGTACTTCGGCACCAAGGCGACGGAAAGATCTTTCGAGCTAGGCGACGCCGTGTCCTTGTTTGTGGAAGAGCCGTTGAATGAGCTGAATGTGAAGATGACATTCTCCGGCAACGAGCTTATCCCCGAGCACAGCATAGTCTGGCCCGAAGACATGGACAAGACTGCGCCGGTGAGCTTCTTCGCGGTCTATCCTTATAGAGAGGACTGGGTGGATCTGGTGGCTCTCAACGTTTTCTCCGTGGAACCGGACCAGTCTACCCATGAAGCCTACACGGCATCGGATCTCATGGGTGCCAACTTTATGGCTTATGCCGACGCCGAAACCATTCCTCTCAATTTCATACATCGCATGTCCCGTGTTGTGATTGAGAATTACTCGGACGTGGACGTCAAGGACATCTACCTCAGAGGTGTTTATGGCAAAGCCCGGGTGGGCGTATGGTACGGAACTCCCGTGGCCACCGTCGGTGAAAAGGGAATGATCCGCACCGGAAAACTGAGCTCGCCCTATTCCGGCGGCAGGACCTGGGTTGCGGTTGTCCCTCCCCAGGAAGCCGATTTCGAGATAGTGGTGGTTACAGCCGAGGATGAGCAGATTGTCTGCAAGTCCAGCAGGGAGAGCGTGACCATGGAATCGGCCAGACAGTATTCCATAGGTCTCAGCATAGACAAAAACGCCGCGACTGCCATCAGTTTGGATGTCACGGAATGGACTCCGGAGTCGGACGCCCAGTTTGGGGCGTTTGTGGCCGACGAGTTCCATACCGAGGGCGACTGGTATCTGAGGACGAATGGCGTTGACGAAACCCTGATGACGCAGGATTCCTTTGGAGGCCTGCACTTCGAGACCGGCTTCACCGCAAGGACATCGGACACTTACGATCTCATCTACCGCATCGGTCGGATGGAGCTGGTGTTCGGCCTTGCCCGTGATGCCGATGCGGCCATATCCGAAGGAAAGAATCTCCTTGTGCAGGGAGGAAAGCCCTTCAGTGCGCTTAAGGCAGGTGAATATGTCTTGAACGTGGACCCCGAGCATGAAGTGTTCTTCATCGCTCCCGACGACGAAGTGTGGTCGCTGATCGGCACATACAAAGGCACGAACTGGGATGAGGACTTCGACATGACAAGAGAGTCTTCCGGAGTCTATTCGATTGATATAGACTACTGGGGCGAGAAGTTCAAATTCCGCTGCAACCATGACTGGAGCAAGAATTTAGGCGGACCGCAGCTCCCGAAGTCGGAAAATCCCTTCCTGTACACCGTTTGGTACGACGGGGCCGACATGACCATTTCCGAGCCCGGCCGCTACCATCTCACGCTGAATGTTCGGGACAAATGGATAAAGGCGGAATTCCTTGAGGCCTATGTTCCGGAAGCTCTCGATTCTTTCGTCGGCAGCTGGATGTATTGGCTTGACGATGAAAGCTTTATTCCCATCACGATCAGCCAGGACGGACTGCAGATCAACATAGAATACAATGGGCATCAGTTCAAGGCTCGTTTCAACACGGGCGATTCCTCGTTCAATGTTTATTTCCAGAGGCTGAGGGAATGGACATGGTCAATTTACGGCCTCACATATGACTGGCCGAAAGCAAGCTACTCCATCCCCGACGACGATGGCGATTACTGGCTGTACGGGGAGCTCTCCGACCTGATCCTCCTCACCGGTAAAATCAATGACGACGGTGCCATTGACATCCAGCCCGGGCTTTCCTACAACGGGTATCCGTTCACGAGCTTTGAGGTGCTGGCTGTCATCCAGGAGGGTGACTATGAGGGAGCGTATGGATCGTACGGAGTGGTTTATCCTCTCCCTCAGACTTGGACAAAAAGTGAATAACCATAAGAAAGAAAGGATATGAAAAAGATTATTTTATCACTTGTGACTGTGCTTGCGGCGATATCCTGCTCCTCTCTTATGGAAAAGGACGCTTTGCTCAATGAAAGGCAGATTGCCTTTACGACCAATATAGGGGAATATGCCACCAAGGCTACGGCCTCCGGATTTGAGGCCGGTGATGAGATCGGCGTCATAGCCTTGGAGCCGATCTCCGCCCTCAATGTCAAATATACCATCAGTGGCAGCAGCCTCACTTCAGATACGCCCATCTGCTGGCTGGAGGACCAGACTGACTACACCGAGTTCATGGCTTACTATCCCTATGATCCGGACTTCAACTTTTTCGAGCAGTATGCCTACAACATTAAAGTTGAGAAGGATCAGAGAACGCACGCGGCCTATTCTAGGTCGGATTTCATGGTGGCTGAGAATCGTGTTAAGCCGGATGAGACGGTGGCACTCCAATTCCGTCATCGGCTTTCGAGGGTGGATATAGCCATAGGCGGTTCTCTCGCCGGAAAGGTGTCTTCCGTCGCCCTGGACGATGTCTATTCTGTCATTAATGTTGGCGAGGGCCCCGTGGGAGAAAAGGGCGCGATCCTCGCTGCAAAGGCGCAGAATGCCGATGGTGAGGACGTCTGGTCCCTGATCCTTGTGCCGCAGGAAACTGCTCCGACCCTGGTCGTGACCACGACGGACGGGGAGCAGCTGACATATCCGCTCGGCCAGAGCATCTGGTTTGAGAGCAATTGCCGTTACAAAGCAACCCTTTCTCTCAAGGCTGACGGCTCCCTGGATGCGGAATTCGCCTTCCAGGTCTATGACTGGGTCTACGGAGACTGGATGTTCTTCGATACCTACAAGCCCAGGTGGTCTATTGTGGGCAACTTCACCTCCTGGGACTGGGACTATGACATGACTCAGGTTTCGGACGGAGTTTATGAGGTTACTCTTGATCTTCCGGAAGAAGCGGAGTTCAAGTTCCGCAAGGATTACAAATGGGACGAGCAGTTCGGCGCCACTGAAGAAAACGTGGACGATAATTTCCGCTCCCTGATAGAAGCGGGGAAAGTTATTCCTCTCTTGCCCGGCGGTCCCAACCTGTATTTTCCTCAGGGAGGTTACGTGACCATAACCCTGGATGTCAACAATAGTACGGCGCTTGTGAGCGAGGCCCACAGGAACATGACCCTGTTTGGAGCCAATTTCGACTTCTGGAAGGAAATGGAATGGAAGGACGGCGCATATGCACTTGAAGACGTCTATGTGCAGGACGGTGGCATCCTGGCCCTTCAGGACTGGAACTGGAACCAGTATGGACTGGAGTCCGGCGAGCAGAGCGTAGACGGTTATGACGTGGCGTCCATTTCGCCCGAATCCCCTGTGAGCCTTGTCATGGGCGGTTCGGTGCTCATGTATGTGGAAAACGGCGGCTGGATGGACTTTACATGGAGCCCGGAGGAAGGGCTGTTCACGATGAACAGGAGTGAGAACCAGGGCTTTACGATACGCAGGATCTACAGCTCCGTGGCCGACGACACGGCAGTTTCCCTGGAAAATGTGACCGTGTATTCCCTCTCTGAAGAAGGCTTTGTGGTTTCCGAAGACGGACATTTGGGTCTTTATGTCTATTCCGGATATGGGAATTCGCTCCCTGCCGTCGGAGATGTCGTAAAGATTCAGGGCGTGAAGACAACATTCGCTGAACTCCCCGAGATTATCGGTGCGACATTTGAAAAGACGGGCGAGGCTGCGCTCGAGGAAGTGGTTTATTCCGAGTTGCAGGGCGGCAGGTATTCCGTCTCCGTCCCCGTGACCTTCGAGGGACAGCTTTATGTGAGGCCGTTCACCAACCATGAAGTTGTGTTCATAGACTCTCCATGGGGGATGTTCAGGACCCATTACTGCTTTGACGAATACCTGAAGTATTATGGCTCCAGGGTAAAAGTCCGCGGCTGGTACGGTGGAAATACCGATAATTTCGGCTATATCACCGTGGATGCAATCGAGGGACTTCAGGAGCTTGACCACGGAAAGGGGACTCTCGACAGTCCTTTCGACCCGGTGGGTGCCGTTCTTTACGCCAAGACGCTGGAGCCCGGTTCCGCCTCGGCTGAGGATGTGTTCATCCATGGATACGTGAGCGAGGTCCTGAAGCAGTACTCAGCAGACACCGGGACCGCCAGCTTCCGCATTACCCTTGGAGGTGAGAGCAGCTACGAATGCTGTTTCGAGATGGACGATGCCGCATTCCTTGAGAACAAGCCGTGGGTAGAAGGCAACTCTGAAATCTACAGATGGGACCGCGTCCTTGTGTGTGGAAAGCTTTACCTTGACAGTAACGGAGGGACGAGGACAGCTCCTTCACAGGCCTATCTTTACAGCCTCAACGGCATGACTTCCGAGGTTCCGGCTCCTTACCAGTATGTGGGAGACGGCTCCCTTGAGAATCCTTTCACCGTCCAGGATGCCATCCATAAGGCGCAGGCGGTCGGCGAAAATGCATCTGAGGACTCCTATTACATCAAAGGACGTGTCACGAATGTCCGCAACTGCTTTGGAAGCGCGTACGGCAACGCCACCTTTGGCATGTGGGACGGAAACGACCGTGAGCAGATTCTCCAGGCGTACCAGATCCTGTATTTCGGCGGTGAGAGATGGCAGGAAGGCCAGCTGGATATCAGTGATGACGACGAGGTCATAATCTATTCGCCTCTTGTCTACTACGGCGGCTCTACCGCGGAAGCAATCCAGGGTTACATCTATTCGATCAACGGCACCACGTCTTCGGAAGGCGCGTCGGATGACTTCGGATGCGACTGGGTGCTTTCCGGCAACATGGGAACGGAAATCCCGCTCCGCTTTGTGGGCTCCAGACAGAAAGATTCCTACACGAGCGAGATGCTCTACGCTATTGTCCATTATAAGGCCGGAGAGAAGTTCCAGGTCCTCAACAAGACAACCGGAGACAAATGGAGCACGGACTACGGTATCAGCGGAATAGGTTCCCGCACTCTTATCAGGGACGGAAATCCTTTCCTGCTGCCTTACGTCGGTTACTTTGAGGCCCAGCTTAATATCACAAGCGATTACAAGCACCTGGAGATACATCCATTTGGAGAGGAATCTCCCTGGCTGGTCAATTATGAATGGGCGTTCGACAGCGTACTGTCCACGGACAACGGTCCCGTCCTGAAACTTTCCGGTAAGGAGTTCTCCGAGCAGGAAGCGATCAGGCTCACGTTCCATTGGTCTTATTCACTTGGTCCGGAGCAGGAAGTAGTTACCATGCAGCCGGGACAGACATATCCCCTTGTCGTTGCAAGCGAGAATGCTTTCCTGGTTCCGGAAGCCGGCACCTACGACCTTCTGCTGAACCCGGCCGACCTGACACTCGGAATAGTCCGCAGCGATCTCTGACCGTAATAACAATCACCTTTAGGTGTGCGTACCCTCGGTGAAAAGCCGAGGGTACGTTCGTTTTGGGTGTGTTTTCGCATGTTCACTCGTGGAAAAAACGGAGGGTGCGCACGGTATCCGAAGGAAAAATTGTAAATTTGAGAAGTATGGCGGCAATCCAGGACACATACAAAAGTATCGCAGCACCTTCCGAAGGTCTTTTCAAGGACCAGGGCAGCCGCTTCATCGCTCTCGCTTATCCGGTAGAGAGCGAGGAAGAGGTGAAGTCGCTTCTGGAAAAAGCCCGCAAGGAGTACCACGACGCCCGTCATCATTGCGTGGCCTACAGAATCGGGCTGAAGGGCGAAGTCTGGCGCGCTAGCGACGACGGCGAGCCTGCCGGGTCGGCTGGCAGGCCCATTCTGGGCCAGATCGACAGCGCCGGCCTGAGCGACGTCGCCGTCGTCGTGGTGCGATACTTCGGCGGAATAAAACTGGGAATACCCGGCCTTATCAGAGCCTACAAATCCTCTACTGCAGACGCTATCAATAATGCTCAAATAATAGAAAAAGTAGCGGGGAAGTGGTACGAACTCAGCTTCGACTACGCTCAGATGCCCGAAGTGATGAAAGTAGTCAAGGACCTGGGCCTTCCGAGCCGCGACCAGCGCTTCGAGGCGAGCTGCAGCATGCAGGTCAGGGTAAGGCTGGCTCAGGAGGAGGATTTCTTGGAAAGAACTAAAAATATCACTAACTTCACTATCGGAAATTTATAACTTATACTATATCATGGGTAAAAAACACGTTTTCAATGCCGGTCCCTGTCTGCTTCCGCAGGAAGCGCTGGACGCGACTATCGATGCGATAAAAGATTTTGCGGGGACTGGTGTGTCCCTGCTTTGCATTTCTCACCGTACCAAGGAGTGGGACGCCGTGATGGACGAAACCCGCGCGCTCTGGAAGGAAATCCTCAATATCCCCGAGGGATATGAGGTGGTTTTCCTGCCCGGCGGAGCCAGCATGGAGTTCCTCTTCGTGGCGCTGAACTTCCTCGAGAAGAAGGCGGCCTACCTGGAGACGGGAGTGTGGGCGAAGAAGGCCCTGAAGGAGGCGAAAGCCTATGGCGACGCGTACGCCCTCGCCAGTTCGTCTGACAAGAATTATTCGTACATCCCGAAAGACTTCGTGATTCCGAGTGACGTGGACTATTTCCATATCACCACGAACAACACGATCTACGGCACGGAGATCAAGAAAGACCTCGACAGCCCCGTTCCGCTGATCGCGGATATGTCTTCGGACATCATGAGCCGGCCGGTGGACGTCTCCAAGTACGCGATGATCTACGGCGGCGCCCAGAAGAACGTCGGCCCTGCCGGCTGCACCTTCGCAATCGTGAAATTGGATGCCCTCGGAAAGGTCAGCAGGTACATCCCGACTATGCTGGACCTGCACACCCATATCGACAAACTCTCCATGTTCAACACCCCGGCCGTGCTGCCGCTGTACGTGATGAACAGGACGCTGCACTGGATCAAGGACCAGGGCGGAGTCGCAGCCATGAAGAAGCGCAACGACGAAAAGGCCGAGGCGCTGTATGCCGAGATCGACCGTAACCCGCTGTTCGTGGGAACTGCCGCGAAGGAAGACCGTTCAATCATGAACGTCTGCTTCGTGATGGCCCCCGGCTACGAAGAACTGCAGGACGAGTTCCTCGCGTTCGCGAAGGAGCACGACATGGTCGGCCTGAAAGGCCACCGCAGCGTGGGCGGATTCCGCGCATCGATTTACAACGCCTGCACCCTCGAGGACGTCAAGGCCCTCGTCGCCTGCATGCAGGAGTTTGAAAAAATTCACGCATAATGAAAGTACTGGTTGCTACTCAGAAGCCGTTCGCGGCTGTGGCTGTTAAGGGTATCAAGGATATCCTCGAGGCCGCCGGACACGAAGTCGTGCTGTTTGAAAAATACGAGGCCCAGGCGGATCTCGTAAAAGCCGTCGCAGACGCTGAGGCGATGATCATCCGCTCAGACAAGGTGACCGCCGAGGTTATCGCGGCCGCCCCGAAGCTCAAGATTGTCGTGCGCGCCGGAGCCGGATATGACAATGTCGATCTGGAGGCCGCGACGAAGGCCGGCGTGGTGGTTATGAACACCCCGGGCCAGAACTCGAACGCCGTGGCCGAACTCGCGATCGCGATGATGATCTTCATGGCCAGGACGCAGTTCACGCCCGCCACGGGCTCGGAGATTCAGGGCAAGACCCTCGGAATCCAGGCATTCGGCAACGTAGGCCGTCTCGTGGGCGCGAAAGCGAAGGCCCTCGGAATGAAGGTCAAGGCCCTTGACCCGTTCCTCACGGACGAGCAGATTCTCGCCGGCGGAGCGGAGCCGGTTCACACTCTGGACGAACTCTACGAAGGCAGCGATTATCTCAGCCTGCATATTCCCGCCCTGCCGTCGACCATAGGCAGCATTAACTACGACCTTATCACCAAGATGCCCAAGGGCGCGACTCTCGTGAACACAGCCCGCAAGGAAGTCATCGATGAGGCTGGTCTGGAGAAGGCCCTGGAGGATCGCGCGGACCTCAAGTATGTCACCGATGTGGCTCCGGATAACCTCGCCGCTCTGCAGGAGAAGTTCGGACTGCGTGTCTTCGCGACCCCCAAGAAGATGGGCGCTCAGACAGCCGAGGCGAACATCAACGCCGGCCTCGCGGCTGCACGCCAGATAGTAGATTTCGCCCTTACCGGCAACACTAAATTCCAGGTTAACAAATGAAAGTAAGACCCTTTGCGGCAGTTCGTCCGCCCAAGAATCTCGTTACCGAAGTAGCCGCTCCACCGTACGATGTCCTCGATTCCGAGGAGGCCCGCAAGATGGCGGGGGAGAAGTCGCTTCTGCATATCACCAAGCCGGAGATCGATTTCGATCCCATGCCCGAGGAGCACGATCCGAAGGTCTACGCCAAGGCGGTGGAGAACTTCAAGAAGTGGCAGGAGAAGGGCTGGCTCGTGCGCGATTCGAAGCCTTGCTACTATATCTATGCCCAGACTATGGGCGGCCGTACTCAGTACGGATATGTGCTCTGCGCGAATTCGGCAGACTATGTCGAGGGTCGCATCAAGAAGCACGAACTGACCCGCAAGGACAAGGAAGACGACCGCATGAAGCATGTGGAAATCCAGAGCGCGAACATCGAGCCCGTGTTCTTTGCCTTCAAACACCAGCCGGAACTGGAGCAGATTATCGCGGACACCGTGAAGAAGCCTTCGGAGTACAAGTTCACGGACGAGAATAACTTCGGCCACGAATTCTGGGTAATCGACGATGACAAACTGATTGCGGAGATCACTAAACTCTTCACCGAGAAGATCGACGCCTTCTATATCGCCGACGGCCACCATCGCAGCGCCGCCGCGGCCCGCGTGGGCGCTGAAAGGGCCAAGAAAAACCCGAACCATACTGGCGAGGAAGAGTACAACTACTTCATGGCAGTGTGCTTCCCCGAGGATCAACTCAAGGTGTTGGACTACAACCGCGTGCTGAAAGACCTCAATGGTCTGACTCCGAGCCAGGTGATCGGCATCCTCGGCGAGACCTTCGATGTCACCTGCCAGGGAACGGAGATCTATACTCCTGACGAACTGCACACCTTCTCGATGTATCTGGAAGGGAAGTGGTATCAACTCAGGGCCCGTCCGGGAACCTACGACGACCACGACCCGATAGGCGTGCTCGATGTCACGATCCTGTCAAGCAGGGTGCTCGGCCCCGTGTTCGGAATCAAAGACCTCCGCACAGACGACCGCATCGACTTCGTGGGCGGAATCAGGGGCCTTGGCGAACTAAAGCGCAGGGTGGACAGCGGTGAGATGAAGATTGCTTTCGCCCTGTATCCCGTGAGCATGAAACAGATCACGGATATCGCGGACAGCGGAAACATAATGCCTCCGAAAACCACCTGGTTTGAGCCAAAACTCAGATCGGGCCTCGCAATACACACATTCTAGAAAGAACTATGTCAGTCACATCGGCAGAAATACGCAAGACACTCAAGGAGTTCTTCGGTTACGACGGGTTCAAGGGAGATCAGGAAGAGATCATCAAAGACCTGACGGACGGAAAGGACTGTTTCGTGCTTATGCCCACGGGCGGCGGCAAATCGCTTTGTTACCAGTTGCCCGCGCTGCTGATGGACGGTACCGCGATCGTTATTTCCCCTCTCATCGCTCTGATGAAAAATCAGGTGGACGCTATCAGGGGCTTTGTGTCCGGTAACGAAAGCATAGCGCACTTCCTCAATTCCTCGCTCTCCAGACCTCAGATCGAAGAAGTCAAGAACGACATCAAGGAAGGCAAGACCAAGATCCTCTATGTCGCGCCGGAATCGCTCACCAAGGGCGAGAACGTGGCGTTCCTGAGGACAATAAAGATTTCCTTCTACGCGGTGGATGAAGCGCACTGTATTTCAGAGTGGGGCCACGACTTCCGCCCGGAGTACCGCCGAATCCGCCCCATCGTTGATACTATCGGCAGGGCTCCGATTATCGCCCTTACTGCGACCGCGACCCCGAAGGTGCAGAGCGATATCCTCAAGACGCTCGCGATTCCGGACGCCGTGGTCTATAAATCTTCGTTCAACCGCCCGAACCTGTATTACGAGGTGCGCGACAAGGTGGACGCGGACAAGGACATAGTCCGCTTCATCCGCCAGCATCCCGGCAAGTCGGGCATCGTCTACTGCCTCAGCCGCCGCAAGGTGGAGGAGATGGCGGAGTTCCTGCAGATCAACGGCATCAAGGCGCTCCCGTACCACGCTGGTCTGGACGCCAAAGTGCGCGCGGAGAATCAGGACAAGTTCCTGATGGAGGACGTCAACGTGATAGTGGCCACAATCGCCTTCGGTATGGGCATCGATAAACCCGATATCAGGTTCGTGATCCACTACGACATCCCGAAGAGCGTGGAGAGTTACTACCAGGAAACAGGCCGCGCCGGCCGCGACGGCGGGGAAGGCCTCTGCATAACCTACTACAGTTACAAGGACATCCAGAAACTGGAGAAGTTTATGCGCGGCAAGCCCGTGTCCGAGCAGGAAATCAACAAGCAACTGCTGAACGAAGTGGTGGCGTACGCTGAATCCAGCGACTGCCGCAGAAGGCTGCTGCTCGGTTATTTCGGTGAGGATTATCCAAACGACAACTGCGGCATCTGCGACAACTGCCTGCATCCTCGCAAGGTCTTCGACGGCCGCGCGGAGATGAAACTCGTTATCAAACTCATCCTTTCGCTGAAGGAACACTTCAAACTGGAGCATCTCGCCGCGATTCTGTCAGGCAACGACACCGCTCTGGTGAAGAGTTACCACCACGACAAGATCCAGTACTTCGGCGCCGGAGATGAACATACTGACAAGTTCTGGGCGACGGTCATCCACCAGGGTCTCATCATGCACCTGCTGGACAAGGAGATCGAGACCTATGGACTCATCTTCGTGACTCCGCTCGGAAAGCAGTTCCTCGAGAATCCTTGGCAACTGAATCTGGTTGAAGACCGCGTGTTCACTGGCGACGGCTCGCCGGACGACGAAGAGGACGACGAAGATGCGGCGGCAAATGCCGCGGCTATGAAGGGCGGCGGGGGAGATCCCGTGCTGCTCGCCATGCTCAAGGACCTCCGCAAGGACCTCGCGCACAAACTGGATCTCCAGCCGTGGATACTCTTCGGCGATCCGGCGCTGGACGATATGAGCATCCTTTATCCTATCACCCTGGAAGAACTGAAGAACTGCCAGGGAGTGGGTGAAGGAAAGGCGAAGAAATACGGCCAGCCGTTCATCGATCTCATAGCGAAATATGTGGATGAGAACGAGATCGAGCGCCCGCAGGACCTCATCGTGAAGAGCACCGCGAGCAAGTCGGCCGTGAAGATTCAGATTATCGGCATGATCGACAAGCGCCTGCCGTTCGACGACATCGCGAAGGGTCTGGATATGCCTATGTGCGATCTGCTGACGGAGGTGGAGACGATAGTGTCCGCCGGCACCCGTCTGAATATCAATTACTATGTCAACCAGGAGGTGGAGCCCGATGTGGTGGCTGAACTGATGGATTATTTCCGCCACGAAGCCGCTTCGGATTCGCTCGACGACGCCATCCGCGCCCTCGAGAACGACTATTCCGAGATGGAAATCCGCCTTACCCGTATAAAATTCATCTGTGAAGTAGCGTCTTAAATGATTCCCCAGGAGACAGTAAACCTAATCCTTGAGACGGCCCGGGTTGAGGAGGTCGTCGGCGACTTCGTCTCGCTCAAGAGGCGCGGAGCCAGCCTGGTGGCTTGCTGTCCTTTCCACAACGAGAAGACTCCTTCGTTCTATGTGACCCCTTCGAAGGGTATCTACAAATGCTTCGGCTGCGGCAAGGCCGGCACCGCCGTGGGCTTCGTGATGGAATATGAGCATCTCGATTATCCGGCGGCGCTGCGTTATCTGGCGCAGAAGTATCACATAGAGATTCAGGAAGAAGAACTGTCCGCGGAGGAGATTGCCAACCGCCAGCGCAGGGAGAGCATCCTGCTGGTGAGCGAGTTCGCGCACAAGTTCTTCTATGAACAGTTGCAGACTCCCGAGGGAAAGAACGTCGGTCTGGCATATTATCACGCTCGCGGTATCGAAGACGCGACCATCGCCAAATGGGGCCTCGGCTGGGCGCCGTCCGGCCGCTCGGCTCTCACCGACGCTGCAATCGCGGCGGGTTACAAGCCCGAGTATCTGATCGCGGCCGGCTTGACCGTGCAGCACGAAGACGGCTCGCTCGCTGACCGCTTCCGCGAGCGCGTGATGTTCCCGATCCACTCGCTCGCCGGCCGCGTGATAGCATTCTCCGGCCGTACGCTGAAAAGCGACAACCCCGCGAAATACGTCAACTCCCCGGAGACGGAGATCTACGTCAAGAGCAAAGCCCTGCTGGGCATTTACTTCGCGAAATCGGAGATTTCCAGGCAGGACAAATGTATTCTGGTGGAGGGTAACGTGGACGTCATCACCATGCAGCAACTGGGAGTGACGAACGTGGTCGCCTCGTGCGGCACGTCCCTGACCGTGGAGCAGGTGCGGCTGATCCACCGTTTCACCAATAACATGACCATCATGTACGACGGTGATTCGGCGGGCATCCACGCCGCCATCCGCGGCACGGACCTCGTGCTGCCGGAGGGAATGAACGTACGAATAGTGCTGCTGCCCGAGGGCGAAGATCCGGACAGTTTCGGCCGTACGCACAGCCTGCAGGAGGTGCAGGACTATATAGCGGCGAACGAGCGCGATTTCATCTCGTTCAAGACAGATCTGCTGCTCGAGGAAGCGGCCGGCGACCCGTATAAGAAGTCGGGTCTCATCAACGATATCGCAGACACTATCGCCCTTATTCCGGACGCCGTCCAGCGTTCGGTCTACGTCCAGGAGACGGCGGCCAAGTTCGGCATGGAGGCGCAGATTATCTTCGACCGTATCGTGAAGACGCGGGAGAGGGCGCGTGAGGATGCTGAGAAGGCTCGTGAGAGAGAGGTGAGACGCGCGGCCCGTGCGGCCGACGAAGGACTGGAGGAGATGGCTCCGGCCGAGGAGATGGATGCGCCCGAGTTTATGCCCGTCCGCCCGCAGGAGATAGTCTTCGAGAACAAACTGCTCGCGCCGCTGGAGGCGGATATCCTCAGTTTCCTGCTCCGCTATGGCGACCTCCCGATGAAGTTCGAGACGGATTCTGAGTACTACACCGAGGAAGTCTCCAATGTGACCGATTTCATCCGCGGAGCAATCGAAGAAGACGGCTCCGAGATGCAGAATACCGTTTATCGCAAGACCTATGATGCGTTCGTGGACGCTTATTGCGAAGGTTTGGACCAGGACGGCATTATCCGCCGTCTGTTCGACAGCCCGGACCCCGAAATACGCAAGGTCACAGCAGACCTATCGATAGAAAAATACCAGATTACGGTGCAGAACTTCACCGATTCGATGATGAGTGTGGAGTCGTGGCTGGTCAATTATGTGCCGAAAACTATCCTTATGTACGCCGAGCGCCGCGTGCAGATGAAGATAGATTTCCTGAAAGATTCGCTCGCGAAGACCACCGACTCCGCAGAGCAGTTGAAGATTATGCAGGCGCTTGTGAAGTTCCAGAAGTTCCAGAGAGAACTTACGAAGAAGATTAAGAAATGAAAGACTACAAAAGAACGCTCGTGACAGCGGCCTTGCCCTACGCCAACGGCCCCGTGCATATCGGACACCTCGCAGGAGTTTACGTGCCTGCGGACATTTACGTCCGTTATCTGCGTATGAGAGGACGCGACGTCCTGTTCGTGTGCGGAAGCGACGAGCACGGAGTGCCCATCACCATCAAGGCCCGTCAGCAGGGTTGCTCCCCGCAGGATATAGTTGACAAATACGACAAGATAATCTCGGATTCATTCAAGGGCTTTGGAATCAATTTCGACGTGTACGGACGCACTTCGTCCAAGATCCACGAAGAGACCGCTTCCGAGTTCTTCAAGAAGTTATACGATTCCGGAAAGTTCATCACGAAGACCACCGAGCAGTACTACGATCCGGAGGCTAAGACCTTTTTGGCGGACCGTTACATAGTGGGAACCTGCCCCAAGTGCGGTAACCCCGATGCCTATGGCGACCAGTGCGAGAAGTGCGGCAGCACCCTCAGCCCGGAAGAACTGATCAACCCCAAGAGCAAACTCAGCGGCGCCGAGCCCATCAAGAAAGAAACGACCCACTGGTATCTGCCCCTGCAGGACTACGAGCAGTGGCTGCGCGAATGGATACTTGACGGACATAAGGAATGGAGGTCGAACGTCTATGGCCAGGTGAAGAGCTGGCTCGACGGCGGTCTGCAGCCCCGTGCGGTCACACGTGACCTGGACTGGGGCGTGCCAGTGCCCGTCGAGGGCGCCGAGGGCAAAGTCCTCTATGTCTGGTTCGACGCTCCCATCGGTTACATCAGCAATACGAAGCAACTGCTCCCGAACGACTGGGAGAAGTGGTGGAAGAGTGAAGACACGAAGCTCGTGCATTTCATCGGCAAGGACAATATCGTCTTCCACTGCATCGTCTTCCCTTCGATGCTGAAGGCCTATGGCGACGGCTACATCCTCCCGGACAACGTTCCGTCCAATGAATTTTTGAATTTGGAGGGCGACAAGATCTCGACTTCGCGTGGCTGGGCAGTGTGGGCGCACGAGTATCTTGAGGATTTCCCCGGAAAGCAGGACGTGCTCCGCTATGTTCTCACAGCCAACGCTCCTGAAACCAAGGACAACGATTTCAGTTGGAAGGACTTCCAGGTCCGCAACAACTCCGAGCTGGTGGCTATTTTCGGCAACTTCGTGAACCGCGCCGTGGTGCTAACTCATAAGTACTTCGAAGGCAAAGTGCCGGCAGCGGGCAAACTTGAAGCTATTGATAGGGAAGCGCTGGATGAGATTCCTGCGCTGCGTGCTTCGCTGGAGAAGAACCTCGAGAACTATCGTTTCCGGGAGGCTCTGAAAGATGCGATGAGCATGGCCCGCGTGGGCAACAAATATATCTCCGACACCGAGCCGTGGAAGGTCGCGAAGACCGACATGGCACGCACGGGGACGATACTCAATGTCTGTCTGCAGATTTGCGCTGACCTGGCAATTGCTTTCGAGCCCTTCACCCCGTTCGCTGCTGAGAAGCTCCGCAAGATGATAGATTCGCCGCTGGAGTGGGATCTGCTCGGCCGTGAGGAAATCCTGCCCGCAGGCCATCAGATCGGCGCGGCCGAGCTGCTCTTCGAGAAGATTGAGGATGATGCCATTCAGGCGCAGCTGGACAGGCTGGCGCGCATCCGCGAGGAGCGCGAGGCGGCGGCTAAGGCGGCTGCGGCAGCCGAGGCTGCTGCGCATGTGGAACCGCAGAAGGCCGAAGTAACCTTCGACCAGTTCGAGGCTATGGACATACGCACCGCTACCGTTCTGGAGGCCGAGCGCGTCCCGAAGACGGACAAATTACTCAAGTTGACCATAGACACCGGCATCGACAAGAGGGTGATAGTGAGCGGTATCGCCGAGTACTATACCCCCGAGCAGATGGTCGGAAAACAAATCTGCATCCTTGCCAACCTCGCTCCGCGCGTAATCCGCGGAATCGAGTCGAAGGGTATGATCCTGATGGCTCGCCAGGGCGACGGAAAGATGCGAATCGTCTCGCCCGAAGAGGCGCTGGTCAACGGTGCGACAATTGGATAACACACTTTTTTTATTAACCATTTAATACATTAAAATTATGAAGAAAGGTTTACTCGTAGTGGCGGCAGCGGCATTGCTTCTCGCTCCGTCTTGTGCAACTCTCAAAGGCCTGTTCGCGGGTGCAGTAGGCGGCGCCGCGGTCGGCGCAGGTATCGGCTACCTCATCACCGGTGACACAGAGGGTGCTCTCAAGGGAGCCGCTATCGGTGGCGCAGCAGGAGCGGCGACCGGAACCACCATCGGCGCAGTTATGGACAAGAAGGCAAAGGAACTCGAGAAGATCGAGGCTGCCAAGATTGAGACCATCACCGATGCCAACGGCTTCGAGGCCATCAAGGTCACATTCTCCAGCGGAATTCTCTTCGATTTCAACAGCTCTGAACTCAGCGCAGAGTCCAAGGAGTCCCTCAAGCAGTTCGCTACTGTCCTCCAGGATCTCGGCTCCAACGCGGACATCACCATCCTCGGCCACACCGATAACGTGGGCACCGCCGAGGCTAACGAGAAGGTTTCCCAGAAGAGGGCAGACGCTGTGAAGAAGGAACTCAAGAAGGACGGTATGGATGCCAACCACCTCTATGCCCAGGGTCTTTCCTTCAACAAGCCCATTGCTGACAACGAGACCGAAGAAGGCCGCGCCAAGAACCGTCGCGTGGAGATCTACATCACCGCCAACGAGGACATGGTGAAAGCCGTCGAGGCCGGAACCCTGAAGTAGTCCCGTTTTTTTGGGAAAAGTTATGGCTAACCTGCGGGAAAAACCGCAGGTTAGCCATAACTTTTTATTTGATTATATCCAATGAATCTGTACCTTAGTGAAGGTAATTACCAAACACTAACCACATGTGGAATAGATTCCTAAAATTGTCGTTCTCATTATTATTGACTGCTATCAGTTTAAGAGGTGTTTCAGGGGAGCTGACAGACACATTCCCTCGCCCGCGTATTCTCACTGAGGAGGAAAATCTTCAATTACACAATAGGATTCGAGCAGAAAAAGATTCAATAGTAGCGGTTCTATTAAGCGGGTCGACTCGTAGTATTATGGAGGATTACTCCGGAAGGGCTGTGAATGAAATACCGCTCGAAGATGGAATAACTCCTTCAGGAGGCAGAACGTACGTTGTAAAGATACCGACAGCGGCTGGTTTCAGTTTTGTCCCATCTGTTTCTTTAGTGTATAATAGTCAGGCACCAGTATGAAAAGAATAACCATTTTTCTATTATGCTTTGTTCTTTTGAGTTCCTGCAAATTGTTGTTGGATAATTTGACAATGGAGCCAGTACAATATGATTTTTTATTTAACAATGACTCCAATGTGGATTTGTTCGTTCTTATGGACTTCAATCCATCGCCAACTGCAATTTCTAATATCAATCTACAGAACGATGTTTGGCGGCATGAACAAAGATTTTTCCCGGCAGATTATTATTTGTCTTTTAAAAAAAGCCCAGATGATTCGGTTTTTATTTATGTGGCTTTTATGGATTCACTTTTAATGTATTATGATGGCCAACACAAATACCATTTGGACCCAGATGAAATAAAGGCCAACGCGCTCATCGCTCGCCTATCTTATTTAAACAAGGATTTCTTTGACAAGGACAACAAGGAAAGGGATATGACCATAATTCATTTTCCTCCCAGCGAGGATTCATTGATGCATACATATTACTACAACGGCTATAGTGAGGAGGATTTCAATTAACGCCCGTTATATACGCCAGTTGCCGTCGAGGCCGGAACCCTGAAGTAGTCCAGACTCTTTACAATTCTAAATAAACAGGTCTCGGTTATTCCGAGACCTGTTTTGTTGTTATTCCGAGTTGGTGGAGTTGATCGACGAAGTAAGATTCGAAGTCGTTCTCCGCGATGTTCCTGGAGAAGTTCAGGTACAGATTGCCGTTGTAACCGACTCCGGCGGCGGCTCCGGGAACGCCTCTCTGGCGGCCGAGCATAAAGTCCATCTCGCGCACGTACTTCTGCATTGACTCCGGAAGCACCACGTTGCCGAGGTTGGAGAAGGTCTGTGAGAGGAACTTGTCTCCCTTAAGCTTGCAGACGAGGTCGATCACGCGCTTCTTGATGAAGAGCGGAATCATGGCGATTGCGAAGTTGTTCTCAAGGGCCACGTTCGCGGCGACCTTCTTTTCGAGTTCGCTCTTCAGCACGAGGTGGCGCTTCTGGGCGGAGACAATCTTCACGATCTCATCGAAGTCGTAGTAACCGTTCGCCACATCCACTCCGAGGTTAATGTAGGAGGAGAAGTTGCGCAGGGTCCTGCTGCCGAAAAGGGGACGGAGGTTAACCGGCACGTTCACCTTTATGGCGGACTTTTTCGCCTTGCGGTGGTCGTGCTTGTGCACCTCCTGGAGAGCTGAAACCATGGCTGCGGTGATGAGTTCGGTCACCGTGCAGGAGTACTTTGCCGCCACGGGTTTCAGCTCGTCGAAGGGAACGATAATCCTTTCGTTATGAAGGATACGGTAGCCTATTTTATGGCCATTGGCGTGATAGGCAGAGTCGTTCTGCTCCATTGCGCCTTTCTTGCCGCTGAATTCGGTGAAGCTGTCTTCTGACTCCCTCTTAGAAGGAGTGTCAGTAGGATCGAGAATAAGATCATTGTAAGGTATGTCGATTCCGTAGCGGAGTCTGAGATATTCTGCTGTTAGAGTAAGAAGGAAAGTTTGTCCCCCCTTGCCGTCTGCAAGGGCGTGGAACACGTCGAGGACTATTCTGCAACCGTCAGCGCTGACCTTGAACAGGTATCCGCCGTGGAATTTGTATCCGAAGGGGGAAAGCGAAGCGAGTTCGCCCACGGTGGGCATACTGTCGAGTTCTTTGAGATACCACCAGAATGCGCCGTTCTTGAGGGTGCAACCGAAACTGGGGATTCTTTGTACTGTATTATTAAGGGCCTGCTGGAGGTAATTGACGTTCACGGGTTCGGAGAGGGTTACGCTTTGCCTGAACAGGGAAGCGTACCTCTTGGTAAGCGAGGCAGGATAAATGTTCGACGCGTTGTCGAGTCTCATCGTAAGTGCTGTCATTGCTTTACATTTCGTTTTGACGAATGCAAAGGTATCGCGCGGGTGAGGCTCACGAAAGAAATTGTCACACAACGCCCCGAAAAGTGATGTAGAGGGCGTTTTTTGTGATTAAATCGCGTTATTTGGGCTGAAATTCGGGGTTGGAAGATTTCGTCCCCACGGGGATAGTTACAAATAAATCAGCCTGGAGACTTTGTCAGGAGAGAAGATTCTGCCTGCCATCAGGCGTAGGTCTTCGGCGCTTACGGACTCCACCAGTTCGCGCACCTGGGTGTCCGGCATAATCTCTCCGAATGCCAGAAGACTCTTGCCCATCGAGAGGCACTGCGTCTCTCCACTGTCCGAACTGATGGCGAGTTGGCCGAGCAGTTGCTTTTTGGCCGCCTTAAGGGCGGTCGGGCTCATGGGGGTCGTGCTGACTTTGGTGAGGATACGCTTCACGGCGGTCTGGCACTTTTTGATATTTGCACGGTCGCAGCCGAGGCTTACCGTCATCAGGCCGGTGTCCGAGTATTGCGCATAGCCGCACTCGATCGAATAGACCCATCCGTGTTTTTCGCGAAGTTCCGCTCCGAGAAGGCTGTTCGACGCCGGACCTCCGAGTATGTTCGCCAGAAGAACCGCAGTGATCCGGCCCTTCTTGTCGTAGAGCGACGGAGCCTCCGCTCCCATCACCACGTTTACTTCGTGATTCCCGCGGTCTTCGGTGATGTCAAACTGCTGCATATTCTTCTGATCTTCTTTTCGAGTTCCGCTTCATCGCCATTCGCGACGACGCATAGGGCCATGTTCTGCGGGATGAAGTTGCGACGGTAATAAGTCTTGAGGTCTTCGACTGTCGTTCTTCCGACCGATTCGAGCGTGCCAAGGGTGAGCCTTCCGAGCGGACTTCCGGCGAAGAAACGGCTTTCGAAGTTGTCGAAGATGTCTTCCGACGGGCTGTCTTTGTAGGAGATTATTTCGTCCAGGATGACTCCGCGCTCGGTCTCAACTTCGTGCTCCGGGAAGGTCGCTTCAGTGGCGATTTCCATAAGAAGTCCCACGGCTTTCCAGATGTCTTCGCGCAGGACGGTGGCGTGAAGCACGATTTCCTCCTTGGTTGTGTAGGCGTTGAGTTCGCCGCCGAGGCGGTCCAGGTAAGAGTTGATACGCGCGGCGCTAAGGCGCCTGGTGCCTTTGAAGATGGTGTGCTCCACGAAATGCGCCGTGCCTTCGGGCAGATCGCCCTCGGCGCGTGTGCCGCAGCGTATGCTGAGCGAACAGTAGCCCACCTTGCTGGCGCTGCTCTTCACGGCGTACATCAGTCCATTCTCACTTCTTCCGCTTCTCATCCTTGTATCCGTGTTCCTTTCGTATGGATTTTATAGCGCTTCTGGAAAAACCGCGCTTCCCAGTCTGGGTGTAACTGCGGGCCTGATAGTAATAGAGTTCGTGCGTGTCCGCGGCCACAATGAAATTGTAGCATTTGGCGCGGCGGCCGGGTTCGGCGGGGGAGATGCTGAACGCGACGAGCGCATCGTGTGAGCCTGAGTCGAACAGGCTGTCCGCCTCGAAGTTGTCCACGGCGATGAGCCCCGGGGCGAGCACGTCCACGGAGTCGCGCGCCGGCACGCTCGAATCCAGATCCTCCCTGACGAAATAGATTTTCTTCTTATGCGCCTTGGACAGGTTGCCGTTGTAGAACGACAACCCGAATATGTTCTGGGCGGTGTTGGTCAGCGATTCCTCCACGAAAGTCTGCACTATGTCCAGCAGCGCCGAGATATAGACGAACTCGCGGCCTGAGGTGATCTTCACGGGGGAGAAGGGGATGCGGACCACTTCCAACTTGCCGTCCAGGCTGCGGAACGATTCGTCGTTGCCGCCTTTCAGGAGGGTCATATAAGCTAGGCCGGCCTTGTCCTGCGAAAGATAGAGGAAATAGTAGGCCGCTTCGTTTTTCAGCGCCTCGAAATCTTCCTGGTCGCAGAATTCGAAGGGGGAGATGCGCCAGCGGCGACGGACTTCCTCGCGCAGCGCGATGTCCAGAAGGTCGTCGCCGCTCAGCACCACCTTCGTGGTCTTGGTCTGGAAGTCTGCAAGCCTGGCTTTACGGGTATAAATCCTGCCCTGTCCGAAGGCTTGGAAGCCCCCGAAAAACAGGATGACCGCAAGGGCGATCAAGTATTTTTTCCACCATGTTCGCACCACGGGCAAAGATAACCAAATAAATGTTTAAATTTGTGAGTTATGTCAGATTATATAGTATCAGCAAGAAAGTACCGTCCGGATTCCTTCGGAACTCTCATCGGACAGGACAATATCGCCAGAACCCTGAAGAACTCCATCATCAGGGGGCAGTTGGCCCACGCCTATCTTTTCTGCGGTCCCCGCGGAGTCGGCAAGACCTCGACAGCGCGCATCTTCGCGAAGGCTATCAACTGCTCGAACCCGTCGGCGGACATGGAGCCGTGCGGCGAGTGCGAGTCCTGCCAGTCGTTCGCCGAGGGCCGTTCGTACTGCATACGCGAACTGGACGCCGCTTCGAACAACGGCGTGGACGATATCAAGGCCCTGATGGACCAGGTGCAGATTCCCCCGCAGGTCGGAAAGTACAGCGTGTACATCATCGATGAGGTCCATATGCTCTCGCAGTCGGCCTTCAACGCCTTTCTCAAGACGCTCGAGGAGCCGCCGGCACACGCGATCTTCATCCTGTGTACGACCGAGAAGCACAAGATACTCCCGACTATCCTTTCGCGCTGCCAGACCTACGATTTCAACAGAATCAGCGTGCCTGACATCGTTCAGAACCTGCGCATGGTTGCGACCAAAGAGGGGATCACTGTGGACGACGAAGCGCTGCACGTCATCGCCCGCAAGGCGGACGGAGCCATGCGCGACGCCCTCACCATCTTCGACCAGACGGTGGCGTTCTGCGGAACTGAAATCAAATACGAGGACGTGCTGAAAAACCTCAATGTCCTCGACTACGAATACGGCTTCAAGATTGTGGATGCCGCGCTTGCGGGAGACTACGCCACTGCGCTGCTGACCTTCGACGAGATACTCGCGAAGGGCTTCAACGCGCAGTACTTCATCTCCTCGCTCGGCGGGCATCTTCGCGACCTCCTCGTGAGCCGCACGGGCGGGCTGGAGAGTCTGCTCGATTTTCCGGACAGCCTGCGCAAGCGCTACGCCGAACAGGCCGCCCGCTGCTCCGTGAAGTTCATCTACGACGCGCTCGGAGTCACCACCGCCTGCGAGGCGGGCTATAAGCAGGCTGCCAACCAGCGCCTGCACATCGAGTACGCCCTCATGCGCCTCTGCTTCCTGGTCGCGTCACCCTCTGTTGAGGCTGTTAAGCCCGTTGGATCGAGCGTAGAGGCGCGAAGCGCCGAGGGCGGCATCAGCCGCCGTGCCGTGAGGGAGGAGCAGGGCGACGACCGGAAGGCACCCGCCGGGAGCGAAGCGGAGGCGGCATGCCCCTCGGGGCAGCCGCGAAGCGGCGGGGGTGAGAAGCTCGGTGAGCCAAGCGAACCGAAGCGACGCCCGAGCGCAGCGAGGACGGCTGCTTCGCTTTCGCTTGGCTCGTTAATTGCAGAAGCGGAGAACGCCGTTTCGGCCGAGACTATCGACCATTCCACGGATCCGATTCCTTCGGACGAGCAGGTCACCGAGAAGTGGAAGGCCCTTGCAGAGATCTACGCATCGAAGCCGCGCCTTGCGAGCGCCATCCAGAACGCCGAACTCGAAATGTCCGAGGCAGACGGCGTGATGGTGGTTCTCTTCAAGGTGGTCTCGGAGCCGCAGAGAGACTGGATAAAGGCCAATATGCTCTCCCAGATGGAGAAGGAGTTCCGCGGACTGCTCGGCACCACAAAGGTGCATCTGGAGGTGGACGCGGTGCCCGCCGAAGCCCAGAAACCCGTGATTTATCTGGACAAAGACAAAGCGAAAGTGTTGATGGAAGAGAATCCGGAAACGAAAAACCTTATAATCGACCTCGAACTCGATACTAACTAAGTATGAAACTGCGTTGCGAAAACCTGGTTAAGAAGTATGGCATCCGCACAGTCGTGAAGGGTGTCTCGATGGAAGTGAACCAGGGTGAGATTGTGGGATTCCTCGGCCCGAACGGAGCCGGAAAGACCACAAGTTTCTATATGATAACCGGTCAGATAGTGCCGAACGACGGCCACGTCTATCTGGACGACACGGAGATTACCAAACTCCCTATGTACAAGCGCGCCCAGATGGGCCTGGGCTACCTCCCGCAGGACGCATCCGTCTTCAGGAAGATGTCCGTGGAGGGGAACCTCCTCTCCGTGATGGAGATGAAGGGAGTCCCCAAGCAGCAGAGGGAAGAGCGCCTCGAGGAACTCATCGCGGAGTTCAACCTCTCGAAGGTGCGCAAGTCGCTCGGCATACAGTTGTCCGGAGGTGAGCGCCGCCGCTGCGAGATAGCCCGCGCGCTCGCGATAGACCCGAAGTTCATCCTTCTGGACGAACCGTTCGCCGGCGTGGACCCCATCGCCGTGGAGGATATCCAGTACATTATCGCCAAACTCAAGTATAAGAACATTGGCGTCATCATCACGGACCACAACGTGGGCGAGACCCTCGCCATCACGGACCGCGCCTATCTGCTCTACGAAGGAACCATCCTCCAGCAGGGAACTCCGGAGGCGCTTGCGGCCGATGAAGACGTGCGCACCAAGTATCTCGGAGCCGGCTTCGTGCTGAAGCGCTCCGTGAGTGTGGAAAGGGCCGCGGCAGACCATGAACGTGAATTAGCGGCACAAAAAGCAGCACAACAATGAAAATATTGATTATAGACGACGAGCGCGCAATACGCAACTCGCTGCGCGAGATTCTTTCGGACGAAGGCTACGAAGTTGAGGTTGCGGAAGACGGCGCCGAGGGCCTCAAGGCCGCGACAGCCGCGCACTACGACGTGATTTTCTGCGATATCAAGATGCCCGTTATGGACGGCACGGAAGTGCTTGCCAAACTTGCGGAAGAGGAAGTGGACAGCGCGATAGTGATGATCTCCGGCCACGCCGATATCGGCACTGCCGTGGACTGCATCAAGAAAGGCGCTTTCGATTTCATCGAGAAACCGCTGGATCTGAACAGAATCCTTATCACCATCAAAAACGCCACTGACAAGGCGACCCTCACCACCCAGAACAAGGTGCTTAAGAAAAAGGTCTTCGGCGCTGCGAGGATGATAGGGGAGTCGGCTCCTATGCAGCATATCAGGGATATAGTCGCGAAAGTGGCGGCGACGCCTGCGCGCGTGCTGATCGAGGGGCCCAACGGCTCCGGAAAGGAGCTGGTGGCCCGCAGTCTGCACGCCCAGAGCGATCGCGCCGCCGCCCCTTACATTGAGGTGAACTGCGCGGCCATCCCTTCCGAACTGATTGAGAGCGAACTCTTCGGCCACGAAAAAGGCTCGTTTACTTCCGCCATCAAACAGCATAAGGGCAAGTTCGAGCAGGCGGACGGCGGAACTCTGTTCCTTGACGAAATAGGCGATATGTCGCTGGCCGCCCAGGCGAAGGTGCTCCGCGTGCTGCAGGAGAACAAACTGAGCCGCGTGGGCAGCGACGCTGACATAAAGGTGGATGTTCGTGTGATAGCCGCCACCAACAAAGACCTTAGGAAGGAGATAGCCGAAGGTCGTTTCCGCGAGGACCTCTATCACCGCCTGAGCGTGATAGTGATCAAAGTCCCCTCGCTGGACGACCGCAAGGAAGACATCCCTCTGCTGGTAGATTACTTTGTGGAGCAAATCTGCGCCGAGACCGCTATGCCCCGCAAGACCTTCAGCCCTGATGCAGTGAAGGCTCTTCAGGCCCGTTCGTGGAAAGGTAACATACGCGAACTTCGCAATGTGGTGGAGCGTCTGCTCATCCTCGGCGAAGACGTGATTTCAGTCGCTAATGTGCAAGACTACGTTTAACATATGATTGTTCCGGATATAATCATCGCGATCGACGGCTATTCCAGCACCGGAAAGAGTTCGTTCGCAAAACTTATGGCCAAGGAACTCGGTTTCCTTTACCTGGATTCAGGCGCCCTTTACCGCGGCGTGACCCTATTTGCGCAGGAAGAGCGTTTCATAGACAATAACAATGAGATCAATCCGGCGCTTGAGGCGGCGCTGCAGGGGGTGGATCTGTGGTTCGCCACGGACAACCGCACCTTCATAGGCGAGCGCTGCATCGAGAAGGAAATCCGCACTATGGAGGTCTCCAGCCAGGTCAGCCCCATCGCGGCCGTCCCGTATGTGCGCCGCTTTGTGGACGCGAAGTTGCACGAACTCGCAAAGGGCGGGCGCGTGATCATGGACGGCCGCGACATCGGCACGACCGTGTTCCCGAACGCGGAGATCAAGATCTTTATGACCGCAGATCCGGACGTCCGCGCTCAGCGGCGCTTCGACGAACTGGTGATGAAGGGCGAGAATCCCGTGCTGGAGGAGGTCAAGGAGAATCTGCGTCAGCGCGATTACATAGATTCGCATCGCGAGACTTCGCCTCTGAGCCGCGCGGCGGATGCCTTCATCCTGGACAATTCGAATATGACCATCAGCGAGGAAGTCGCATGGGTCAAAGGCCTTATCAAGGGCAAGTTCAATCTCTACGATGATTAAAAAGGTCGAGATCGACGGGAGCGGCGGCTTTTGCGGCGGAGTGATCCGCGCGATAGGCAGCGCCGAGGATTTCCTCGGCTCGCATCCCGGCACGACCCTTTACTCCCTGGGCCCCGTGGTCCACAATGAATCCGAACTCGAGCGCCTGTCCTCACTTGGGCTCGAGGCTGTCAGCGCGGTCGAATTGGAGCAGATCGGCGGCGCAGGCAGGCCGGTGATCATCCGAGCCCACGGCGAGGCCCCCGAAACGCTCGAAAAACTCCGCCGTCTCGGCTACGAGATTATCGATTGCACCTGCCCGGTGGTGCTCGGCATCCAGCGCAAGATCGCGGCCGCCCCCGGCGATGTGATTATCTACGGCAAGAAGGGCCACCCGGAAGTGATCGGGCTGGTGGGTAACGCCCGCGGCCGGGTGTGGGTGGTGGAGAATATGGACCAGGCGCGCGAACTGCTGGCTCTGGACGACGGTCCCACGGCGGACGCGGACATTTTCTCGCAGACTACCATGAGTCCGGTGGGCTACGAAGAGGTGTGCGGTTTGCTGGCCGGCGGCCTCCCCGGGCTCCGCATCCACCGCACCATCTGCCGCCAGGTCGCAACCCGCCACGACGCCCTCGCGGCCTTCGCGCGCTCGCACGACGCCGTGGTGTTCGTCACCGGCAAAGCCAGTTCGAACGGGCGCGTGCTCAGCGACCTCTGCCGCTCGGTCAACCCCCGCACGTATGTGGTCGGAAGCGTGGCGGACATCAACCCCTCATGGTTCCGCCCCGGCGACACGATAGGCGTCTCGGGAGCCACTTCCACACCTCGGTGGCTGCTGGAGAAGGTGGTGGAGTATATTTCCGATTTTTAGTATATTTGCACGTTTTAGAAATACTAATTACACATTACATATATGGCAACAACAGCTGATTTTAAAAACGGACTTTATCTTAAGTACAACGACAAACCGTGTATGATCGTGTGGTTCCAGCACGTCAAGCCGGGCAAGGGCCCCGCTTTCGTGAAGACCAAACTCCGCAATCTGGAGAACGGCCGCATCCTGGAGAACACCTTCACCGCCGGCGCGAAGATCGAGACCATCGAGGTCGAGCGTCGTCCCTACCAGTTCCTCTATGACGACGGCGAGGCCTTCAACTTTATGCACGAAGAGACCTACGAGCAGATCACTCTGCCCCACGACGTTGTGGATAATTCCGACCTCATGAAGGAAGGACAGCATGTCGAAATGATGTTCGTTACCGGAGACGAAGAGCGCTGCCTCACCTGCGAACTCCCGACCTATGTGACCCTCGAGGTTACTTATTCCGAGCCTGCAGTGAAGGGTAACACCGCCACCACCTCCGCCCTCAAGGAAGTCACCCTCGAGACCGGCGCCAAGATTATGGTTCCTCTCTTCATCGAGCAGGGAGACAAGATCACGGTTAACACCACGGACCGCACCTACGGTCAGAGAGTCTAAGCGTTTGCGCGTTTCGCTTCTTACAGTCGGGAAGACCGACATAAAGTGGGTATCTGAAGGCCTGGAAGTGTATTCTTCCAGGCTTCAGCACTATATACCCTTCGAGGTCCGCGAAATTCCGGAACTCAAGAACGTGTCGGCTCTCTCGAAGGAGCAGATTAAAACCGCTGAAGGTCGGCTTATCCTCAAAGCGCTGAAGGACTCCGATGAACTCATCCTTTTGGATGAGCGCGGAAAGGAGTTTCGCTCGGTGGAATTCGCCGACTGGCTGCAGCGAAAATTCCAGCAGGGACGTGACCTCGTGTTCGTCATCGGCGGGGCTTACGGCTTCAGTCAGGAAGTCTACTCCCGCGCAGGCGGGATGGTCTCCCTTTCGAAGATGACCTTCTCGCATCAGATGGTTCGCACGATTTTTGTTGAACAGCTTTACCGCGCTCTCACCATCCTGAAGGGAGAGTCGTACCACCACGAATGAAAGTCAGTCGCAAACTCATTTCGGCCATTTTCATAGGCGCGGCAGTGCTGCTGTTCGCCATTTCTCTGATTATCCCCCAGGCCAAGGGAGACAGCAAGCGCGAGGCGCGCCGTGTGGAGACCGTCCTCAACCATAGGCTCCAGACCCTCGACTCCTTCGCCGAGAAGGCGTTCGAAGGCTCGCCGGACCAGTGGATGGACCTCGGGAAACTGCCCGGCGATATGGTCGTCTACCGCTATGTCAGCGACCGTCTCCAATCGTGGGCGAACCAGTTCCCGGTCAGCAACGACGACATAGTCAGCCGAACCTACGTCACCCGCTACCGCCGCCGCGGCATCGTGCAGACCCCTTTCCTGGACCTGAACTCTTACTACACCTTCATGAAACTCAGCCCGCAGGAGAGTTATCTCGTGAAGCGGGTGGACCGCGGCCTGGTGTCCGTGGTCGTAGGTCTCAAGTTGGAGGGGAATGAAAAACTTCGCCTGGGCGAAGGCTATTCCATACGCAATCTCCACACTCCGGACGGAACCGGCGTGTCGTATGCCGGCCAGCCCGTCTTCAAGGTGGTTTATGAGTCGCTGCCCGTGAGGAACAAACGGCCCAACCAACTCATTTGGCTGGCGTTCGCGCTGTTTGCCGTAGGCATTATCATACGCTTGAAATCGCAGCCCAGCGTCCGCGGCGCGCTGGTGTCCATAGGCCTGCTTCTCCTCTCCACCTCCTCGCTCGCGAGATGGTTCCCGATCACGGAAGGAGAACTCAACCAGATTTCGGTCATTCTGGTGATCAACCTGATCACTTTTATGATATCGCTCTGCCTCTACCTCTGCCGCGAAAGTATTTGGGCCGGATTCAAGTCCAAGGCGGGCAGGATCATCGCGGGCATTGCGGACGTGATCGCAATTCTCGGCGTTTTCGCGTTCTCCTATATCGAACTGTTCAAAGTGTTCGTCTACACCCATATCAGCCTGGATCTCACGAAACTGGACCTGCTGAGTTGGGAGTCAGCCGCCGTGCTGAGCACTTTCGTGCTTATGCTTGTAGCGACCATGCTGCTGGCGGTTCTGCTTATGCCGGCCCTGAACCGTAGCGCCCGCAGGGTGAACATTTTCTCCGTGCCCGGAAGGGTGATAGGCTCGCTTGCGCTGGCGCTTTATCTGGTGCTGGTGACAACGTCCATGGGCTTCGAGCGCGAGACGATGATTGCGTCGTCGTGGGCGGAGAACCTGGCGAACGACCGCGACAACGCGGTGGAGCAGCAACTCAAGAGGGCGGAGAATTTCATCGCCGCCGACGATGTGCTGAGCCGCGCTTCGGGCTCTGAAGACAACGCCCAGATCGCCAGGGAGCGCATAATCGACAATTATCTGTTCAGAGTCCTTTCTGACTACGATATCAGGGTGCAGATAGGCGGCGACTCGGACGGCCTCGGCCTGGAGTCCGGCACCCGCATCGACCAGAATTCGCGCTTCTTCTATGCGCCGCTTTCCGGTCAGCGCAGCCGCTATGTGGGAGTGTTCCAGTACTATCTGGAGGATCAGGGTCAGAACACCATCTATGTCAGCGTTGAGCCCAAGTCGGGCGATGCCGGACGCTCGATTTCGTCCGTTCTCGGCCTCGGCAACAAAGCGGACGAAATTCCTTGGCGCTATTCTTACGCCAAATATAAAGGGTTGGACAGGCAGTACTTGAAAGGCTCGTACGCCTACCCGACTCGCCTGACGGAAGAAAAACTTGCGGGCTTCCGCTCGCTCGAGGAGACCAACTATGTCTCGGGCGGATATCTGCATTTCGTGAACAAGGTGTCCGAGGATGAAATCATCATCATTTCGCGGCAGTATAAGAATGTGGATTCGAACCTGCTGGCGCTCGCCATGGTCACTCTGGTGTTCTTCCTGTTCGCGAGCATCTTCTCGGGCAAGACGGCGCGTGTGCCGCTGCCTCCGAACTCCTTCAAGAAGACCATTACGATTCTGACCACGGTCTCCCTGACCGTGACTATGGCGGTGCTCGTCACCTTCAGCGTCACCTTCGTCTTCGGTCGCAACGAGGCCAACGCCCGAACCATGATGTCGGACAAGACCAACAGCATACGCACTATGCTCCAGGCCGGACTCCGCAGTTACAGTTCGAGCGATGCGCTCTTCTCGCGTGAGACCCTGGCACTCATCCGTCGCGTCTCGGACAACACCGGTTCGGATATTTCCATTTTCCGTCCGGACGGCAGAATCCTTATGTCCACCTCGCCGGAACTCTTCGAGAAGATGGTGCTCGGCAGCCGCCTGAACGAAAAGGCGTACTACCACATAATGTTCCTGAATGAAGGCCATTACATTCAGCGGGAGAAATACGGCACACGTTGGATTTACACTATGTACGCTCCCGTGATGGGCTCGGACGGAAACATAGTCGCTATCTTCTCGTCGCCTTATATGGAGCGCAGTTACGACTTCCAGTTGGATGCGGCGACGCACACAATCAGCATACTGATAGTGTTCTTTATCCTGCTGCTCCTTTCGCTGGCGCTTATTTCCTACGCCGTGGACCGCACCTTCAGGCCTATCTCCGAGATGAGCCGCAAGATGGAGGCCGGCGGAGTGGACCGTCTGGAATATATCTCCTACGACCGACAGGACGAAATCTCTTCGCTGGTGCAGTCGTATAACCGTATGGTCACGGACCTCACCGCGTCCACCAAGGCGCTGGCCCAGGCCGAGCGCGACAAGGCCTGGAGCGAGATGGCCCGCAACGTGGCGCACGAGATCAAGAATCCTTTGACGCCTATGCGCCTTCAGATTCAGCGCATCCAGCGCCTGAAGGCTAACGGCGACCCGAGTTGGCAGACCAAATTCGACGATATGGCCACCATCCTGCTTGACCATATCGACGTGCTGACCGAAACGGCCAACCAGTTTTCCGATTTTGCAAAACTCTACTCCGAGGAGCCGGTGGAGATCAAACTGGACGAATTGTTACAGGATGAGGTCGATATGTATGGCGCTCGTCCCGGAGTGGAGTTCGAGTATCTCGGTTTGCCTGGCGTGACCGTCCGCGGCCCTCGCCCGCAACTCGTGCGTGTGTTCGTGAACATCCTGAACAACGCCGTTCAGGCCTGCGAGGGCCGCGACGGTGCCAAGGTGGTTGTTTCGTTGAGGAATGGTACTGATCCGGGATTCTACGAAATAGTCTTCGAAGACAATGGCCCCGGAGTGGACGAGGAGAATCTCTCGAAACTCTTCACCCCGAAGTTCACCACCAAGACCGGCGGCAGCGGCCTCGGCCTGTCTATCTGCAAGAGCATCCTGGAGCGCTGCGGCGCCGCCATCGCCTACTCGCGCAGCTTCGCCCTCGGCGGCGCCTGCTTCACGATAAGGTACCCGAAAGAATAAACTATTATTTCTGCCTGCAGAAGATTTGGATTGGGCAGCCGAGAGTCGAAGCTTAGGCCTTTTTCAACCCTAAGCTTAGCCGAATCGTCGAAACTTAGTATTAAAAAGTGTCTAAGCTTCGTGTCGGCGACAAACGCTAGCAAATTTTTGCTATATTTGCTATGCGGTTAGGGTCAACATGAAAATCAGCAGCGCAACATTTGCCGGAAGCAGCACCAGAGTGGCGGGAAAGCCGCAGAGGAAGCTGCCGGAATTTGCGTTTATCGGCAGGAGCAATGTGGGCAAGAGCAGCCTCATCAATATGCTCTGCCGCAATGGCCGCCTGGCGATGACCTCGAGCACTCCCGGCAAGACCAAACTGGTGAACCATTTCCTCATCAACGACCAGTGGTATCTGGTGGATCTCCCCGGATACGGCTATGCCAAGATGGGCCAGAAGGGACGCGACGAACTGAAGGCCGTCATCAACGACTACATCCTCGGCAGCGAGGAACTCGTGATGCTGTTCGTGCTGGTGGACAGTCGCTTCGACATAATGAAAATCGACCGTGACTTTATCCGCGAACTGGGTGAAAACGGCATTCCTTTCGGAATCATTTTCACCAAGGGTGACAAATCCGGCCCGAACGTGCTGAAGGCGCAGATCGAGAAAGACAAGCAGATTCTTTCCGAAGAGTGGGAGGAGATGCCGCCTATGTTCGAAAGTTCGGCCCAGACCGGAGCGGGACGCGAAGAGATACTTGATTATATAGACAACATACTGAAATCCTTGTAACCTATGCAACACAATCACAGAATGGAGTTGTTTGCTTGCGATGCCACTAAAGATTTCGCGAGCAAGGTCATTGATGAGTTGAACAATATTGACCGCCCGGACAGCGAGCGCCCGTATCACCTCGGTGATATGAAGGTCGTGCGCTTCAGCGATGGCGAATTCCAGCCCCAGTATGACGAAAGCGTCCGTGGAGCCACTGTGTTTATTTTCCAGTCCACTATCCCCCCGGCAGACAATCTGATGGAACTGCTTCTCGCCGTCGATGCGGCCAAGAGAGCCTCGGCGGACAAGGTGGTGGCGGTAATGCCGTATTTCGGATGGGCAAGGCAGGACCGCAAAGACCGTCCGCGTGTGGCAATCGGAGCAAAACTTGTGGCCAACCTGCTTACCGCGGCGGGAGCGGATCGCGTGATGACCTGTGATCTCCACGCAGACCAGATCCAGGGCTTTTTCGACATCCCCGTGGACCACGTCTATGCGGCCAAGGTTTTCCGCAACGAAATCAAGAAGATGAAACTCACGAATCTTGCGATTGCCGCTCCCGACATGGGCGGAGCCAAGAAGGCGAACATCTTCGCCAAGACCCTTGGAACTCCGATGATCATCTGCCACAAAACCCGCGTCAAGGCTAATGTGGTCGGTAACATCACCGCCATCGGCGAGGTGGAGGGAAAGAACATCGTCATCATCGACGACATGATCGACACCGCCGGAACCCTGTGCAAGGCGGCGGAAGTCCTTATGTCTATGGGCGCCCTCAGCGTGAGAGCGTGCGCGACGCACGGAGTGCTCAGCGGCGAGGCTCTCCAGCGCATCCACGACTCTGCCCTCGAGGAAGTGCTCATCACCGACACTATCCCTCATCCCGAACTTGCAAACGATTCGAAGATCAGGATTATCTCGATGGCTCCTGTCTTCGCTTCCATCATAGACAAGGTCTACAACTACGAATCCATCAGCCCCGAGTTCGATAAGTAATGACGACCTTTGTAGCAGCGGCGATAGTGCTGGGCCTCGGCATCCTCGGGATGTGCGTCTTCCTTCTGAAGAAGGACGGCGAGTTCCCGAAGTACGATGTGGGCTCCAATCCCGAAATGCAAAAACGGGGAATCCGCTGCTTCAAGGACGAAGACGCCGAACTGCACGGCAAGCCTGTGAAGTGCGACGGCAATTACTCCGAAGCTTGCAAGGACTGCCATTTAAACCCTCATCCCGGACTTGATCCGGGATCTTCATCCTCCTAATATATGAGTCTAGTCGCTATAGTCGGCCGGCCGAATGTCGGCAAAAGTACACTGTTCAACCGTCTGGTGGGAATGCGCCAGGCGATAGTGGACGACACCGCGGGCGTTACCCGCGACCGCCACTACGGCCGCTGCGAATGGTGCGGCCGCGAGTTCTCGGTCGTGGACACTGGCGGTTACACCACCAACTCGGAGGATGTGTTCGAAAGCGCCATCCGCGAGCAGGTGCAGATAGCCATCAATGAGGCCGACGTGGTCCTGTTCATGGTGGAGGCCGCGACAGGCGTGACCGACTACGACGCAGAGATTGCAGACGTGCTGCGTCGGGCGAAGAAGCCCGTCGTGCTCTGTGTGAACAAAGTGGACAGCGGCGAGAAGATGTTCGACGCCTACCAGTTCTATTCTCTGGGCCTTGGTGAAATCTATAGCATATCGGCCGCCAATGGCTCCGGCACCGGTGACCTGCTGGATGAAGTCGTCAGGGTTCTGCCGGACGAGCCGGAGGTTGAGGACCCGCACAAAGACCTTCCGCGAATAGCGATAGTCGGTAAGCCGAACGTGGGCAAATCGTCCATCACCAACGCGCTGCTCGGCGAGGAACGCAACATAGTCACCCCGGTCGCAGGCACTACCCGCGACTCGATCGAGACTTATTATAATAAGTTCGGCCACGAATTCATGCTGGTGGACACCGCCGGCATACGCCGCAAGACCAAGGTCCGCGAAGACCTGGAGTTCTACTCCGTGATGCGTTCAATCCGCGCAATTGAGCATTCAGATGTGTGCGTGATGATGATCGACGCCACCACCGGAATGGAGTCGCAGGATATGAATATCTTCAACCTCATCCTGAAGAACCGTAAGGGCTGCGTGCTGGTTGTGAACAAATGGGACCTTTTCATCAAGGACAGCAACACCCTTCGCGACTACGAAAACGCTCTGCGTGAGCGTATCGCTCCTTTCACGGACGTGCCAATCATCTTCACTTCAGTGCTGAAGATGCAGCGAATCAGCGATGTGCTGGACGCCGTGGCGATGGTCTATGAGAACTATTCCCGTAAGATTCCGACCGCGCGCCTCAACGAAGAACTGCTGCCCATCATCGAGGAAACCCCTCCGCCGAGCACCAAGGGTAAGTACATCAAGATCAAGTACATCACCCAGTTGCCGACGCGTTTCCCTTCGTTCGCGTTCTTCTGCAACCTCCCGCAGTATATCAAGGAACCCTACAAGCGCTTCCTGGAGAACCAGCTCCGCAGCCGCTTCAATCTCACCGGCTGCCCGATACAAATCTTTTGCAGGCAGAAATAAGGCTATTAATCCAGCAGGTGGAAGAACTTCGCGAGTTCGTAGTCTGAACAACCGGATTCCGCTCTGAGGGTCGATGCCAGTTTCCTAAAACCATAGTTTTGCTCGAGTGCGAAGCTTAAGGCATTTTCGGTGCCAAGCTTCGACGATTCGGCTAAGCTTAGGGTTGAAAACGACCTAAGCTTCGTAATGTCGTATCCAAGTCGCCTGCAAATGGACATCATCTTGTAGTAATGCCTGTAATCTTCTTTTGAGAGATCGTCGACAAAACCGTGTTCGCTGCCGGATACTGCATTAAGGGCAGTACAGATATTGTCATAAGTGCCGTACAGAGGCATAATCTTTTCCCTGTCCAGACAATAGTATACCGAGATGATGAAATCGATAAGTTGCTGCCTTTCAATTTCATTGAGCGCTAGATACTTATCGCCAAAAAAACCATAGTCAAGGGGTTGAAGTTTGCGTCTTCGGTTCAACACGTCAGAGAGAAGGTATAACAGATTTGGGCTCGCCGTCTTATAGTCAATCATATCGCTGAATGGATTGGGAGACGCCAAGTACTTTATGAGGTTCCATCGATAATCCTCGGCATTAATTCCAGGAGTTTTGACTTTGCCATTATTTCCTATGTAGATGAAAGCGTCCCTGATTTTCTGTTCGCCGTATCTTTGACTGTGCTGAAAGCCATGGTGGAACACTGGACCTTGTAGGTGGTAATTGGAATTATAGGTCTTTGCGAATGAAGTATTGATTCCGTGCAGGAGTGCGACCATGCGTGATTCCAGTTTGAAATAGCCTTCGAAATGAACGTGATTAAGCATGATGCTGATGGCAAGCACAATAATCTCTTCCTTAATACACCTGATTGCAAAGATTGAATAATAAACGAGGATGTCAGCGATAGTGTAAAAGATGATTCCCTTATCGGCGGAGAGCTGACAGATGTGTTGAAAGCCGGGGCGGAATTGAAGTTTTGACATATCATTTAAGTGTTAGGATTTACTGATGCAAATCTAAGTAAAAAATCGTATCTTTGAGTGGTATGGAGTACATGGATCTGCGGACACTTCAAAGTACGATTAAGGATGGGCTGACGGAGCTCTTCCCGGAGAAGGTTTGGGTGAAGGCGGAGATTGCGGCAGTGCAGGCAAGAATGAACGGCCACTGCTATCTGGATTTGGTCCAGAGTGAGGATGGCCGGCAACTCGCGAAGGTCAAGGCCGTGATCTGGAAGTCCAAGTATCCGCTGCTTCGCGCATTCTTCAAAGACGCCACGGGAAAAGAACTGGAAGTGGGGCAGCAGGTGCTCGTGCTGGCGGAGGTGAATTACTCCGAACTGTATGGTCTGAGCCTCGTGGTGGATGACATCAATCCCGAATTCACGGTTGGCGATGCGGAACTCCGTAAGCAGCAGACTATCAAGATGCTGCAGGAGGAGGGGATGATGGACCTTCAGCAGGAACTGGTTCTCGCGGTAATACCTTACAAACTGGCAGTAATCTCAGCTCCGGACGCCGCGGGCTTCGGAGATTTCAAGCGTCACCTCACTGAGAATCAATACGGCTTTTATTTCGAAGTGGACCTTTTCCCCGCGACCATGCAGGGAGATTCCGCTCCTGAAAGCATCGCGGACGCGCTCGGCGCGGTCGAAGCGGCGGGGAACGCCAAGGGAACGAAGGGACGTGCAACAGCGGCAGGCGGAACCGGTTCAAAGCATCCCGGCTACGACGCGGTCCTAATCCTTCGCGGCGGCGGCTCGAACCTGGACCTCGCCTGCTTCGACGACTACGGCCTCGCGCTCGCGATCGCCCAGTGCCCGATTCCCGTGTTCACCGCCATCGGCCACGACCGCGATTACCATGTCGCGGACATGGTTGCATACAGGTTCGTGAAGACCCCGACCGCTCTGGCGGACGAGTTCATCCAGATGTACATGGCGGAAGACGAGCGCATCGGCAGCCTCGGGGCGCGGCTGGCGCGGGCTTTTGCGGCGAAGATTCAGCAGCGCCTCTCGGCGCTCGATGAATTGGACCGCCGCATCAAAGCCGCCGACCCCCGCGCCGTCCTCAGCCGTGGTTACACCCTCGCCGTGGACGCGAATGGACGTGTGATCAAATCAATAAAGAACGTCGCAAAAGGTGACACAATAACCATAATGTTATCAGACGGAACAATAGCAGCAACAGTAGATAATGTATAGAATTTTCACGCATAGGGGTTGCCCCGGAAAACCTTCGCTTCGCTCATCCCTCCCACTTCGTGGGCCCCTCCCGTTCATGTGGCCACGGGCGGCCACAGGTCTCCGGGGCAAACCCCTCTGCGTGAAATAATAAGTTTTGATATGGAGATTTTCGATTACGCGAAGGCGGTGGAGCGCCTGGAGGAGATAGCGCGGAAGGTGGAGGACCCGCAGACGGGGCTGGGCGAGATGGACAACTATCTCGCCGAGGCTGAGGAATTGATAGGGAAGTGCCGCGAGTATCTGAGAACAGCAAGAGAGAAATTGTCGAACATAGAATAATATGCAGAAAATCTATCAATCGGACCCGTGGCTCGAACCGTGGAAAGACGCGATCGAGGCGAGACACACCCGCATTCTCGAGTGGAAAAATAAACTCGCCGGAAAGGGCAGTCTCAGCGACGCGGCGAACAACCACCTCTTCTACGGTCTTCATAAAGACAAAGAAGGCTGGGTGTTCCGCGAGTGGGCGCCGAACGCGACCAGGATTTACCTCATCGGCGACTTTAACAATTGGAAGAAGAGCGAAGCCTATGCCCTGAAGCCGGTGGGCAACGGCAACTGGGAGATACGTCTTCCGGAATTCTTCCTGCACCACGAAGAACTCTACAAACTCTGGATAGAGTGGCCCGGCGGGGGCGGCGAACGCATCCCGGCCTACGTCACCCGCGCTGTCCAGGACCCCGAGACCAAGGCGTTCGCCGCCCAGGTCTGGGACCCTCAGCCGTACAAGTGGAAAGCCAAATCCCCGGGCAAAATACAGACCCCCTTCATCTACGAATGCCACATTGGTATGAGCGGCGAGAAGGAGCAGGTCGCCAGTTTCGAGGATTTCCGTAAAGACGTGTTGCCGCGCATTATCAAGCTCGGCTACAACGTCATCCAGATAATGGCCCTTCAGGAGCACCCGTACTACGGCAGTTTCGGCTACCAGGTCTCCAACTTCTTCGCGCTCAGCAGCCGCTTCGGCACACCCGAGGAGTTCAAACGCCTGGTGGACGAAGCGCACGCGGCCGGCATAGCCGTGATCATGGACATGGTCCATTCGCACAGCGTGGAAAACGAACTCGAGGGCCTAAGCCGCTTCGACGGCCGCGACGACCTCTACTTCTACCAGGGCGCGGCCGGGCATCATCCGGCGTGGGGCTCGCGCTGCTTCGACTACGGCAAGGATGAAGTGGTCCACTTCCTGCTGAGCAACTGCAAATACTGGATGCAGGAGTATCATCTGGACGGCTTCCGCTTCGACGGAGTGACCAGCATGATGTATTGGGACCACGGCCTCGGAACTGCCTTCGGTAACTACGAACTCTACTTCAACGCGGGAGTGGACGAAAACGCCGTCACCTATCTGGGACTCGCCAATATGCTCATCCACGAAATCGACAAAGACGCGATCACCATCGCGGAAGACGTCAGCGGCATGGCCGGTCTGGCAGCCCCGTTCGCTGCGGGCGGCGTGGGCTTCGATTACCGTATGGCGATGGGAGTGGCTGACCACTGGATCAAGTGGATCAAGGAGAAATCGGACGACGAATGGTCCATGGGCGAGATGTGGTGGGAACTCACGAACAAGCGCGCGGACGAGAAGACGGTCAGTTACGCCGAGTGCCACGACCAGGCGCTCGTGGGCGACAAAACCATCATCTTCCGCCTGATGGACAAGGAGATGTACTTCGCCATGGGCAAGGGCACGCAGAACCTGATCGTGGACCGCGGAATCGCGCTGCACAAACTCATCAGGCTCGTCACCGCCGCCACGGCAGGCAACGGTTACTTGACTTTCATGGGCAACGAATTCGGCCATCCGGAGTGGATCGACTTCCCGCGCGAGGGAAACGGCTGGTCGTATAAGTACGCCCGAAGGCAGTGGTCACTGCCGGACAATCCCGCCCTCCGCTATGGAGCGCTGGAGGCGTTCGACGCCCGGATGATACATTTCCTCGAAGCAGAAAAAGTCCTGTCCGCCTACCCCGAACTAATCACGGCGAACGAAGGCGACAAGGTCTTGATATTCAAGCGCAAAAATGCTATATTTGCGCTCAATTTCAACCCCACCCAATCCTTCGAGGATTACGGGTTTGACGTTGAAAACGGAGAGTACGACCTGGCCTTCACTTCCGATGAACCCTGCTTCGACGGATTCGGCCGGCTATCTCCCGGCGAGAAACATTTTACCGTGGACCATCAGTTGCGTCTTTACCTGCCCAGCAGGTGCGCTCTGGTCCTGATTAAAAAATAAGGTACATATGGCATTACTCAAATTCAACAAGGCTGAGTTGGTGAACCTCTCCTATTCGCTCAAGAGGGAGATCATCATCGCCAACAAGACCGGTGCCTATTGCAACACCTCGATCGTGGCCTGCAACACACGCCGCTACCACGGCCTCCTTGCAGTTACGCTCGACCGTTTCGGCGGAGACAGGTTCCTCCTGCTCTCCTCGCTGGACGAATCCCTTATAGTGAACGGCAAGCAGTTCAATCTGGGAATCCACTGCTACGGCGACATCTACGAACCGAGGGGCCACAAATATGTGGTGGACTTCGCTTCGGACCCTGTGCCGCAGATTACCTGCAAGATCGGCTCCATCGTGTTCCGCAAGAGCCTTCTGCTCTGTCCGGACCGCGATCAGTTGTACATCAAGTACGAACTCCTGGAGGCTCCCGATTCCGCCACAGTTCAGTTCAGGCCGCTGCTTGCATTCAGGAACATCCACGCGCTGACCCAGGCGAACGAAGTCGCCTGCGGCGCTGCGAAACCTGCCGCAAACGGCGCGGCCTTCCGCCTCTACGAAGCCTTCCCGGACCTTTACCTCCAGTTCTCCAAGGCGGTGAAGTTCAACTCCGATCCCGTGTGGTACTACGGAGTGACTTACTCGGACGAATACCGTCGCGGTTTCGACTGCAAGGAAGACCTCCTGTCGCCCGGTATCTTCAGCGTGAATATGAAGGCCGGCGAAGCGGTGTATGTGTCTGCAAGCAAGTACGAAGAGGACCCCAAGACCTTCAAGAAAGACTACGAAGCGCAGTACAAACTCGAGAGCGTGGAGACCGACGGTCACGACGCCCTCCTGGCCTGCGCAAACCTCCTGACGACTTACCATAACGGTCGCAAGAGGATAGAGGCCGGCTACTCCTGGCTGCCGACCGGCTTGCTCCGCGAGACTCTCGTGGCGCTGCCCGGTCTCACCCTTTACGCCGGCCGCCCGGAAGACTTCGAGGAAATTCTCGACAACCTCCTGGAAGACAATCAGGAGCGCCTCTTCCGCCGCACCACTCAGGTTGAGGCCCCGCTTTATCTGGCGGAGACTCTCCAGCAGTACATAGCCTTCGGCGCAGACGAAAAACTCGTCTGGAAGAAGTACGGCAAGACGATGAAGGGCATCCTGGAGAGTTACAAGCCTGGAGTGCGCAAGGAGGTGGCGATGCATCCGAACGGACTCATCTGGGCCCAGATGGACGGCGTCGCCCTCAGTTGGATGAATGCCTATATCGACGGCCGTGCGGTCACCGAGCGCGCCGGCTACCAGGTGGAGACCAACGCCTTCTGGTACAGCGCAATCGTGTTCGCCTGCAATATGGACAAGAAATACGGCAACGGCCGCTTCGCGAAGGAGTGGACCCCGATCGCAGAGCTCGTCAAGACGAACTTCACCCCGATGTTCTGGAATGAGCGTCTCGGTTGCCTGGCAGATTATGTGGACAACGAAGGCCAGCACACGGAAGTCCGTCCGAACCAGCTCTCGGCGCTGGCGGTCGCAAATTCTCCGGTGGACGAGGAGCGTTTCCCGTCCGTCCTCAGGGTTGTGGACAACGAACTCGTCACCGCCAGGGGCATACGCTCGCTGTCGCCTCGCGACGTTCGCTATAAAGGCGTCTACGAAGGCTCGCAGGTGGAGCGCGATCTCGCGTACCACAACGGCTGCGCCTGGCCTACTCTTCTCGCCCCGTACGTGATGCTTTGCTTCAAGGTCAAGGGCCCCGCGTTCTGGAAGAAGGCGGAATGGCTGCTGGAAGGCTTCTTCCAGGATCTGAACAAGCACGGTGTGGGCGCGTTCTCGGAACTTTACGACGGCGATCCGCCGTTTGAGCCGCACGGAGCCATCTCCTCGTCGCTCAGCACGGCCGCGCTGCTCGTTTGTGAAAATCTTCTCAACACATATAAGGAGGACAAGCAATGAGAGTACTGATGTTCGGCTGGGAGTTTCCTCCTCACATCGCGGGCGGTCTGGGAACTGCCTGCAAGGGTATCGTGGAAGGTCTTGCGCACAACGGCGTCCAAACTCTGTTCGTGATGCCCGCGGCCAGCGGAGACGAAGATGAATCCTGCACCAAGATCATCAATGCGAGCGATGTCGCCGTGGAGAATGTAAGCGAGACGGTGGACGAGTTCCTCGATAAGGTGAAGTTCATCTATGTCGATTCCAACATCGTCCCCTATGTGGACCCCGACGAGTATTTCGAGGCCATCGAGGAGATGAAGAAAAAGAAGATCACTGAGACCACCATCGGTTTCGGCCAGAAGTTCAAGTTCTCCGGCAAGTACGGCGCGAACCTCCTCGAAGAGGTGAGCAGGTACGCTCAGGTCGGCGGCACGATCGCCATGCAGCGCAAGGACGACTTCGACGTTATCCACGCCCACGACTGGCTGACCTACCTCGCCGGCATCGCCGCGAAGGAACTGACCGGCAAACCGCTCGTGGTCCATGTCCACGCCACCTCGTTCGACCGTGGAACGGACGATATGGTCGATTCCCGCGTCTACGCCATCGAGCGCCGCGGTATGGAGGCCGCCGACAAAGTGGTGGCCGTCTCCGAACTCACCCGCAACATAGTCATCAACAAATACGGTATCAACCCGGATAAGGTTGTGGCGGTGCACAACGCGGTGGATTTCAGCGGACGCGAAAACATCGAGGTCAAGAGGGGAGTCCAGGATAAGATCGTTACCTTCCTCGGACGTATCACCTTCCAGAAAGGTCCCGAGTACTTCATCGACGCCGCGGCGAAAGTCCTCAAGCGCACGGACCACGTCCGTTTCGTGATGGCGGGAAGCGGAGATATGATGAACCGAGCCATCCGCCAGGTGGCGAAACTCGGCATCTCTGACCGCTTCCACTTCACCGGCTTCCTCCGCGGAGCCGACGTCCAGAAGATGTTCGCCCTGAGCGACGTGTACATCATGCCGTCCGTGAGCGAACCCTTCGGTATCTCACCTCTCGAGGCTATGCGCAGCAATGTCCCGAGTATCATCTCTTTCCAGTCAGGCGCTGCCGAAATCCTCAAGTACGCCTTCAAGGTGAACTTCTGGGATGTGGACGCTATGGCTGACGACATCTACGCCCTCATCAAGTATCCTGCGCTGGCGGATTTCGCCGCTAAGCAGGGCTTCGACGAGGTCAACGCCCTCAAGTGGGATCACGCAGCTGCAAAGCTCAAGGACATTTATTATTCACTCGTAAAGTAAACACACACGGTTATGGCAAAATCTATATGTCTGTATTTCCAGGTCCATCAGCCTACCAGGCTTCGTCAGTATCGCTTCTTTGATATCGGCAAGGACTCTCACTACTACGACGACTTCGCCAACAGAACTATTCTGAAGAGGGTGGCCCGCAAGTGCTACCTCCCGATGAACGAACTCCTTCTCGCCGCCATCAAGGCCGGCAAGGGCAAGTTCAAGGTGGCGTTCTCACTGTCCGGCTCCGTGCTGGAACAGTTCGACAGGTATGCTCCCGAGGTTATCGAGAGTTTCCAGCAGTTAGCGAAAACCGGCTGTGTGGAATTCCTTTCCGAGACCTATTACCACTCCCTCGCTTCGATAGGCAATGAGGCTGAGTTCCGTCATCAGGTGCTCAAGCATCAGGCTGCCATCAAGGAGTATTTCGGCCAGACCCCCACTACCTTCCGCAACACGGAATTAGTATATTCGGACAGCATCGGCAAACTCGTCTACGATATGGGCTTCAAGACTGTCCTTACCGAAGGCGCGCGCCACATCATGGGTTGGAGGAGCCCGAACTATCTCTACTCCAATGACTTCGTGGAGGATCAGAAACTCCTGCTCCGCAACTATATGCTTTCGGACGACATTGCCTTCCGTTTCGGAACCCAGGGCGCTGTGACCGCCGACACCTTCAAGGAGGCGCTTGACGCCGCTCCGGGCGAGGTGATCAACCTCTTCATGGACTACGAAACCTTCGGCGAGCACAACAAGGAAGAGTCCGGCATCTTCGAATTTATGAAGGCCCTTCCCAAGATGATCCTCGCCGACAAGCAGTACGACTTCGTGACCCCTTCGGAGGCCGCGGCCAAGTACAACGCAGTCGCCCCGCTTTCCGTTCCCAACCCGATTTCATGGGCGGACGAAGAGCGCGACCTCACCGCGTGGCTCGGAAACGAACTTCAGGCGGACGCCTTCAACAAGGTCTACGCCCTCGGCGAGAAACTCGCCATCCTTAACGACCCTATCCTTTGGGCGGACTACGGCCATCTCCAGGAGAGCGACCACTTCTACTATATGTGCACGAAGTTCTTCTCCGATGGCGACGTCCACAAATATTTCAACCCCTATGACACGCCCTATGAGGCGTTCATCAACTACATGAATGTGCTCAGCGACTTTGAGATCCGTGTAGATGAAGCAATAGAAACAAAACAGTAGCGACATTTTATGTACAACCTCAACGCAACCCCATCCTGGCAGAGCGTGATGGTCACCCGTCACCTTCCCGAGGAACTCAGAGGGCTTGAAACTCTGTGTAAAAACCTCTGGTGGTGCTGGAACGACAGCGCAAAGGCGCTGTTCAAGAGCATCGACGCTGAATTGTGGCACAAATCCGGCCACAACCCGATGGTGATTCTGGACAAAGTAACTCTCAAAAGATATAAACAACTCGCAGCCGACGCCGAATTCCTTGGCCGCCTCGCAGCGGTAATGAAGGAATTCGACTCCTACATGGAGTTGAAAAACCAGAGGACGGAACCTTCCGTGGGATACTTCTGCATGGAGTACGGCCTCGACACCTCGCTTAAGATCTATTCGGGCGGTCTCGGCATCCTTGCCGGCGACTACCTGAAGGAGACCAGCGACATGAACGTGAACCTCGTGGCAGTGGGCCTTCTCTACCGCTACGGCTACTTCACGCAGCGCCTGACGCCCCAGGGCAATCAGGTGGCCGGCTACGACGCGCAGGACTTCATGAAGATCCCTGGCGAGCCTGTGCTGGATGAAAACGGCAATTGGAAGACCGTGCAGATGAGTTTCCCCGGACGCCAGCTCAGCGCCCGCATCTGGAAGGTGGCCGTCGGCCGCACGGACCTCTACCTGCTGGACACAGACTTCGAGGCCAATTCGCCCGAAGACCGCTCGGTCACCCATCAACTCTACGGAGGCGATTGGGAGAACCGACTAAAGCAGGAAATCCTGCTCGGCATCGGAGGCGTCCGCGCCCTGCGCAGCCTCGGCCTCAACCCCACCGTGTACCATTACAATGAGGGTCACGCAGCATTCGCCGGCCTTGAAAGGCTGCGCGAGTTCATGCAGGACGGCCATTACTCCTATGGCGAAGCCATGGAGCTTGTCCGTGCCTCTTCCCTCTACACAACCCATACCCCCGTTCCCGCCGGCCACGACGCTTTCACCGAAGAGCTGCTCGGCAAGTATCTCGGACACTACCCGCGCCGCTTCGGCCTCGACTGGCGTCAGTTTATGGCCCTTGGCAAACTGGATCCGGACAACCACGACGAGAAGTTCTCGATGAGTACCCTCGCCGCGTCTATGAGCCAGAATGTGAACGGTGTGTCTATGCTCCACGGCAAGGTCAGCCAGGATATCTTCGCTTCGATGTATCCCGGTTATCTCCCGGAGGAACTCTACATCAGTTATGTCACGAACGGCGTCCATTATCCGACCTGGGCGTCCAAGGAGTGGAAGGCCCTGCACGCCACCGTTTTCGGAGACGAATTCAAGACCTCGCACTACGACAAGAGTTGCTTCGACGGCATCTATAATGTCTCGGACAAAGACATCTGGGACGTTCGCAAGATCCTCAAGACCGAACTCATCAAGTCCGTCCGCGACCGTCTCTCCGATCCGGTCGTGAGCGCGCATTACACCCCGGGTCAGATAGTGACCATCAAGGAGAACCTCCGCGACGATGTGCTCACTATAGGCTTTGCCCGCCGTTTCGCCACCTACAAGAGGGCGACGCTCCTCTTCCGCGATCTGGACAGGCTCGATGCCATCGTGAACAATCCCAAGTGCCCGGTGCAGTTCATCTTCGCCGGTAAGGCGCATCCCGCCGACGGCGCAGGTCAGGACCTCATCAAGCAGATCGTGGAGATCAGCAAGGATCCCCGTTTCATCGGCAAGATTGTCTTCGTGCCCGGCTACGACATCACCCTCGCCAAGAGGCTTGTCCAGGGTGTGGACGTGTGGATGAACAACCCTACCCGCCCGCTCGAGGCTTCCGGAACCTCCGGAGAGAAGGCTTCGATGAACGGCGTCATGCACTTCTCGGTGCTGGACGGCTGGTGGGTGGAAGGTTATCAGAAGGATGCCGGCTGGGCTCTCCCGCTGGAGCGTACCTACGACGACCAGGAATACCAGAACGAACTCGACGCGGCGACCATCTACGCCACCATCGAGAACGAAATCGCTCCGGACTACTACGATGTGGACAAGCAGAGCGGCCTGCCCGTCAAGTGGATCGGCTACATCAAGAACACAATCGCCAAGGTCGCGTCCAATTTCACGACCAACCGTATGCTCACTGACTACTGCAACCAGTACTACGCCCCTCAGGCCGAGCGCTATTCCAGGCTCGCTGCCGACGGCGCCGCAGTTGCTCGCGAGATCGCCGAGTGGAAGCAGTTCATGGCCGATGAGTGGAACAATATGCGCATCGTCTCGTATACTCAGCCGAGCGCATCGTATGTCCTCTCGCAGGATAACCTCCTCATAAGCGAGGTGGTGATCGATATGGGCCGTATCAAGCCGGAGTTCATCGGAGTGGAGATGCTTTTCACCAGCACTGACGCGAAGGGAAAGCACCACATCCAGGAAGTCGCGCCGTTCGAACTCGTTTCGTTCGAGAACGGCATCGCGACCTTCCGCGTGACCGTGCTGCCGGAGAGGACAGGTATGTACCAGGTGGGTACTCGTATCTACCCGAAGAACGACCTGCTTCCTCACCGTCAGGATTTCCCCGTGGTTAAATGGCTGTAGCGGCGACAGGCTTTTTCGACGGTGTCCACCTCGGACATCGCGCAGTGATAGAGACTCTGCTCAAAACGGCGCGCGAGCGCTCCGAGCAGAGTCTCATCCTCACTTTCTGGCCTCACCCCCGCACCGTCCTCCGTGGCGGATCGCGCGATTTGCGATTGTTGACGTCTCTGGATGAAAAAATCGCCATTTTGAAGGGGCTCGGCGTGGACCGCGTCGAAGTCCTGCCTTTCACCCGCGACTTCGCTGCTTTGACTGCCCGCGAGTATCTTGAAATGCTTCGGCGCGACTACGGCGTCACCTCCATCGTCCTCGGTTACGACAACCGTTTCGGATCGGATGGGCTTAGTACAGAGCAGATAGCGAAGTTGGCGGAGAGTGTCGCCCCCCGACAAAACGTCTCGCTTCGCTCGACCCCACCGTTCACTTCGTTCACGGTTCCCCCTCTTATGGTGCCGAGGGTGGCACAGTTTTCCTGGGGGGCGACACCCTCCGCTGATAACGAATCTGCATTCATTTCTTCCACCAAAATCAGAAAATCTTTGAGTGTTGGTGATGTGAAAGCGGCGGCTCAGATGCTGGGATACGAGTACAGTTTGAGCGGAGTGGTGGTGAGCGGAAACATGATGGGCCGGACGATAGGCTTTCCGACTGCAAACATGAAATTGCGCGAACCGCTGAAGTGCCTTCCTGGAGTCGGAGCGTACCTGACGAAGGTTGAGGTCGAGGGCCGTCGGTTGTGGGGCATGACCAACATAGACCATAACGAAAAGATCGAGACTAACATTTTCGACTTTGACGAAGAAATATATGGTCTCGACCTGAAAGTGACTTTTGTGGACAAACTCCGCGATGAGATACATTTCAATTCCTTCGAGGAACTGAAGGCTCAACTCGAAAAGGACCGCGCCTCCGCCGTTCTAAGCTTAGCCTCAAAAATGCCCTAACCTTCGGAAAAACGCTGAAACTTAGCACCAAAATAGCCTTAAGCTTCTGATTTATATGAAACGTTCAATATCATTCTGCCTCGTGGCAGCACTTACCATGATTTCTTGCACCGTTAAGAACGACAAGGTGGAGGGATTCCGCTATCTGGTGGACGAATTCGCCGACCTCAAAGTGATGAGGTACACAATCCCCGGCTGGGAGAACCTGACTTTCCAGCAGAAAGCGTATGCCTACCATCTCGCAGAGGCTGCGAAATGGGGCCGCGACATTCTCTGGGATCAGAACTCTGCGGGAAACATCCCCCTAAGGCATGCCCTCGAAAACATCCTTAATAATTATAAGGGTGAGCGCGCGGGCGCTGACTGGGATGCTTTCGTCGTGTACGCAAAACGCGTGTTCTTCTCGAACGGTGTGCATCATCACTACGCTGAGGATAAGTTCTTCCCGGAGTGCCCTAAAGAGTACTTCGAAGGCCTGCTCGAAGCGGTGGGCGAGAACTCTGAGATCGCCGACTATGTCTACGACGCGACGAAGGGCCTGCAGCGCCGTTCGACCGAGATCACGGGCGATATCGTTAAACTCTCGGCCGTGAACTTCTACGACGGAGTCACTCGCGAAGAGGTGGAGAAGTACTATGATAGTATTAACGTTCCCGATGATCCCCGCCCGATTGCTTATGGTCTGAATACCAAGGTCGTGAAGCAGGATGGCAAAGTGGTGGAACTGCCTTGGAAGAAGGGAGGCATTTACGACGCTGCGATCAGCAATATATGCGAGGAACTCGCAAAGGCTGCTGAGTATGCGGAAAACGATATCCAGAAGAACGCTCTCGCGCTGCTGATCAAGTACTATGAGACCGGCGACCTTCACGTCTGGGATGAGTTCAACATCGAGTGGGTGAAGGACACTGTCGGAACGGTGGATTTCATCAACGGTTTCATCGAAGACTACAACGACCCGCTCGGCCGCAAGGGCGCGTGGGAAGGATATGTGAACATCAAGGACTTCGAGGCCTCGCGCCGCACGGAGATAATATCGAAGAACGCGCAGTGGTTCGAGGACAATTCGCCCGTGGACCCGCGCTTCCGCAAGAAGGAAGTCAAGGGCGTCAGCGCGAAGGTCATCAACGCCGTCTGTCTCGCGGGCGACAGTTATCCCTCGACCCCGATCGGCATCAACCTCCCGAACGCGGACTGGATCCGCAAGGAGTACGGCAGCAAGAGCGTGACGATCGCGAATATCACGCACGCCTATGACTATGCGGCCAAGGAATCGCCGCGCAACATGCTCGACGAATTCGCGTGGGACGACGAAGAAAAGGCCATGGTCCGCAAGTACGGCCCTTGGGCAGACGAGGTTCACACCGATCTGCACGAATGCCTCGGCCATGGATCCGGCCAGTTGCTGCCCGGCGTGAGCACGACCGCTATGGGCGAGTATGCCTCCGCTCTCGAAGAAGCGCGCGCGGACCTGTTCGGCCTCTACTACACCGCCGACCCGAAGATGGTCGAACTGGGCGTGATGCCGGACAAGGATGCCTACAAAGCCGAATATTCGAGTTACATCCGCAACGGCTTGTTCACTCAGTTCACCCGCGTGGAACTCGGCCGCCCGAACACGGAAGCGCATATGCAGAACCGTAAACTCATCGCCGAGTGGTGCTACGAGAAGGGCGCCAAGGACAATGTGATCGAGAAGAAGGTCCGCGACGGAAAGACCTATTTCGTGGTGAACGATTATGAGAAACTGCGCTGCCTGTTCGCAGAACTGCTCGCGGAGATCCAGCGCATCAAGAGTGAGGGAGATTACAAAGCCGGCAAGTATCTCATTGAAACTTACGCTGTCAACATCGATCCCGAACTCCACAAGGAGGTCAAGGCTCGCTACGAGGCTCTCAACCTCAAGCCTTATGGCGGTTTCATCAATCCGGAAATCGTTCCAGTCAAGAAGTGCGGCAAGATTGTGGACTTCCGCGTGAAGTACCCCGACGATTTCCTCGCCCAGCAACTCGAGTACGGTAAGAAATACGGAAGCCTATGACGAAGAATAAGAAACAATCGGATGTCCTCGAAGATCTGAAGAACAAGGAGGACAAGAAGGCCCGTAAGAAGGAGCTCAAAAAGCTCGTGGTCTACGAAGCCATCATGAAGCCCAAGTATGAGGAAGGGTTGAAATAATCCGAAAATTCCTTATATTTGCATTAGCAAACCAGGGGTTCTGCCGAAAGGCAGGACTCTCTTTTAGTTGACAAAACACCAAACCAGTTATGGCAGAAGTACATTATATGAGTCAGGAAGGACTCGAGAAACTGAAGAAAGAGTTGGAAGAAGCGCTCGCGCAGCGCCCCGTCATCGCGGCCCAGATCGCTGAGGCCCGCGAGAAGGGTGACCTCTCGGAGAATGCCGAGTATGAGTCGGCCCGCGAGGCGCAGGGTCTTCTTGAACTCAAGATCGCGAACTTGAAAAACATGATCACCAACGCGAAGGTGCTGGACGCCTCGCAACTCAGCACAGATAAGGTGCAGATGTTGACAACGGTCGTCGTGGAGAACCTCTCCGCGAAAACCAAGATGAAGTTCAGCATCGTGGGCGAGTCGGAAGCAGACTTCACGAAGGGCAAACTCGCCGCCACGACCCCTATCGGCAAGGCCCTCATCGGCCACGGTGTGGGCGAGATCGTGGAGGCACAGGTGCCCGCCGGCGTGCTTAAGTTCAAGATTCTCGAAATCAGCCTTTAGCCCTATGACTATCTTCACACGCATCGCGAAAGGCGAAATACCTTCGTACAAAGTGGCCGAGAGCGACGAATTCTACGCTTTCCTGGACATCAATCCTCTGGCTGAAGGGCACACCCTTGTGATCCCCAAGAACGTGGAGGACGATTATATTTTCAATCTGGACGAAAAGACCTACGAAGGTCTGTGGGCTTTCGCCCGCAAGGTCGCCGTGGCTCTGAAAGCGGCCGTGCCCTGCAAGAGGGTGGGCGTCGCCGTGCTCGGAATGGAAGTGCCGCACACTCACATCCATCTCGTGCCGCTTCAGACCGAGGGCGACCTGGACTTCAGGAAGAAGCGCCCGACAGTTTCCGACGAACGTAAGGCCGAACTGGCCGCAGCAATCCTCGCCGAATATGAGAAACTTTAGAATCCTCGCGCTGGGCGCTGTCCTGGCGCTTTTCGCATCCTGCGCTCCGAAGGCCAGTGTGTCGATGACCGTGGCAGACGCTCCCGGCGCCTCGCTTGCAGTGCACAAACTGAATGTCAGTTCCGCCGACCTGCTTGACTCCGTGAAGACTGATTCGAAGGGTCGTTTTACTTACAACGTTCCCGTCGCAAAAGGTCAGCCCGAATTCATCTACATTTTCAAGGGTGACACCCGTCTTGCCGCGCTGCTTCTGGAGGTCGGCGAAAAGGCAGTCGTGGAGGCTGACACTCTCGGAAACTACACCGTAGAAGGCTCCAAGGGCTCCGCTGAAATGGCGGAAGTGGAGAAAGCATACTCGGACTTCATTCGCGAGTTCGCCTCATCCGGCACTCCGCAGGAAGCCATGAACACTTATGTCCGCTACTATCGCGACAGGCTGGCTTATGTCTTGAACAATTCGCATTCCCTGTCCGTGGTGCCGGTCATGTTCCAGAATGTTACTGCCGACCTTCCGGTTTTCAGCCAGTCCACCGACGCGATACTTTTCGGAGGAATCGTGGATTCCCTGAAGACCGTATACCCCAAGTCGAAGTATGTGAAGGCGCTTGAGGTCGAGGCTGAAAGGCGTAAGAACAACATGGAACTCGAGCGCGCAATCCTTCAGGCCGAGCAGGCCGGTTTCCCGGACATCGCCCTGCCGGACATCAACGCAGAAAAGGTCTCCCTGGCCGGCGTGGACGCAAAGGTGATTATGCTCCACTTCTGGGATGTGGACGATGCCGCTCAGAAACTCTTCAACTTGGATGTCCTCCTTCCGCTTTACAAAGCATATCACTCAAAGGGCCTCGAGATCTATGCCGTGGGCGTCACCACTGACAAGGCTCTCTGGGCATCGGTCGTGAAGAACCAGGCTCTGCCCTGGATCAATGTCTGCGACGGTTATGGCGCCGCCTCTCCGGCAGTTCGCCTCTACAACCTCCAGACTCTTCCTAGCACGATTCTCATCGCGAACGACGAAATCTCCTCCGCGAAGATCGACAGCGAGGTTGCGTTGCGACGCGAACTCGCTATCCTCCTGAAATAAGCGTGGCGCATAAGCCCCTCACTCACAGCACTTTACTAAAACTCGGCTCTAGATTTTCCGGAGTCGAGTTTTATTTAACTTTCTGAATGCCAGTCACTTGCGTGCCACGGGCTACCAGAGTTGTTTGCGGGAGACGGTAGCGACGAAATCCTTAAGGTAGAAAGGCTCGAAGTAGGCGGTGTTTTCGAACTCGCGTGCTTCGAGTTTTTTGAATGCAAGGGGCGCCATGGAGGCGGCGTCGGCGACGAGTTCGGCGAACGAGGCGTCCAGCCCGCCGAGGACCTCGCGACATTTCAAAGCGCCATCACCCACGAGCAGAATCTTCCCGTCAGGCAGCGAGGCAAAAGACTCCGGTCCTTCGACCACAACGGGCGCGATTTCGGTGAGCCGCTCGCCGGCGGGAGAGTAGACCGCTGAATAGACTTCCATTCTTCGGGCGTCGATCATCGGGATGATCGCCGTGCAGCCGTCGGGCACAAGCCCGCCGGAAATGGCCTTCGCGACTACGATATCCGGCGTGGACACGCTGATCAGCGGGATGCCTGCGCCAAAGCACAGGCCTTTTGCAGTGGAGGAACCCACGCGGAGTCCGGTGTAGGAGCCGGGGCCGGCGCTGACGCAGACTGCCGCGCAGTCGGAGACCTTCAGCCCGCTTTCTGCGAGCACCTCGCTGACGAAGGGCGCGGTCAGCGCTGCGTGCTCCCGGCCCCCGGCGCTCTCGCGGTAGGCCAGCACATTTCCCTCTTCGGCCAATGCGACCGAACAGAGCGAGGCGGAAGTCTCGATCAGGATTATCCTAGATTTCCTGGATGCCATTGCTTATCTTGGTGAAAAGGCCCTCGAGATAGGGGAATACGATGTCCGTGAGTTTCTGAATCCATGCATAAATCACAGAATCCTGCATGAACTGAGTGCTGAGGTGGAGGTATTTTTCGTTGAGGTCTCCAAATAGCACGAAGAGTATGCCGAGCACCAGGGCGGTGTTGAAGATGGCGATCACGAAACCGAGTATGCGGTTAAGCCAGCCCAGGGCGATGGCGTCGATCACCTTCGAAAGCAACTTCGCGACCAGGTTCATCACAAGCACGCAGAGGATGATAACCACCACGAAAGAAACGATGTAAAGGACGGTGGGGGAGTTGACGGTAATCCACTGCGAGAGCCACGCGCCCACCTTGTCGGCAAAGAGATATGCCACATATGCGCTCAGGAAAATCGAGAGTAAAGCGGCGAGTTGCTCGATGAAACCTTTGCTTATTCCCCTGATAATTGCGGGGATAAATATCACCAGAAGAACGATGTCCAGAACTGCCATTTCCTTATTTGCTTTTGGCCTTGATTTTTGTTAAATTTGTAGGCTCAAAATTAGGTAAAAAAAATGACTTTTAAAGAGTATAAGGGTTTGGACCTCGTGGCGACATCGGCAGAGGTGTTGGAAAGGTGGAAGAAGAACAAAGCCTTCGAGCGCTCGCTCGAGGTGAGAGAGGGCGCTCCCGAGTTCATCTTCTTCGAAGGTCCGCCCAGCGCGAACGGTATGCCCGGCATACACCACGTTATGGCGCGCAGCATCAAGGACGCCGTCTGCAGGTACAAGACGCAGAGCGGTTTCAAGGTCCGTCGCCGCGCCGGCTGGGACACCCATGGCCTTCCCGTGGAACTTGGAGTGGAGAAGAAACTCGGCATCACGAAGGAAGACATCGGCACTAAAATCAGTGTAGAAGAATACAACAAAACCTGCCGCGAGGAGGTTATGAAATACACCGCCGAGTGGCGTACGCTCACTGAGCGCATCGGTTACTGGGTGGATATGGACGACCCGTACATCACGTACGATAACCGTTACATCGAGACCCTCTGGTATCTCCTGAAGGATATCTACAAAAAGGGTTATCTGTACAAAGGCAAGAGCATCCAGCCCTTCAGCCCCGCTGCCGGAACGGGCCTGAGTTCGCACGAACTCAACCAGCCCGGCTGCTACCGCGACGTGAAAGACACTACCTGCTGCGTGCAGTTTAAGGTCGTGGGCGAGGATGATCTGTATTTCCTTGCCTGGACGACCACCCCGTGGACTCTTCCCAGCAACTGCGCCCTCTGCGTCGGCCCCAAGATCGACTATGTGAAGGTGCGCAGCGCGAATCCTTATACCGGAATCCCCGCGACTTACATTATCGCGAAAGACCTGGTCGGAGCATGGTTCGACGGCAAAACCGAATATGAAGTCCTTCCCGGCGAAATCAAGGGAGCGGAACTTGAAGGCATGCGCTACGAGCAGCTCCTTCCTTGGTTCAACCCCGGCGAGGGCGCCTTCAGGGTGATTCTTGGCGACTATGTCACCACCTCCGAAGGAACGGGAATAGTGCATATAGCCGGAACCTTCGGCGCAGACGACGCCCGTGTCTCGAAAGAGGCCGGCGTCCCCGCGCTATACGTGAAGGACAAAGACGGCAACCCGCAGGCCCAGGTGGACGTGAAGGGCCGCTTCTACCGCATCGAAGACCTCGACCCCGAGTATGTAAAGACCAACGTCAACGTGGACCTTTACAAGCAGTGGTCCGGCCGTTATGTGAAGAACGCTTACGACCCGGATGCGACTCCGGAGACTCCTACCCTGGACGTGGATCTCTGCGTCTGGATGAAGCAGGAAAACAAAGCCTTCAAGATCGAGAAGCACGTCCACTCATATCCTCATTGCTGGAGGACGGACAAGCCCGTGCTCTATTACCCGCTGAACAGCTGGTTCATCAAGGCTTCCGCCGTGCGCGAGAAGATGATGGAACTGAACGAAGGCATCGAGTGGAAACCGGAAGCGACCGGCACCGGCCGTTTCGGAAAGTGGCTGGAGAATATCCAGGACTGGAACCTCAGCCGCAGCCGCTATTGGGGTACTCCGCTGCCCGTATGGCGCACTGAAGACGGCAGGGAAGAGATCTGCATAGGCAGCGTCAAAGAACTGTACAACGAGATAGAAAAGGCGGTCGCACAAGGCGTTATGTCCGAGAACCCGCTCAAAGCGAGGGGCTTCGACCCTGACGATATGAGCAAGGCGAACTACGACAAGATCGACCTCCACCGCCCTTACGTGGACAACATCTTCCTCGTCAGCCCGAGCGGCAAACGCATGAAGCGCGAGACCGACCTCATCGACGTCTGGTTCGACAGCGGCGCGATGCCGTACGCGCAGACCGGTCTCCGTGGGCTGGAGACGCCCGATTTCGGCGCCACGGCGGACTTCATCGCCGAAGGCGTGGATCAGACGCGCGGATGGTTCTACACCCTGCACGCCATCCACACTATGGTCAGCGGCACTCCCGCATTCAAGCGCGTGATCTCGAACGGCCTGGTGCTGGACAAGAAGGGCGAGAAGATGAGCAAGCGCCTCGGCAACGCCGTGGATCCATTCAAGGCCCTGGACACCTACGGCCCGGACGCTCTTCGCTGGTATATGCTCACGAACGCCCAGCCGTGGGATAATCTCAAATTCGACGAAGCTGGCGTGGACGAAGTACGCAGGAAGTTCTTCGGCACGCTCTATAACTCATATTCGGTGTTCGCGCTGTATGCGAATATCGACAACTTCGACCCTTCGGCGCCGAAAGTTGCGTATGCGAAACGGCCTATGTTCGACCGTTGGCTCATCAGCCGTCTGAACACCCTTTCGAAGGCTGTTAAGGATGCTTATGAGGACTACGACGTTACCCTTGCGGGCCGTCTGGTTCAGGATTTCGTCTGCGACGACCTCAGCAACTGGTACATCCGTCTGAACAAGAAGCGCCTCTGGGGCTCGGGTATGAGCGAAGACAAACTCTCGGCCTATCAGACGCTCTACGAAGCGCTGGTGGACGTGGCCCTTCTCTCGGCTCCGATCGCCCCGTTCTTCGCGGAAAGGCTCTATCTGGATCTGGTGCCCGGCGTGGAATCAGTCCACTATCAGCCTATGCCCGAATCGGAGGCGGCTCTGGTCGATGCGGCTCTCGAAGAGAGCATGGCCTTCGCCCAGAAGGCCTCCTCGATGGTCCTCGCCCTCCGCAAGAAGGTGGGAATCAACGTCCGCAAGCCTCTGGCGAAGGTCGTGGTCCCCGTCATCGACGACGAAGTGAAGGCCCATATCGAGAAAGTGCGCGACATCTTCCTCACGGAAGTGAACGTCAAGGACCTGGAATTCCTGCACGACACGACCGGAATCATCACGAAGAAGATCAAGCCCAATTTCAAGACGCTGGGCAAGATCTACGGCAAGCAGATGAAGGAAATCGCAGCGGCGTTCGCTGCCTTAAGCCAGGAGCAGATAGGGGAGATCGAGCGCGCTGAAGACAAGTACACTCTGGCCCTGCCGTCCGGCGATGTGGTCCTCACGAAGGAGGATTACGAAATCAACTCCGAGGATATGCCCGGCTGGCTCGTGGCTTCAGAAGGCTCGCTGACGGTCGCCCTGGACATCGTCCAGACTCCGGAACTCATCCGCGAAGGCAACGCCCGCGAACTCATCCACCCCATCCAGACCCTCCGCAAGGAGCGTGACCTGGATGTCACGGACAGGATAAGTACAGTTATTTATTCTGGCGGAACAGCTTATGACGCTATTAAGGAGGCCATTGATAACTTCGGCTCTTACATTAGTTCCCAGACGCTTTCCGGAAGCCTCGATCTCAAACATATCGAGGAAGCCCCCTCAAGCGCGAGCGAGGTCGAGTGGGACAAAGACACAATCAAGATTGATATAAACAAAAAATAACAACTAACACACTACAACTATGGCAGAAGAGAAAACACGCTATTCCGATGAGGAACTTGCCGAGTTCAAGGCCATCATCGAAGACATGCTTGCCAAAGCCAAGGCTGAGTACAACACCTATCGCGAGGTAGCGAGAAGCGGCGGTGCGAACGACATCGACGACACATCCCCTTCCTTCAAGACGGTGGAGGACGACGGCGCGAACCAGCGCTCCAAAGAGGAGGCCAGCCAACTCGCACAGCGTCAGTACAAATTCATCAAGAACCTCGAGGCGGCTCTCGTACGCATCGAGAACAAGACCTACGGCATATGCCGCGTCACGGGCAAACTCATCCCCAAGGAGAGGCTCCGTCTCGTGCCGCACGCAACCCTGACCGTTGAGGCCAAGGAAATGCTCGCCAAGCAGGGCAAGAACTAGCGATGAAGATCTCGAAGGGAGCGAAACTGGCCATACTCGGCATCGTACTCGTCATTATCGATCAGGTCATAAAAGTCCTGGTCAAGACGAATATGAGCCTGGGAGAGGTCATCCCGGTCATCGGCAACTGGTTCCGCCTGTGCTTCGTGGAGAACGAGGGCATGGCCTTCGGAATGAAGTTCGGCGGGATTGTCGGAAAGGTGTTGCTGTCTGTGTTCAGGATAGTGCTGTCCGGCTTCCTTATCTGGTGGATAGGCAAACTGATGCGCAGGCCGGACACCCCCGTGGGTGTGCTGATAGGCCTGACCCTCATCACCGCCGGCGCCTTCGGCAATATTATCGACTGTTTCTTCTACGGCATCATCTGGCCCGAACTCAGGCTCGCCGGAGCGCCGTTCGGCTTCATGTTCGGAAAAGTGGTGGATATGTTCAGCGCCACCTTCTTCCCGCCGGTGTTTAATTTTGCCGACAGTTGCGTGACGGTCGGCGCCTTCTACCTGATACTCTTCCAGTGGAAGTTCTTCTCCAAGGAAGAGAATAAAGATTAAAACCAAAAAATTCAATATGCGCAAGTTATTCTTCGCCGCTCTTGCGGCCGCAATGCTTCTCCCTGTCCGCGTTTCGGCGCAGGAGACTCTCGGAGCCACCCCTCAGATGGGCTGGAACAGTTGGAACAAGTTCGGCATGAACATCAACGAAGACCTCATCAAGGCCACAGCGGACAAGATGGTGGAACTCGGACTGGTGGATGCCGGATACATATATCTTAATCTGGATGACGGCTGGCACGGCGATCGCGACGAGCAGGGCTTCATCCACGAAGATCCTGAGAAATTCCCTTCGGGCATCAAGGCCCTGGCTGACTATGTCCACTCCCGCGGAATGAAACTCGGCATCTACAGCGACGCCGGCTGGAAGACCTGCGGCGGCTGCGCCGGCAGTGTCGGCCACGAATTTCAGGACGCATACACCTATGCCCAGTGGGGCGTGGATTACCTCAAATACGACTGGTGCTACACCGAGAACATCAACCCCAAGGGGGCGTATAAACTGATGAGCGAGGCCCTTAAGGCCACCGGCCGTCCGATCTGGTTCAGCATGTGCGAGTGGGGAACCGCGAAACCGTGGGAATGGGGAGCAGAGGTGGCGCAGTCGTGGCGCACTACCGGCGACATATGGCCCTATTTCGATACGATTCCGGCGGAATTCGACGGCCAGTGGCACGGTGATCCAGTGATGAATCTGGTCGACCTCAATGAGCCGCTCCGCGCCTATGCCGGCCCCGGCCATTGGAACGATCCTGATATGCTCGAGGTGGGCAACGGCCAGATGACCCTGGCGGAGAATCGCTCGCACTTCACCCTCTGGTGTATGATGGCGGCTCCGCTTCTCATGGGCAACGACCTCACCACTATGCCGGACGACATTCTGAAGATACTCATCAACAAAGACGTCATCGCCATCGACCAGGATCCCCTGGGAGTGCAGGGCCTGAGGCTCAAGAGCGAGAATGGCATTGAGTATTGGTTCAAGCCTCTCGCCGGCGGAGAATGGGCATTCTGCCTCTTCAACCGTGGCGCCGAGGATGCGGTAATCAATCTGGACTGGGCTTCCCTGAAGTTCACGGACGAACTCAGCGGACAGACCTTCGATCCGGCCGGCTGCAAGGCCCGCAATCTGTGGGATGCGAAGGCCAAGGTCCGCAAGACCAAGGGCGTCCAGAAAGTCAGTGTCGCTTCCCACGACGTGGTCCTTTATAGAATAGGCAAGTAGTGAACGAATACTTAAGGTTCATCAAATACGCGCTTCTTTCAGCGAGCGCAGGAGCCCTGGAGTTCGGCTCCTTCGCCCTGTTCAATGAAGTGTTCCACTGGCACTACTGGGTGTCGTATCTCATCGCCCTGGTTCTGTCGGTTATCTGGAACTTCACCATCAACAGGAAGTTCACTTTCAAGAGCACCAACAACGTACCCATCGCTATGCTGAAGGTGTTCGGCTACTACTGCGTCTTCACCCCGGTTTCGACTTGGCTGGAGCAGTATCTTGCCGGTAACCTCTGGTGGAACGAGTATTGGGTGACCATTATCAACCTGGTGTTCAACCTCGTCACCGAATACACCTTCCAGCGACTTGTCGTTTACGGTAAGAACGTGGATCAGAGATAATTGTTATGGGTCTTCTTCTCCTCTTCCTTTTCGGCACGATGGCCGTCTCGTTCCTCTGCTCAGTGCTTGAGGCGACGCTGATGAGCACGCCGATTTCGTACATCACCCTTCGGGAAGAGGAGGGTTACAAACCCGCGGCGCGCTTCAAGAAGTTCAAGACCGAATCTTCCAGGCCCATCGCCGCCATTCTCTCGCTTAACACCATCGTGAACACCATCGGCGCCGCGGGCGTAGGCCGTCAGGCCACGATTCTCTTCGGCTCCGCCTGGTTCGGCGTAATCACTGCGATAGCGACCATCCTCATCCTGATCTTCTCGGAGATCATCCCCAAGACCATAGGCACATCCTACTGGAAGTCTCTGATGGGCTTCGCCACCTTCTCGCTGAGGGTGCTGGTGTTCATTATGTTCCCGATAGTGTGGTGCGTGGAGAAACTGACGAGGGTCATCGCGCCCCAGGACGCCGAAGTCTCGGTCTCGCGCGACGAAGTCGCCGCCATGGCCGTGGCTTCCGAGGAAGAGGGCGACCTGGAGCAGGACGAAAGCACCATCATCCAGAACCTCATCAACATGGATGAGGTGACGGCGGCCGATGTGATGACGCCGCGCGTCGTGGCCGCCATCGCGCCGGAGTCCATGACTCTGCGCGAGTTCCACCACGACGAGCGCTTCCAGCACCATTCGCGCATCCCTGTCTATGCGGACAACGACGAATACATCACCGGCTATATTTTAAGGATGGAAGCTCTGCAGTTGATGGCTGACGACAAGTTCGACCTTACGCTCAGCACCATCAAGCGCGACGTCCCCGTGTTCGCCGAAGACAAGCCTCTGGACGAGATCTGGGATGAGATGCTCTCGAAGGACGAGCAGATCGCAGTGGTGATTAACGAATACGGTTCATTCCAGGGAATTCTCACTCTGGAAGACGTGATAGAGACTCTTCTCGGCAGCGAGATAGTGGACGAACAGGACACGGTCCGCGACATGCAGCAACTCGCCCGCGACCGCTGGACCCGAACGCAGCGCACCGCTGCTGCGCTGGCTGCTAAGAAAGCGGCCAAAAAGGCCGCTTCTTAGCAGCCTTCGGCTTTTCACCCCCGTTGCTTCGCAACTGCCCCGGTGGGGCATGCCGCCTTCGCTACGCTCCCGGCGGGTGCCTTCCGGTCGTCGCATCGCTCCTCCCTCACGGCACGGCGGCTGATGCCGCCTTCGGCCCTTCGGGCCTCTAACCGCTACCCACCGTCATCCCCGACCAGATCGGGGATCTTTTATTTCTGAATGACAGTGACGTTATTGGTTTCGAGGCGGACTCGGAGCCAATTTGTCATTTTATCGAGCGCCTCCTCGGAAAGGGGCTCGCTGACTGAGAGTATAATCAGTATTTCATCTGAAGCGTTTCCGGTGAGAGGATCCACCGACTGACCGCGGGAGATGGAGACGTTGGTGATGTTGTCGTACTGCGAAGCGATTTCCAGGGCGAGGACTTTGGTGGGGAGTTCCTTCGCTTTGTACTCGTCCAGTTCGTCGTTCAGGCGGGCGACATCTGCGTTGAGGTCGTTGATCTTGCGGGCATTGTCTTCGTAGAAGTTCTTGAGGAGTTCGCCGTCGATCGCGCCCCTGATTGCAGCATCTTCGTGGAAGGTCAACTGGTTGCGCTTAATGCCGAGTTCTTCCGCATCCTGATAGATGCTTTCCTTCTCCGCGTCCGGCAGCACCTCGCCTGCGAGATAGAGATGCACAGTATGTTTCCTGCCGTCTATCTCGATGGAGTGGTTGAAGATATAACTCCTGCCGACCGTCTTGTTCTTCTCCACCAGGGTCTCCACATTCCTTTCGAAATTGGTTTCCTTGACTATATTCACGGCGGAGATGATGCTGGGCACTATTATCACCACCATTATCGCCCAGATTATTCTGCGTGCCCTGCGCCTGCGGGCTTCATTTTCGTCGAAGACGGAAGGGAAGCGGAGGTACTTGGCCACCAGGAAAGTGGCCAGGGCGATGAAGATGCTGTTGATGATGAACAGATATAGCGCGCCGAAGATGAACTTCGGGTCCAGATGCGCCAGGCCGTAGCCTATGGTGCACAGCGGCGGCATCAGGGCGGTGGCGATCGCAACTCCCGGAATCACGGTGCCGCCTTCCTTGCGCGAGGTGGCGAACATGCCGGCGGCGCCGCCGAACAGCGCTATCAGCACATCGTAGATAGTAGGGTTCGTGCGCGCGAGGAGTTCGGTTTTCTGGCTGGGCGAGAGGGGAGAGAGCAGGAAGTAGATTGCGGAGGCGAGGATGCTGATGCCTACCATAATCAGGAAGTTCTTCAGCGCGTCCTTCACCAGCGCTGTGTCGTTGGTGGCGAGACCCAGGCCGAAGCCCAGGATAGGACCCATCACGGGGGAGATAAGCATCGCGCCGATTATCACAGGGATAGAGTTGAGGTTCAGTCCCACACTGGCGATTATGATCGCGCAGGCGAGGATGAAAACTGTCATTCCCTGGAAATGGATGTTTTTGCGTATGCTTATGTTCGCTGCCTGAATGTCTATTTCAGTCCTGACGTTGATGAATGTCGCAATCTTGCCCCAGATATTTGTTTCCATAACTCTCCAATTCTGTAAGGCAAATATATGAAATAAAATTTCTAACTTTGAGAGATTGAACCCGATAACAGACAAAACTAATATAAAACCCAACCTATGGACAATAAGTATCCTTGGAGCTTTTGCTCCCTCGGCGGTGTCACCAGAGTGAAGATTTCTTCAGGAGAAGATATCGCTCACCTCGGCGAACTAGACCAGAAACTCTGGACCGTCCTCAGCTGTCCCGTCGACGGCCTGTATTTCGACAAAAAGACCCTTAACCTCCTGGACACCGACAAAGACGGTAAGATCAGGGTTTACGAAGTGGTGGCCGCTGCGGAGTGGATCACCTCTGTGCTCAAGGATAAAGACCTTATCCTGAAGGGCTCGGACACCCTCCCTCTTGCTGAACTCAACCAGGGAGTCGAGGCCGGCGCACGCCTTTACAACTCTGCAAGGCAGATTCTTGCCAACCTCGGCAAGGCCGATGCGGAAGAGATTACCCTCGCTGATTCTTCGGACAGCGTGGCAATCTTCGCCGGCACCAAGTTCAACGGCGACGGCATCGTCACCCCGGATTCCGCAGACGACGAAGCGGTCAAGGAGGCCATCGCCCAGACTGTGGCGCTCGTGGGTTCGAAGACCGACCGTAGCGGCGCTGCCGGCGTGGACGCAGAACTGATCACCGCTTTCTATGATGCTCTCGCCGCCTATGTGGCGTGGGCCGAGGCTAAGAAGGCGGACATCCTCCCGTTCGGCGACGACACGGAGGCGGCTCTCGCGGCAGTCGAGGCTGTGAAGGCAAAGATCGCGGATTACTTCCTCCGCTGCAAACTCATCGCCTTCAACGCCGATGCCGCAGGCGCGGTAGACGTGGACGTGGCGAAGATCGCATCCATCAGCGCAGGCGATATGACCGCCGAAATGGGCCAGATCGCCGAATACCCGCTCGCCCGCCCGAATGCTGACGGCGTGCTCGCATTCGAAGGTATCAACCCCGCATGGAAGGGAGCGTTCGCTTCCCTCAAGGCTCTCGTGCTCGACAAAGAACTCAAGGGCAAGAAGGGCATGACCGAGGATCAGTGGAATGCAATAGTCGCCAAGTTCGACGCATTCAAGGCCTGGGCTGGATCGAAGGCCGGCGCATCGGTCGAGTCGCTCGGTCTGGAGAAGGCGAAAGAACTCCTCAAGGCGGACAAGAAAGAGGCTGTCCTCGCGCTCATCGAGCAGGATCTTGCCCTCACTGACGAGGCCAATGCCATCGACGAAGTGGACAAACTGATGCACTATTATCGCTACTTCTTCGAGTTCCTCAACAACTACGTTATCCTTGGTGCGTTCTACAGCCCGAATGACCTTGCAGTCTTCCAGGCCGGTAAACTCTACATCGACCAGAGGTGTCTGGATCTGTGTATCAATGTGGCCGATATGGGCAAGCATGCAGACATGGCAGGCCAGAGCGGAATGTACATTCTTTACTGCAACTGCGTCTCCAAGAGCACGGGCAAGACCGCGCTCATCGCTGCCGTGCTGACGGACGGCGACGTGGACGCTCTTCGCGTGGGCCAGAACGCCGTGTTCTACGATCGCGACGGCCTTGACTACGACGCCACGGTCACCAAGATCGTGGACAACCCCGTGAGCGTACGTCAGGCCTTCTGGTCGCCGTACAAGAAACTCGCGCGTACCATCTCCGACCGTATCAACAAGAGCGCGGCCGAGAAAGATGCGAAGGTTACCGGTGATCTGACCGCAAAGGCGAACACTGCCACCCTCCCCGCGGACAAGGAAGCCGCCAAGGCCGCGCCCGTGGAGAACAAGTTCGACATAGCCAAGTTCGCCGGTATCTTCGCCGCCATCGGCCTGGCATTGGGCTTCGTGCTATCCGCTCTCGCAGCGCTGTTCGCACACTGGTACACCCCGCTTATCGCGCTTCTGGTGCTCATCCTTGTGATTTCCGGTCCTTCGATGTTCATCGCATGGCTGAAACTGCGCAAGCGTAACCTCGGTCCGGTGCTGAATGCGAACGGCTGGGCCATCAACAGCAAGATCATCGTGAACATCGTCTTCGGCGCAACCCTCACCTCGCTTGCGAAGTATCCTAAGATCGCGACGAAGGACGACCCGTATGCTCCCAAGAAGAGCCCCTGGCCGACTATCATCATTATCCTCCTTCTCCTCTGCGGCGCATTCGCAGGCCTGTACTTCACGAACAACCTGAAGTGGATGGGCATCGAGCGCAAGCCGAAGGTGGAGCAGGTGGAAGCGCCCGCTGAGGCTCCGGCTGAGGCCGAGGCTGCGGAAGTCGTTCCCGAAGCAGAATAATCAACAACTAACGCATATGAAACTGTTCAAATTAACGCTGGCCGCGTCGCTCCTTCTTTTCGGAACCGCCGTGTACGCCCAGGAACTCAGGGTTACCAATTTCCATATGGATCCCAGAGATAAGACCGCCTGCCGTAAAGCGACAGCCAAGAAGGATGTCTATGGCAAGAAATGCGCAGTCATCAAACTTGTGGACGGCAAGGAAACTCTCTATCAGTCCGAGGGCGCTGAGGCCGTTGCAACTCAGCCGGCTCTCATCTATGTGAGCGCTAAGGATAAGTCCGTGAAGATCGACAACGCAGAACTCGGCTCCGTGGACTTCGTGTTCCCGTTCCCTCTCCAGGCCGCCAAGACCTATGTGATGGAACTCGAGGCAGTTCCCGCTCCCGAACCTGAGCCCGAACCGGAACCGGTCCCCGTGGTGGTGCCCGAGCAGCAGTTCGTTCTGTTCACCGTGGCCCCCGAGCAGGCTATCATCGAACTCGGAGAAGAGACTGTTATCGCCCGTGGAGGCGAGGCCCAGAAACTTCTCAATGTGGGTCATTACACCTATAAGGTTTCCGCGAAGGGTTATTATCCGGAAGAGGGTGAGTTCGATCTCGCCGATTCCTCCAAGGTGGAAATAGAGATCAGCCTGCGCGAAGCCAACGGCTGGCTCAGCGTCATCGACAAAGATGCCGAAATTACCGGCGCTGATGTCTATGTGGACGACGAATTCGTGGGCAAGGCCCCGATCCTGGTGGGTCAACTCCTCAATGGTCCCCACAAACTGATGATCGCCAAGGAGCAGTACAGCAATTCCATCGGCACGATCGAAGTGAAGGACAACGATACCCTCGTGGTGAGCCCTTGCCTCAAGCCTAACTTCTCCGTCGTCACCCTCAAGACCTCTGAAACCGCAGAGATCTGGGCAAACGGCGAATGGAAGGGCACCGGCAGTTGGACCGGCGCGCTCCTCGCAGGAGTTTACAACTTCGAGGCCCGCGAGATTGGCTACACCTCCGAGGTTATCACGGAAGAGGTCGTGGTGGATCCCGAAGGACTTGAGTTCACGATTCCCGATCCTCAGCCTATCTACGGAAATATCATCGTGATGTCGTACCCCGCAAAGGCTTGCGTCTTCGTGGACGGTCAGCCCGTGGGTCAGAGCCCGGTTTACCTCCCGAAGGTCCAGTACGGCAAGCATAAGATTGAACTCTTCAAGAAGGGTTACAAGCCTTACTGCGCAGAGGTCGAGATGAACGAATCGATGCGTATTACGGTTTCGGCCGACCTTGAAGCCATCCCCGAGGAGTGCAAGCAGTGCGAGGAGAAGTGCTGTGAGCAGCCTGCAGAGTGTGGTGAAAAACCCGCCGAATGTGGTGAAAAACCCGCCGAGTGCTGCGAGCAGCCCGCTTCCGAGCCCGCTGCGGAAGAGACTCCCGCCGAGCAGCCTGCAGAGGAACCTGCCGCCGCGTAGACCTGCGTAGAACAGCCCCGCCGAATAGCAAATTAGGTCTCCCTTTTTGGAGAGACCTAATTTTATTATCTTTCTGATTGTAAGGAGGTTATCCTCCACGCTCGGAATGTCATAATGAAGCGATCACACCTAATATGTCGAGAAGAATAATGGCTGTTTTGTTTGTTATCCACACGAGCGGGGGAGGACAGCCCAGAAGGAGGGTGAGAAGGGCGAGGGGGAGGAGCAGTTCGCAGACGGGCATCGCGAGAAGGTTGGTCAGGAGGAAGTATTGGGGGAAGTTCCCGAAACGCAGAAGCACGAGCGGGGCAGTGGTGAGTTGGCAGGCTATGGCCACGGAGACGCCTTTCCAGATGCGGCGGAGCGGGTCGAGTTTGAGAGCGGCGCTCAGCCAGCGACGATTAATCTCCTTTTCAGCCACAGACGGGTACCATGCCTCCAGGCGCGGCGCGATGAACACGATTCCGATCATAGCCAGGTAAGACAGTTGAAAGGCCACGGAGGTGATCGCGCCTGGATCGAACGAGAGTTGGACGGTCGCGGCGAGGCAGAGCCGGTCGGCCGGCGAACTGCGCCGACCGGGACTCAGCGCCGCGACCTGCTGCAGGACGATGAACAGCAGCGCCCTCACCAGCGAGGGCGACGCCCCGCACGCGATCGTGTAGGCGAGGCAGAACCCGACGAGCAGCGCTGCCCGCACGATCTCCGCGGGGCGCGAGTTCCCGAGCAGCAAAAGCAGGTAGCGGATAAACATGGCGATTATCCCCAGATGCAAGCCGGAAAGTGCCAGCAGGTGCGAGGCGCCGCTGCGCCTGAACGCGCTGACTGTCTCCCGGTCGAGTCCCGACCGGTCTCCCGTCATCAGCGCTCTCAGCAGCGGCGCCGTTCTCCCGTCCTCGAACGGGATCCTATCGAATACATCATTGAATCGTAGAATAAAAGCATCATTCCCGACCGCGATCGGGCATCTCCCGCTGTAGCAAAACAAACCCAGAGCGAACAACATCACAAGAATCAGCCACCTGTCGTACTTTTTCGAGAGGGTGAGAACGGCCATACATGCCGTAATCACCAGGAGAGGGAAAACACCTCCAGACACATTGCACAGCGCGCCGCAGGCGACTCCGGCGACGAAAGGAAGAGATATGCTGAGCAGGCGACCGTTTTTCATAGTTCTTGTGTGTGGCCGAGGACCAAGATACGCTTTTTTTGCCTATCTTTGAGCCCGAAATAAAACCGAATATGAAAATTCTCGTCATCAACTGCGGAAGTTCATCGATCAAGTACCAGTTGCTTGCGATGACCGATTCCGAGAACTACAAACTCCTCGCAAAAGGAAACCTCGAAAAAATATCGCTCCCCGATAGCAAACTCACCCACAAACCGGCCGGCAAGGATGCCGTCGTGATAATGAGACCCGTTCCGGACCACACTCTCGGAATGAAACTCGTTTTGGACGCCCTCACCAACCCGGAGACGGGAGTTATCGGCAGTTTCGACGAGATCGACGCGGTGGGCCACAGAATCGTTCAGGGCGCGGATTTCTTCGATGGATCTTGTCTGATCGACGAAGACGTGATGGAGAAGATTCAGATCTGCTGCGACTTCGCTCCGCTTCACAACCCCGCTCATATTCTTGGTATACGCGCCATGCAGAAGGTCCTTCCCAAGGTTCCTCAGGTGGTCGTGTTCGACACCGCCTTCCACCAGACCATGGAGCCGAAGGCCTTTATGTACGCGCTGCCTTACGAATACTATGAGAAGTATCGCGTCCGCCGTTACGGCGCGCACGGCACTTCGCATTACTACGTCAGCCGCCGTGGCGCCAAGAAGGCGGGCCTGGACATAAACAACAGCAAGATCATCACCTGCCACATCGGAAACGGCAGTTCGGTGACCGCCATCCTCAACGGCAAGAGCATAGACACCTCGATGGGCTTCACCCCGCTCGAGGGTATGATTATGGGAACCCGCTGCGGCTCCATCGACGCGAACATAGTTCCGTACATCATGAAGAAGGAGAACCTCACTCCGGATGAGATGACGGACATCATGAACAAGAAGTCGGGCTTCATCGGACTCCAGAAGAAGAGTTCGGATATGCGCGATATGGTCTGCTTCTCGGAGCAGGGCGACCAGCGCGCACAACTCGTTCGCGATATGGTCGTGCATCATATCACGAAACTCGTCGGCGGTTACATAGCCGAGATGAACGGAGTGGATCTGATCATCTTCACAGCCGGCATCGCGGAGAACAACCCCTGGCTCCCGCTCGCAGTCTGCAAACACTTCGAGTACATGGGCCTGAAGATGGATGTTGATGCGACCAATGCCGCCCGCGACGAATCCATTATCTCAGCAGCAGATTCTACCGTCAAGGTCGCGATGATCCCCACCAACGAGGAGCTCATGATCGCGATCGACACGATGAATATCGTCAATCATCTATAGGAGTGCGTGTTTCGCATCCCGTTGATAATCAGACAATTATCAAAAACGATGTATCCGTTTCAGGGTACATCGTTTTTGATAAGGCTTTGTGGATCAGGCAATTGCGAAACACGCCCCAATGGCCACTCCCCTAGAGTAGGTTGCGTTTTTTAGCGAAATCGATAATCATTTCGGCTGTGCCTTCGATTCCGAGTATAGAGGAGTCGAGGCACAAGTCGTAATTGGAGGCGGAGCCCCATTTGGAGAAGGTAAAGAAGTCGTAGTATTCGGCGCGGCCTCGATCCTTACGCTCGATAAGGCTTTCGGCTTCAGATTCAGATATACCCTGGCGTTCCATGATACGCCCAACACGGGCTTTCAGAGGAGCGCTGATAAAGACATCTACACAGTCACGGTCGCGCAGGACATAGTCTGAAGCGCGTCCTACGAAGATTGCAGAACCCTTGTCTGCAAGATCGCGGATAGCTTCGCTCTGAATTCCGAAAAGGATTTCGTCGTCCATTCCGGACTTCAGACCGATAAAGAGAGAGCGGCGTTTCTCATCCCTTTGTTTGAAGAACTCTTCGGCGATGCCGCTTTTTCTGGCGGCTTCGGTGATCAGCTCGCTGTCGTAGACAGGAATACCCAGCCGGCGTCCAAGCTCGTCTGCGACGGCCTTTCCGCCGCTGCCGAACTGGCGTCCGATAGTGATTATGAGTTTCTTCTCCATAGGCCAAAGGTTAAACCGCGCCGCCGAGAACGGACGGATCATCGCCGTCGTTCAGTTTGTCGAACTTGCGCAGGATATTGATTATCAGGAATGCCGCACATACTACGGACAGTAAATCCGAAACGGGGAAGGCCAGCCAGACTCCGTTTTCTCCTAGCCACAGAGGCAGGAGGAAGACCAGCGGCACGAGGAACAGGAGTTGCCTTGTCAGCGACAGGAAGATGCTCTTCTTTACCATACCGAGGCTCTGGAAGAAGTTTCCGGAGACCATTCCGAATCCCACACACCAGACCATCAGGTTCATCAGCCGGAGGGCATTGTCTGCCTTTTCTATCATAACTGCATCTTCGGTGAAGAGCCTGACCGCCGGAGTAGTAAGGAATTCGGAGACGAGGAAACAGATGACGCTCATAAGACACATCCATTTCGTAGTGAGCCAGAATACTTCCTTGACGCGCTTATACTGACGGGCACCGTAGTTGAAACTCGCGATAGGCTGCATACCCTGGTTGAACCCGAGATTGATCATCAGGAACATAAAGGTGATGCGGTTCGAGATTCCGTAGGCTCCGATCGAGAGGTCGCCGCCGTACTTGCGAAGCTGCTGGTTGATGAAGATCGAAACGAAGCAGGAGGCGAAGTGCATCAGGAAGGGACCGAGGCCGATCGATAGCGAGGCCTTCGCGATGTGGCGGTCCAGCTGGAAGATGTGCTTTCCGAAATGCAGGAAGTTCTTCTTGTTGAGGAAGAAGATGAGAGTGTAGGCGAGAGCGAGGGTCTGGCAGAGGACGGTTGCGATAGCGGCACCCTTGACTCCGAGGTCGAGCACGTAGATGAAGACCGGGTCGAGGATGGCGTTGGCCGTGACCGTAAAGATCGTTAGACCCATCGCGGTCTTCGGGTTGCCGGAGGCGCGGATAACGCCGTTGAGCCCGAAGTATAGGTGTGTAATGATGTTGCCCAGCAGGATGATGACCATATACTCGCGGGCGAAGGGGAGGGTATTCTCCGAAGCGCCGAAGAAGTACAGGATCGGGTCGAGGAAGATCAGGCAGAGGGTCGTGAAGACAACACCGATGATGGTGTTGAGGCTCATCACGTTCGAGAGCACTTTCTGAGCGCCTTCGTAGTTTTTCTGACCCAGCAGGACCGAGACCATAGTTTGTCCTCCGACTCCCACCAGCGTTCCGAGGGCGGTGCTGAGGTTCATCAGCGGGAAGGTAACTGCAAGGCCGGAGATGGCGTAGGCACCTACGTTGGGGATATGGCCGATGAAGATGCTGTCCACCATATTGTACAGTGAACTGGCTATCATCGCGATGATGCCAGGCACCGCGTACTTTCTAAGCAGGGTGCCTATCCGTTCAGTGCCTAATTCGGTGGGGGCTGCGCCTTGGACTGCCATCGGCTATTTAGTGAATTCTATTTCGAAGATAAGCGGGCAGTACGCCGGGATGGCGCTGCCGGAACCGGAAGATGAATACGCCTGGGCAGAAATCATATATGCGCGGCCCTTTTCGTGCGAGTGCATATTGAAAAGGGCAGTGCCGAAACCATTCACAACCGAAGAATTGCTGCTGGTCATCGTGATGTCCTTGGCGGCCGAGGCCCAGTTGATAAGGGTGGAAGTGTAGGTCTTCGAAGCGCTGTAGATGCCGAACACCTTCGCGGAGTCGGCCAGGTTTGTGTCTACTCCCTGTCCGTCCAGCATCCTGCGGCAGATGTAGTTGATGTAGACGCTGTTGCCGGCTTCGTAATCTGTTTCATCGTCCGGTTCGCGGTCGCAGACATAGTACACGCCCTCGGCTAGAGAGTCCGCTTTTGCGAACTCGTCGCCGAGCGTGGCCTTGAGGATACCCATCTCCCATTCGTTCACATCTTTCACGACATCCGTGACGGTGAATTCGTAGATGAGCGCCTTCGCGGACTGGGTCATGCTGTCCAGATACTTCTGTTTGCTAGAGTATCTGTCGTGAGTGAGCAGCCACCCGGGAACAATCACCTTGCATGAACCGCCGACGTGCATACCATCGAGGGCTTCTTCCACTCCGGCGTAGATGCCGTTGCTTCCGCGGTAAGTCATCTGCGGACCATAGTAATAACTCTGGTTGTAGGTGCCGATTCTCTGGGCCACCGCTTTTTCTGTGGTGGTGTTCACCGTGCCATCCAGGTCAGTGACCGTGTACGAAAGACGCATATAAGGGTAATCGTCCACGGTGCCGAGAGCCTCACCGGCAGGGTTGTCGGTCTTTTCGACTATCCATGCGCCGAGGGGAGTCTCCTCCCAGCCGGCCTGCCTGTGCACGCTCACCCACGCGTCGAACTCCATTTGAGCGAGTTTGCCGTAATTGGTGGAAGGGCTTTTCGCGCATCCAGAGATGAGGACGGCCGCGATCAGCGGTAATATCTTGATACTTTTCATATTTCTACTTTTTCTACGAAGGCGGCAGCCGCGGCTGCGTTCGGGATGTCGTACGGAATGCGGAGCTTGCCGCCCGCCGCCTGCTCGTGGCCTCCGCCGTGGAAGTACTTCACGGCCATCGCGTTCGCGGACCAACCTCTCTTCGAGCGTATGCTGACCCGCATTTCGGGCGCGTCCACGCTCTCCCTAAGGTAGAGGCAGACCTTCACTTCGTCTATCGTCAGCGGGATGTTCACCATTCCTTCGAGTTCGCCCTCCTCCAAGCCAAATCTGTGCCACAGTTCCTTGCTGACTATTATCACGGCCAGACCGTCCGGGCGGATCACCATCTCCTCGCTGAGGATATGGGCGATTGCGCGCACACGGTTCGGGCGGTAGCGGTTGTACAGTTCGGCCACTATCGCGTCGCGGTCCACGCCGGAGGCTATCAGGTCCGCCGCCATAGCGAGAGTGGAGGGGAAGACGGAGTTCGCGAAGTTGTTCGTGTCAGTGGTCATTCCGGCCATGAGGCAGTTCAGCACAGACAGCGGCAGTCGCGCGGTCTGACCGTCTATGCCGGGCATCTGACGGAGGATTTCATAGACCATTTCGCAGGCCGAAGAGACTTCAGCGCGGCTGAAAACGAGGTCGAATTCGGCCTCCTGCGGGTTGAGGTGATGGTCTATGAGCACCTTTTTCGCAGCGCTGGCGCGGAGTGCCTGTTCAATCTCGCCGCCGGCGCGGGACATGCCGTTGAAGTCCGTGCATATGATCAGGTCCGCTGCCGCGATAGCCCCCGGCCCGAGTACGGGGATGCCTTCGCTGATGAAGGCTATCGTCGCGGGCGCTTCCTCGCGGACCATCGACACGCAGGCCTTGCCGCGGACCTCGCACAGGTAATGGAAAACGGCGCCGCTGCTGCCCAGGGCGTCGCCGTCCGGGTGCGTGTGCGTGCAGACCGCGATCCTCTCCGAAGAGTCGATCAGACTGCTTAAAATGGTGATTTTCTCCGCCGTTTCCATCGGGGCAAATTTAATAAGATTATTGCATTTAATAAATGATTTTTCTAACTTTGTCCGATAGCGAATATAAAAATTAAAAGATATAACAATGGCAAAATTTGACTTGCTCAAGTTCACGGAAAACAAAGTCGTCAACACCATCGTGGTGTACGCATTCCTTCCTATCTGCATTCTCGTAATCGGTTACCTGCTGGTGGACAGCGTCCTTCAGCCCGTCCGTTTCAACAAAGAAAAGGAAGCCCGCGAACTGGTCGGAATCGAGCGTCTGCAGGATATCCGCGTGCTCCAGGATGCGTATAAGAGCGTGAACGGAAAGTATGTCTCGGACATTGATTCATTGGTGGACTTTTATAAGAACGGAGACATCGTCGTGCGTATGCAGATTGGTAGTAAGGACGACTCCCTCGCGATGGCGCACACTAAAGCCATCAAGCAGGCTCGCTATTGGCTCCGCGGAGCAAATCTGAACCGCTATCTCTATCAGTTGTATCAGGACGGTGACAAGAACCTCGTGTTCTCCATCGACAATAAGATTCCCGTCAAGGACACTCTCTTCCACAACCGCGTGGGCTTCGAGATCGACTCTCTGAAGACCATCCCGTTCTCGGGCGGCCAGAAAGTGGAGATGGAGAGTATCGTGAAGAAAGTTTCCGGCGTGAACGTCCCTCTGTTCGAGGCCCGTATGCCGTACAAGAAACTCCTTTACGGAATGGATAACCAGTTGCGCATTAACCTGGATGCAGACCGCAGGAACGGTAACAAGTACGAAGGTCTCCAGGTGGGCAGCATCTCGGCTCCTAATAACAACGCAGGAAACTGGGAGTAATGAAGTGTACTCTCGTACCTTCTAACTTTTTTGATGAAAACTGTGCGGGAGAATATCTCGCACAGGTTGTTGATACGGCAGCGGGCGAGCAGGTCTGCTCGTCGTTCCTGCCGGATTACAATGCGTATCTGGTCTGGTCCACCACCGCTCCGGAGGATGAGAAACCCGAGATGCTGGGCATACTCCAGAATCTCAGGAAATGTCCGGACTACAACAAAATCCTCTGCTCGTGGGACGGTAAGGAACTGAGTCTGGCGATAGCCCAGGGCAAGTCGCTTCTTCTGGCGAACACCTATCAGGCGAAGGATTTCACCACTGCCGAGTACTGGATTTTCCTAGCGATGCGTTCCCTGCAGTTGAATCCGGAAATCAGCACCATCTGCCTGCGCTCGCCCGTCAGCGCTGAAGACGAAATGTCGCTCTACCGTTACTTCAAGGCGGTCGAGATCCTATGAGAATAATAGGCGGAAGACTCAAGGGCAAGTTCATCCTTCCACCGGCCGGCTACAAAGCAAGGCCCACTACCGATTTCGCCCGCGAAGCCCTCTTCAATATCCTGGACAACGAATACGAATTCGAAGACCTGAAGGTCCTCGATCTCTTCGGCGGCACAGGCGCCGTGAGTTTCGAATTCGGCTCACGCGGAGTCGGCAGGGTATGGTGCGTGGAGATGGCCCGTGAGAACGCTTCTTTCATCAAGCGCGAAGCCCAGAGGCTGGGGCTGTACAATGTCACTATGGTGCGCGACAATGTCTTCGATTTCCTGAACGTCTGCCACGAAAAGTTCGATATAATCTTCGCGGATCCGCCCTACGCGCTGGAGGGGCTGGAGACGATTCCGGACAAGGTCTTTGAGCGCGATATCCTTCACCCGGACTGCTATTTCGTTCTGGAGCACGGCGGGGAACACAACTTCAAGGAACACCCGCGTTTCTTCAAGGAACGCGAGTACGGAAGGGTTCACTTCACTTTCTTCAAATAGGATTCCTAGAGGCCCTGCGCCTTGGCCTCGTCCCAGATCTCGTCCATTTCGGCGAGAGTCATATCCGTGAGTTTGCGGCCCGCCTTGAGGGTCTTGGATTCGAGGTAATTGAAACGGCGGCGGAACTTGCTGCAGGCAAGGTTGAGGGCTGCTTCCGGGTCGATGCCGTGCAGCCTGGCAGCATTGATGACGGCGAAGAGCAGATCTCCGAACTCTTCCTCCATATGGTTGCGCCCGGCGCCCGCAACGGCGTCTTCGACCTCGCGCATCTCCTCGCGCACCTTATCCAGCACCTGCGCGGGCTCCTCCCAGTCGAAGCCGCATCCGCGGGCTTTCTCCTGCATGGACAGCGCTTTCAGGATGGCCGGCATAGAGTCCGGTATGCCTCCGAGGACGGTCTTGTTCCCGCCTTTCTCTTTAGCCTTCACCAGTTCCCAGGTGTCCGCGATTTCCTTCGCCGAGGTGGGCTGGCCGGCTTTGTCGCCGAAGACATGGGGATGGCGGAAGATCATCTTGTCGCAGATCTTGCGCAGACAGTCGGCTATGTCGAAATCGCCTGATTCTTCGGCTATCCTGGCATAGAAGACCATATGGTAGAGAAGATCGCCTATCTCCTTCGCGGTGGAGTCGCGGTCGCCCTTCAAGATCGCGTCGCTGAGTTCGTAGACTTCCTCCTCGGTCATCGGGCGTATGGATTCCATAGTCTGGGCTGCGTTCCAGGGACAATCCTCCCTGAGCCTGTCCATTATGTCCAGCAACTCGCCGAAGGCGGCGATTTTCTCCTCTTTTGTATGCATTGGAATAATTGTTATCTTTGCAGCGCAAATTTACAAAAATGGCACAAAATACACTACTCGAAAAGGTACTCTCCCTCCAGGAGAAGTTCGCGTCCCTCCAGGAACAGCTTTCAAGTCCTGAGGCTATGGCGGATATGAAAAAGTTCGTCCAGCTGAACAAGGACTACAAAGAGCTTGAGCCTATCATCAAGGCCGGTCTCGAGTACAAGAAGACTCTGGACAACCTCGCTTCGGCCAAGGACATCCTCCTCAATGAGAAGGATGAGGACCTGCGCGAGATGGCCCGCGAGGAAATCGCGGAACTCGAGCCGAAGATCCCGGACATGGAGGCGAACATCAAACTTCTCCTCATTCCTGCGGATCCGGACGACGGCAAGAACGCCATCGTGGAAATCCGCGGCGGCGCAGGCGGCGACGAAGCCGCCATCTTCGCGGGAGACCTTTTCAGGATGTATCAGCACTTCGCCGAGAGCCGCGGCTGGAAACTGGAAATTACCGACCAGACGCCCGGAACTTCAGGAGGCTACAAGCAGATAGTTTTCAAACTCAGTTCGAATTCAGAGGGTGTTTACGGCGTGATGAAATACGAGTCGGGAGTTCACCGTGTGCAGCGCGTTCCCCAGACCGAGACCCAGGGCCGTATCCAGACTTCGGCGGCCTCCGTGGCCGTGTTCCCCGAAGCGGGCGAGTTCGACGTGGACCTCAAATGGGAGGATATCCGCCTCGACCTCTTCTGCGCCTCCGGCCCCGGCGGCCAGGGTGTGAACACCACCTACTCGGCAGTGCGCCTTACGCATATCCCTTCAGGCCTCGTGGTCCAGTGCCAGGAAGAGCGCTCGCAGATCAAGAACAAGGAGCGCGCGTTCGAAGAACTCCGCTCTCGTCTTTACAACCTCGAGCATCAGAAGTATCTGGACGAAATCGCCAGCAAGCGCAAGACTATGGTCAGCACGGGTGACCGCAGCGCCAAGATTCGCACCTACAACTATCCGCAGGGCCGTGTTACGGACCACCGCATCAATTGGAGTATGTATAACCTCCCCGCCTTCATGGACGGAGACATCAAGGAGTGCATAGATCAACTCCAGATTGCCGAGAATGCGGAGCGCCTAAAGGAAGCGGGAGATTAAATCTCGAGGGAAACCATCTTATCCACAACAAGATTTACGAGCTGCGCGACGCGCGGCTTGTAATCCGTGTTGGCGTCCTTGAGGTAGCGGTGCGCGATGGCGCAGCAGACGGTAACGGCTTCGTGGCCGAGTTGCGCTGCCATTCCGGCGAGGGCCGAGCCTTCCATCTCGAAGTTGGTGATCTTCCAGTCGCCGAACCTCCACGACTCGATGTCCTCGAGCATATTCGGCATGGCGAGTTGCTGGCGGACCACTCGTCCCTGCGGGCCGTAGAATCCCGGGGCGGCGATGGTCATGCCGCGAACGGTGCTGTCCGCGAAGTGGTCTATCATCTTCTGGGAAGCGTGCACGAAGTAGGGGACCGGCAGACCATAGGCCCAGCCGACATGCTTCATGAACGACTGCTCCATCTCTTCGTTGGTGATTCTCTCGCGGTGCGCATACCAGTTCATCAGGCCGTCGAAGCCCACTGAATAGTGCGAAAGAATGAACGAACCGAGCGGAATCTCGGGCTGGATCGCGCCGCAGGTGCCGAGACGCACGATGTGAAGCGTCCTGTGTTCGGGCTTCACCTCGCGGGTCTTGAAATCTATGTTCGCCAGAGCGTCCAGTTCGGTCATCACGATATCGATATTGTCCGGGCCGATTCCGTGTGAAAGGACAGTCAGCCTGACGCCCTTCTTGAGGCCCGTAACCCACGCGAACTCGCGCGACTGGCCTTCATACTCTATTTCGTCGAGTATGGGCTTGAACATTGCGACTCGTCCGGGATCACCCACGAGGATGACGCGGTCGGCCAGCTGGTCGGGGCGGATGTGGATGTGGAACGCAGATCCGTCGCCGTTGATGATGAGTTCTGATTCGGGAATTTTCATATCGTTATTTGTTTTGTTTTCTCTTTGCGGAACGCAGTCGGGAAGAACTGCGGACGAGCAGTTCGTCGGCATAGACGCCCCTTAGCGCCATGATGTCGAATATGAGCGCTATCAGCGGGAACACGGCGGTCCAGCGGACTACGTACTCCTGCGGGAGTTTGAAATAGCCCACGGCGAGCCAGATCTGCAGCGCGAGCAGGATCACGGCCGCGGCGCCGCCGAGGCGGATCTGAAGGCTGCGGCGGACCCAGGCGAACAGCGCCACGAGCGTGCAGGCGAAGGCGAGCCCGGCCAGCACGGCGTACGGCAGATATTCGGTGTATCTCATCGCGTCTTCGGCGCCCGGCACACGGGCGAAATCACAGAAGAACAGCGCGGCGGTCAGGCCGGCGGCTATCGCGAAATAAAGCGTTTGAACTCTTTGCCACATAATCCTTATCCTCTTGAATTGAACCTGGCCAGGACGTTTTCCTCATAGGTCTTGGACACCGGAATCGGGTCAGTGCCGCCGAGTCCAAGGTCAATCGCGAAACCGTCTTTCGTGCGGGTGATGGTCTCCACCTTGTCGAAGTTCACGATGTACTTGCGGTGGCAGCGCACGAGGTCGCTGCCCGTGAAACTCTCCTCCACCGTCTTGAGGCGGCAGCGGAGCATATACTGTTTGAGGGTTCCTTCGGAATCCTGGTACCAGACTTTAATGTAATTGTCGTCCGATTCGATATAATAAAGGTTGGACAGGCTGACGACCAGCTTGAGCGAACCGGAATTGTCGTAAAGGGTGATCTTTTCGTCCCTTGTCAGCGAGGGGGCCTCGTCCGTGGTGATGGAACCGAAACTCATCAGTCTGATAGTGTTGTTCTTGTCTTCGATGGCAAAGAAAAAGGCCGAAAGTAGATAAGGCACGCCCAGGCTTATGATGCAGAAGCCCATCGCGGAGAGGAAAAGTTTCAGGAAGGTGATCTCTGAGTGGGGGATGACGCCGGCGGCGATTCCGTTGAGGGAGAACGCGGCGTAGGCCAACGAGATCAGCGCGGCTTCGCCCAGGCACCACACCACATAATCGAAAAAGATCATGGTGTGCTTCCGGGCGAACGCATACATTATCATCTTCGAAAAGGCGAGGATGACTATGGACAGGCTCATGAACACGAGCGTCAGAAGTCCGCGCGAGGAAGCAAGGCTGATCGAGAACCAGACGAAGCGCAGATACGGCGAAATCAGAATGATGAACACAAGCGAAAACAGCGCAGTGAAAACTACTGTGCTGGTGAGCTGGTGGCTTCCTACCAGATAATCGGGTATTCTGTCGCTTGCGGCCATATCAAGGCAAAGATAGCAAAAAACGGGCTAACTTACTATTTTGTCCGGCGAGGAGATGATGCGCAGGATGCTCATCGGCTGAGTCGCGGCCGCGCTTTCCTGCGCGTCCACGCTCTTCGCGGCCAGCAGGCCGTTCTGCTTCATGTAGGCCGACAGCGATGAGTGGTCTATTCCCATAGACTTTAGATATCCGAGCCCGACGCTGCCGGAGGAGCCGGCAATCGCGAGCATAAGATGAGTGGAGAAGATCTTGTCCGCTCCGGACATGGTAGCTTCGATAATGCAGAGGTTCAAGGTGTTCTGCGCGCTGCGGGAGAAACTGAGTTTGTCCGCCTCCGAATACGCGATGCCGGACGGGCGGAAGAGACTGCCCTCCACCGTGGTCTTAAGTTCCGCCAGATCCACTCCCAGAGCCTTCAGGGAAGCGCACGCGTCGTTGTCTGCGTGGCGGAGGATTCCGAGCAGCAGATGGTCAGTGCTGATGGCATAATCACCCGTCCTCATCGCCTCGTCTCTGGCGTAGGAAATAATCTTCAAAAGTTCTTGCGAAACCTGGGTTTGCATACGTAACAAAAATACTAAAATTAGGTTGTTTTACCCAAGATTTTTTGCTAAATTTGTATGTTTATACAAAACCTCGATTTTTGAAGTTTTTTTAGAAGAAAATATGGAGAACGAAGAAGTAGAAAAAGTGCACGGAATTATCGAGCCGGTGGAGATTGACCACGAAATGCGGACGGCCTATATCGATTACTCGATGTCGGTCATCGTCTCCCGCGCCCTCCCGGATGCGCGCGACGGCCTCAAGCCGGTCCAGCGCCGCGTCCTTTTCGGAATGGACGGCCTCGGCCTGTCGTATAGCGGTCAGACGAAAAAGTCCGCCCGTATCGTCGGTGAGGTCCTCGGTAAGTTCCACCCGCACGGAGACAGCAGTGTGTACGACGCCATGGCGCGTCTCGCCCAGCCTTGGAACCAGCGCTATCCGCTGGTGTGGGGCCAGGGAAACTTCGGTAGTATGGACGGCGACCCCGTGGCTGCAATGAGGTACACCGAAGCCAAACTGGACAAGATGGCAGACGACGTCCTCGGCGATCTGGATAAAGACACGGTAGATTTCACCCTCAATTTCGACGACACTATCATGGAGCCGACGGTCCTTCCCACGAAGGCGCCGCTGCTCCTGCTGAATGGTTCCGCCGGCATCGCGGTGGGTATGGCCACAAACATGGCCCCGCATAACCTCGCCGAGTGCTGCGACGCCATCTGCGCGTATATCGACAACCCGGATATCGACGTGGAAGGCCTGATGGAGCACATCAAGGGTCCCGATTTCCCGACCGGAGGCATCGTCATGGGCCGTCAGGGCATTGTGGACGCGTACACCACCGGCCGTGGCAGGGTGGTGCTCCGCGCAAAGGCGGAGATTGAGGAAGACGAGCGTGGACATCAGGTCATCGTCGTCACTGAAATCCCTTATATGGTGAACAAGGCGGAGATGATCGCCCGCATCGGCGAGATGATCCGCGACAAGAAGATCGAAGGCATTTCCGACATTAAGGAACTCTCGAACAGGGAAGGCATCAGGATCGAGTTCATCGTCAAGAAAGACGCCAATGCGAACGTGGTGCTGAACACTCTGTACAAGTACACAGCCCTTCAGTCCAGTTTCGCATTCAATAACGTAGCCCTTGTGGGCGGCCGTCCGAGGACGCTCTCTCTCAAGGATATGCTGAAAGTGTTCGTGGACTTCCGCCACGAAGTGGTGGTGCGCCGCACCCGCTTCGAACTGGACAAGGCGAAGAAGAGAGCGCACATCGTGGAAGGTCTGCTCAAGGCGATCGACGTAATCGACGACATAGTGCAGATTATCAAGCACTCGAAGAGCGTGGACGATGCAAAAGCGGAACTCATCGCGCGCTTCGGCTTCTCCGAGGAGCAGGCGAGCGCCATCGTGGATATGCGTCTGCGTCAGCTCACCGGCCTCGAGAAGGAAAAACTCCAGGACGAATTCGACAAACTGCAGGCCTTCATCGCCGAGTGCGAGGAGATTCTGGGCAGCGAGGAGAAGCAACTCGCCATCGTCAAGGCGGAGAGCATCGCCCTCAAGGAGAAGTACGGCGATCCGCGCCGCACGGAAATCACCTTCAGCGCCGAGGAATTCAATCCGGAGGACTTCTATGCAGACGAAGATGTGGTCATCACTATCTCGCACTTCGGTTACATCAAGAGGACTTCCCTCACCGAATTTCACGTCCAGTCCCGCGGCGGAGTGGGCAAGAAAGCCAGCGCCACCCGCGACGAAGATTTCATCGAGCACATATATGTGGCCAATATGCACAGCACCATGCTCTTCTTCACGGAGAAGGGTATTTGCTACAGGCTCAAGGTCTACGAAATTCCGGAAGGAACAAGAACCTCCAAGGGCCGCGCAGTGCAGAACCTGCTCGCCATCGACCAGGACGACAAGATCAAGACTTATCTCAATGCCGCCAAGATCGAGAGCAGGGAGTACACAGACGCTCATTTCGTGGTGCTCATCACCCGCAGCGGTATCATCAAGAGAACCTGCCTGACCGAGTATGCGAACGCCCGCAGCCGCAACAAAGGCCTCATCGCCATCAACTTCAAGGAGGGCGACGGCCTGCTGGATGCATTGCTCACCAATGGCTCGGAAGAGATCATGATCGCCGGTCGCGCAGGCTATTGCGTCCGCTTCGATGAAGACGACGCCAGGACCCTCGGAAGGGCCAGTATGGGCGTACGTGGCATCAATCTTGCGGAAGACGATGTGGTGATCGGCGCAATCAGCCGCAACCCTTCGGCTGAAGACGCTCAGAATCACACCGTGCTGGTGGTCAGTGAAAACGGTTATGGAAAACGTTCTTATGGAGACGATTATCGTCATACTAACAGAGGCGCGAAGGGTGTCCGCACTCTCAATATCACGGAGAAGACGGGAGCCCTGGTCGCCATCAAGAACGTCACCGAAGAGAACGATCTGATGATCATCACCAAGTCGGGCCTCACCATCAGGATGGCGGTCACAGACATCAGGCTTTGCGGCCGTGCGACCCAAGGCGTCAAACTGATCAACATCCGCGAGGGAGACAGCATCGCAGCAGTGTCTGTGGTGGCCCACGAAGAAGAAGAGGAAGAAGTACAACCGGTTGAAGAATAATCAACACTAAAAACAAAGAATATGAAAAAGATCTTTTTAGCGCTCGCGCTCCTGGCTTCGCTGCAGATGGGTTATGCCCAGCAGCAGAACAAGTCTGTCGCAGCGGCCACAAAGGCGGCTGAGAAGGCTATCGCCGCATCTCAGGATGCGAAGAAGAGCACGAAACTAGCCACTTGGACCAAACTTGGCAAGGCTTATATCGACGCCTACAACGCCCCCGGCGGAAACGGTTGGATCGGCGCTTCGAAGGCAGATCTCGCTCTCATCCTCGCAGACGACAAACCCGTCTCTTTAGAGTATGTGGAGGTCGGCGGCCAGCAGATGCTCAAAGAGGTGTACGCCACCCGTGATTACTATTACAACTCAGGCGAAATCCTCCAGTACATCGTCGTCACTCAGCCGATTTTCCCCGACGCTCTCGAGAAAGGCGCCGAGGCTTATGGCAAGGCATACGAACTGGATGTCAAGGGCAGCAAGAAGAAGGAGATAACCGAGGGCCTCGCTCTGATCGAGGGCAAACTCGTGGATGAGGCTTATAACGCCTACACCTTCGGAAACCTGGAGAAAGCCTCCTATTATTTCGAGAAGGCCGCAGAGGTCTCCATGCAGGAGCCTTATGCGAAACTGGACACCAGCGCCATTTACAACACCGGCCTTACCGCCTGGATGCTCGGCAACAACGAAAAAGCGAAGAAATACCTCGCTCAGAGCGTCGAGATCGGTTACTACGGTGAAGAGGGTGACGCCTATGCCAAACTTGCCGACATAGCGGACAAGGAGGGCAACCAGGAAGCCCGCCAGGCCTATCTCGAGGAAGCGTTCATGAAGTTCCCTCAGAGCCAGAGCGTTCTCGTGGGTCTCATCAACTTCTACCTCTCATCCGGCGGTAACACAGACCGTCTGTTCGAACTTATCGGAGCGGCTAAGGCCAACGAGCCTGAGAATGCATCTCTCTACTATGTTGAGGGTAACATCTACCTCCAGCTCGAGGATGCTGAGAACGCGCTCAAGTGCTACAGGCAGTGCGCTGAGATCAATCCTGAGTATGAGTTCGGTTACATCGGCGAAGGCCAGTACTGGTACAACAAAGCCGTCGATCTGCAGGATGCGGCCGCGGCCGAGATGGATTATAAGAAGTACGACAAGATCATGGCTGAGTTCGAGCAGGCTCTGAAGAACAGCGTGGAGCCGTTCGAGAAGGCATTCGAGATCACCAAGGAAGACAACATCAAAGTCGCGGTGAGCGAATATCTTAAGAACGCCTGCTACCGCTTCTCCTACGATGATCCTGTCTACAAAGAGAAGTACGACAAATACGACGCAATCGTTAAGGCTGCAAGGCAGTAACGATCTTTCCGACCAAAGGGTGTCGCACTATATCTTCGTTTCCGAAGGTGATGGTTGCGACACCTTTTATTTTTGACAATTTCTCCACGGCCTTCTCAAGTCCGCTGTCTTCGCGGTTGGGGAGGTCGATTTGCGATGTGTCGCCGGTGACGATGAACTTCGCCTCGCAGCCCATACGGGTGAGAAACATCTTGAGTTGGCCCATATTGGTGTTCTGCGCTTCGTCCAGAATGACGCACGCGCGGTCCAGGGTGCGGCCGCGCATATAGGCCAGAGGCGCTATCTGGATCGTGCCGTCCTGCATGAACTCCTGGAGTTTTTTCGGAGGAATCATATCTCCGAGCGCATCGTAGAGCGGCTGCAGATACGGATCCAGTTTTTCCTTGAGGTCTCCGGGGAGGAAACCGAGGCGTTCGCCAGCCTCCACGGCGGGGCGGGTGAGGATAATGCGTCTGATCTCGCGGTTCTTGAGCGCGCGAACGGCAAGGGCTATCGCTATGTAAGTCTTGCCCGTGCCGGCCGGGCCGAGGGCGAAGATGAGGTCGTTGTCGAAATAGGCTTTTACCAACTCCTGCTGGCGTGCGTTGCGGGCGCGAATGGGCTTGCCCTCCGTGTTATGTACGATGATGGCCTCGCCGCTGAGTTTAAAACTTTCAGGAGAAGACTCGCCGTCGAAGATATCCTCCACGTCGTAGATCGTGAGGTTCATTTTGTGATGGCGTTTTTCGATCAGCGCTCCGAGTTTCTGGTTGAACTCTTCTATGTCCGCAGGTTTACCGTCCAGAATGAGTTCGTCGCCTCTTGCGACCACCTTGAGAGAAGGAAAATAGGAGCAGAATTCTTCGAGGATTTTGTTGCCGACGCCGTAGAGACCGACGGGATCGACGCCTTCGAGTTTGATCGTTTTCTTCATAGTACAAATATAGGTATTTTATTTTGTCGGCAAACTTGTTAAATTTGTGGGTTGTAGAAATATCTTAATAATTAACCATATGAAAAAGATTACTACTCTCGCTCTTGTCGCCGCCCTCGCGCTGATGGTGTCGGGCTGCGATTTCATCCGTAAGATTGCTGGCCGTCCGACTTCCGCGCAGATCGAAGCGATGGCCGCTCAGGACATCGAGGAGCCTGCCGAAGAAGCGGCTTGCTGCTGCGACACTCTCTGTTGCTGCGAAGCCCCTTGCCCTTGCGACACTGTCTGTTGCAAAGATTCCGTCTGCTGCGACGAAGTCTGCAAAGAAGCTTGCAAAGAGGCTTGCGAGGAAACTTGCGCTAAGAAGTGCAAGGCGGAGTCCTGCACTGAGACTTGCGCCGAAGAGCCCGCTGAGGAGCCCGTCGTGGAGCCTGTCGTGGAGCCTGTTCCCGTGGAGAAACCCGCTCCGGCTGCAAAGCCCGCCCCCGCGGCGAAGCCGAAGGCCGCACGCATTTTCGCCGGCCCTGTCTGCGAGAAGGCTGAACTCGAGAACAAGTACTATGTGGTGATCGGCGCTTTCGCGAAGGAATCGAATGTCACCGCTCAGGTGAAGAGGGCTGAGACCGCCGGTTACAATGTGGTGACCATCCCGTTCACAAACAAACTCACCGCAGTCGCTGTGGAGCCCACAAACGACAAGGCAGAGGCTCTCAAGACTCTCGAAGGCGTGAAGGCGAAGAAGTTCTGCCCTGCAGACGCTTACGTCCTCGTGGTTAAATAATATTCGAAACGGCAAGGTGTTTTACCATAGCGAGGCGGAACACCTTGCATTTTTCGTCGTGAATTAGTAGTAATGGATTACGATTTTAAGAAGATAGAGCGCAAATGGCAGGAGAAATGGCGCTCGGAGGGGACGTATAAGGTCTCCGAGGACAGCGCCCGGCCAAAGTTTTACGTGTTGGATATGTTCCCGTACCCTTCGGGCGCGGGACTTCACGTAGGTCATCCGCTCGGCTACATTGCCAGCGACATTTTCTCCCGCTACAAGCGTCTTCGCGGCTTCAACGTGTTGCATCCGATGGGCTACGATGCCTTCGGCCTTCCTGCCGAGCAGTATGCCATCCAGACTGGTCAGCACCCGGAAGTCACCACTATGAAAAACATAGCGCGTTACCGCGAGCAGTTGGACCGCATAGGCTTCTGCTACGACTGGTCGCGCGAAGTGAAAACCTGCGATCCGGAGTATTACAAATGGACGCAGTGGGCCTTCCTCAAGATGTTCGGCAGCTGGTTCGACCCTGCTCAGAACAAGGCCCGCCCGATCGAGGAACTCATCGCGAAACTCGAGTCCACCGGCTATGAAGATGTCACCCCTGAAATGTGGGCTGCGGCTTCCGAAAAGGAGAAGTCTGACATTCTTATGCGCTGGCGCATAGCATATCTCGGCGAGACTTCCGTCAACTGGTGCGAAGGACTGGGAACGGTCCTGGCCAACGACGAAGTGAAGGACGGCCTGAGCGTTCGCGGCGGTTTCCCGGTGGAGCAGAAGAAGATGAAACAGTGGCAGCTCCGCGTGTCGGCCTATGCCGGCCGTCTGCTCGAGAGCCTGGACTCCCTTGCGTGGACAGACTCCCTGAAGGAAATGCAGCGCAACTGGATAGGCAAGTCCGAAGGCACAGAGGTCGTGTTCAACACGGTCTGCGACAGCCGCGAACTGCCGGTCACCATCTTCACAACCCGCGTGGACACCATCTTCGGCGTCACCTTCATGGTGCTCGCCCCCGAAAGCGAACTCGTGGACCAGTTGACTTCCGAATCGCAGAGAGAAGCGGTGGCCGCCTATGTGAAAGAGGTCCGCAAGAAGACCGAGCGCGAGCGAATAGCCGAGACCAAGTCGGTCACGGGCGTGTTCGCCGGCTCCTACGGCATCAACCCTCTCACGGGCGAGAAAGTCCCCATCTGGATCAGCGAATACGTGCTCGCCGGCTATGGCACCGGCGCGATTATGGCCGTCCCGGCCCATGACAGCCGTGACTATGCCTTCGCGAAGAAGTTCGGTCTGCCGATAGTGCCCATCATCGAGGGCTGCGACGTGTCCGAGCAGTCGTTCGACGCGAAGGAAGGCAAGATGTGCAACAGCGGTTTCCTGAACGGCATGGACGTGAAAGTGGCAATCGAAGCGGCGAAGGACTATGCGGAAGAGCATGGGCTAGGACGCCGCAAGACCAACTATCGTCTGCGCGATGCTATCTTCAGCCGTCAGCGCTACTGGGGTGAGCCGTTCCCGATTTACTACAAAGACGGCATCCCGACCCCCGTGGACGAAAAGGATCTGCCGCTCACGCTGCCCGAAATCAGTTCATACAAGCCGTCGAGCAACGGTGAACCGCCGCTCGCACGCGCGAAGGACTGGACCTATAAAGGCTGGCCGCTCGAGACTTCGACCATGCCCGGCTTCGCCGGTTCGTCGGCCTACTACCTCCGCTATATGGACCCGCACAACGGGGAAGCGCTGGTGGGCCGCGAGGCAAACGAATACTGGCGTAACGTGGACCTCTATGTGGGAGGCACGGAGCACGCCACCGGCCACCTCATCTATTCCCGCTTCTGGAACAAGTTCCTCTACGACCTGGGTTACGTCTGTTGCGACGAACCGTTCGCAAAACTTGTGAACCAGGGTATGATCCAGGGCCGTTCGAATTTTGTCTACCGTATCGTGGGCACTAACAAGTTCGTGTCGCTTGGTCTGAAGAATCAGTACGAGACGACCGAAATCCACGTGGATATCAATATCGTCAGGAACGACAAATTGGATCTCGATGCCTTCAGGGCGTGGAGGCCGGAATTCGCGGACGCCGAGTTTGTGCTTGAGAACGGCGAATACATCTGCGGCTGGGCTGTGGAGAAGATGAGCAAGAGCATGTACAACGTGGTGAATCCGGACGATATCTGCGACACCTACGGAGCGGACACCCTCCGTCTCTACGAAATGTTCCTCGGCCCCATCGAGCAGAGCAAGCCTTGGGACACCAAGGGCATCGACGGCGTGAACCGTTTCCTCAAGAAGTTCTGGAGGCTGTTCTACGACCGCGATCAGTTCATCGTCACGGACGAGAAGGCGAGCCCCGCCGAACTGAAGGCGCTGCATAAACTCATCGCCAAGGAGCAGGAAGACATCGAGGCTATGTCGTACAACACGAACATAAGCGCGTTTATGATCGCGCTCTCCGAACTCGGCGAGTGCCACAAGCGCGAAGTGCTCGAGCCGCTCGTGGTCCTTCTCTCGCCCTTCGCGCCGCATATGGCGGAAGAATTGTGGGAGGCGCTCGGCCATCAGACCAGCGTGTGCGACGCTTCGTTCCCGGAGTATGTCGCCGCCTACACGGTCGAGGACAGCGTGACCTATCCTGTGCAGTTCAACGGCAAGATGCGTTTCACCGTGGATCTGCCCAAGAGCGCGACCCCGGCAGAAGTCGAGGCCGCCGTTCGCGAGCATCCGCAGACAGGAAAATATGTTCTGGAAGGCCAGTCCATCGTGAAGGTGATAGTGGTCCCCGGAAGAATCATCAATATAGTAGTCAAGTAATGAAACCCTCGAAGGCTGCTTTGCTTATCCAGGATTATCTGGTCATTACCCTGGCCTGCTTTGTTTTCGGCTGGGCCTGGGAAGGCTTTATGATCCCTTGCGGAATGTCCGCCGGCGGTATGATGGGTCTTTCCACCATCATCCAGTACGCCACCGGAGGTCTGCTTCCGGCGCAGTACACCTACATGGCAATCAACGTGTTGCTCATCGTCATCGCGGTGTTTGCGATGGGCATCGGATTCGGCTTCAAGACCATCTATGCCATCCTGATGTCCACGGTCGCCATGCAGATTATTGCCAGTATTCCCGGGCTCCAGTGCCTCCCTGGGCATTTCTTCTATGTGAAGGACACTTTGATGGTGCCGGTTATCGCTGGTACTCTTGAGGCGACGGGCCTGGGCCTCGTGATACGCTTCGGCGGAAGCACGGGAGGAACGGACATCGTGGCTATTATGATCAACAAGTACTACCCGGTGCAACTGAGCATGGTGTTCCTTATCACGGATCTCATCACCGTGGCATTGCTGCTCTTCCTGCCAGATAAGACCTTCACTGACGCCACTTACGGCGTTGTGGAAATCGTTATCTTCAACCTGCTTATCGACGATATAGTGGGCGGCCACAAGACCTCGTTCCAGTTGATGGTGTTCTCCGAGAAGTACAAGGAGATTGCAGACCATATTATCAACAAACTGGAGAGGGGAGTGACGGTGCTTAAGGCCCAGGGCTGGTACACTAAAAAGGAGAAGAACGTGCTGCTGATCCTTATCAACAGAGGCGAGTTCTCTTCACTTATGAAAGAAATCAAGACCATCGATCCGCGCGCGTTTATGTCGGTCTCCGCCACCAAGAGCGTCTACGGCGAGGGATTCGAGGAAATCAAGGGCGGAGTGAACGACGCGAAGTCGCTCATACATAAAGGCAAAAAGAATGAATCTGAACACTAAAAAAATACTCGTAGGAGTCAAGGAATACGGACTCATCACCTTCGGTATTCTCTGCTATGTCCTCGGGTGGAGCATTTTCCTGGTGCCCAACCACCTCGTCGGCGGCGGAGTCACCGGTATCGCGTCCATCATCCAGTACGCGACCCACGGCTTTATCAAGATGGGTTACACCTACTTCGCATTGAACGTGATACTCCTTGTGATCGCGCTTCTGACTTTGGGACGCAATTTCGGAGTGAAGACGGTCTATGCGATTGTGATTGCTTCGGTCGGACTCAACATCTTCCAGGATATCATTCCATTTGAGTTTATAAAGCAGATAGCTCTGGACAACGGCAAACTGATGAGTACTATTATGGGCGCCATCCTGGTTGGATTCGGAATAGGTCTGACCATGTCTCAGGGAGGCAGTACGGGCGGAACGGATATCATCGCGCTAGTGGTGAACAAGTACCGCAATGTCTCTCCGGGCCGTATGGTTCTGATTCTGGATGCAGTTATCATTCTGTCTTCGCTTCTCGTGCCTTCGTACGATGCAGACGGCAATGCTCTGCCGCTGGTGGAGAAGATCACGACGGTGGTCTACGGTTTCGTGCTGATCACCCTCGTTTCCACCGTTCTGGACCTCACGATTCAGGGTTCACGCCAGAGCGTGCAACTCTTCGTGCTTTCAAAGCGCTACCGCGAGATCGCGGATATGATCACTGAGAATTTGCACCGCGGAGTGACCGTTTTGGACGGAAAAGGCTGGTACACCAAGGAAAATACCGAGGTGCTGATGGTTATCACCAGAAAGTACGACCTTAATGTACTTTTGAGGGAAATCAAGCACATCGACCCCAACGCATTCCTTTCCGTGTCGTCTGTGACGGGTGTCTACGGCAAAGGCTTCGAGTCAATCAAAGTTGGACGAAAGAAATAATTTTCAGTTTTTTTCGTCACAAAATTTAATTTAAGTCCCGCTGCAGTGTGCTGTGGCGGGATTTTTTGATATATTTGTCGTGAACCAACGATTGAAACTATGAACCTTTTCGCGTTTTTCAGAAGGCGCAAGCCCTCGCTCCCTCCCCGTCCCGCTTCACCCGACCTCTCTTATTTGGAAGATCATGCTCCCGCTATGACCAAACTCTATGAAAGGGCGTTGGCGCTGATGGAGGAGAAACGTCCGTGGCTGGACGGCAATTTCTGCGTGGGACACCTCGCCAAGCGCCTTTTCTGCAACAGGGCTTTCCTCTCGCGCGCCATCAATATCTGCTCCGGACACAACTTCCGCTGGCTGGTGAACTACTATCGGATAGTGTACGCCTCGGACCTTATGAAGAAAGACCCGCATATGAAAGTCGAGGAAGTGGCGAAGATGTCGGGATTCAACACTCTCCCCACCTTCAATTATTCGTTCAAACTGCTGATGAAAGAAAGGCCCAGCGAGTACCAGGCCAGGGTCAGAAGCGAATCTACTCCGCGACCCCCTTCCAGGTGGAGGGCGCTTCTGCAGTGATGGTGAGGGGCTCCTTTCTCACCGGATGGATGAAATTGATGCTCCTTGCGTGCAGGCAAATGCCTCCGTCCGGATTGGAGCGGGGAGCGCCGTACTTCAGGTCGCCCTTGATGGGGCAGCCCAGATTGCTCAACTGGCAGCGTATCTGATGATGACGGCCGGTGAGCAATTCCACCTCCACGAGGTGGTAGCGCTCAGTGCTGCGAAGATATTTATAGTTGAGTTTAGCCAGTTTTGCGCCGCCGTGTCCTTCACGGACCACATAGGACTTGTTCTGCTTTTCGTTCCTGATAAGCCAGTCCTCGAGGTGACCCTCGGCGGGTTCGGGTTTGGAGCAGCAGAGAGCCCAATATGTTTTGTGGGCTTCGCCTACTCTGAAAGCCTCGCACAGGCGGCTCAGCGCCTTGGAGGTCTTGGCGAAAATGCACACTCCGCTCACCGGGCGGTCCAGCCTGTGCGGCACGCCCATGAACACCTGACCCGGTTTGGCGTCGCGGCCCGCGATGTAGGCCTTCAACGTTTCGGCGAGGCATTCGTCCCCGGTCTTGTCTGCCTGGACGATCTCCCCGACTTTCTTGTCGACGACTATCAGGTGGTTGTCTTCAAAAAGAATCCGGGACTCAAGGTCCCGGATCTCATTGTCTGTAAGTGTGCGGTATTGGGCCACAATTACTTGATGCTGACGTTCACGCGCTTCTGGTCGCCGTCCGCCTTGCGGGGATTCTCAGCCACCTTCACGTTCCTGGCGGGAACCTGCTTTGCGAAGAGCCAAGCCTTCACGAGGTTTGCGCGCTCCACTGCGATAGCGGCATTGTAATCAGCCTTGCTGCATCCTTCCGGAGCGGCCTTGGTTCCGTCGTTCGAGTAAGCCTCGATAAGGATAACGGACTTCTTGTCAGATGCGTTCCACACATCGAGGAAAGCCTGGAGGGTTGCCTTGGCGTCCTCTGAGAGTGAGCACTGCTCGTTTGCATAGAGAAGACCGGCGGTAGGGACTGCGAAGCTGGTGGCTCCGTAAGCTGTTGCCTTCTTCGCCTCTGCGAGAGCCTGAGCATAAGCCTCTGCTCCGTCGGCTACAGTCTCGCTTGCTTCAAGAGCCACATCTTCGGTAACTTCGAAGGTGAGGGCTGCGAGCCTTGCGGCCTCTTCCTCAGCGGCTTTCTGGCGTGCTGCCTCTTCGGCTGCGGCCTTTGCTGCTGCCTCGGCGGCTGCTTTCTTCTTCTTGGACTGGCAGGATGTTGCGCCCACTACTACAAGCGCTGCAAGCGCTGCCACTTTGATAATGTTGTACAGTTTCATAATATGAATGTGTTTATATTTTACTCGAACTAATCGTTAATCGCTGCGAAGATAATGATTTTCCTTCTTTTTTCAAACACAATTATTAAATGATTAATGAAAAAGGGCTCCCCGATGGAGCCCTTTTACTGTCAAACTGTTAATTACTGCTCATCCGGAGCGTCGTTGCCTGAAGGCTGACCGGCCTGAGGGCCGCCGGGCTGAGGACCCGCGCCAGGGTTAGGACCGGCCTGGCCGGACATCGAGGAGTAGATCTCGCTCATAACCTTGTTGATTTCCTCGGTGTAGCGGTCGATATCTGCGAGATTCTGGTTCTTTACAGCCTCTTTGAGAGCGTTAAGAGGAGTCTCGATCTGCGACTTCTTGTCCGCAGGGATCTTGTCGCCGTTGTCCTTGAGGAATTTCTCCACCTGGAAGGAGAGGGCGTCCGCGTTGTTGATCTTGTCCACGCGCTCGCGCTCGGCTTTGTCCGCCTCTTCGTTGGCCTTCGCCTCGTCACGCATTCTCTGGATCTCGGCGTCCGTCAGACCGGAAGAAGCCTCGATTCGGATGTGCTGCTCCTTGCCCGTCGCCTTGTCTTTTGCGGAGACGGAGAGGATGCCGTTGGTGTCGATATCGAAGGAAACCTCGATCTGAGGTATTCCGCGGGGTGCCGGGGCGATGCCGTCCAGATGGAAGACTCCGATCTGCTTGTTGTCCTTTGCCATGGGGCGTTCGCCCTGGAGAACCCTGATTTCCACTGACGGCTGATTGTCAGCCGCTGTCGAGAAGACCTGATCCTTATGCACCGGGATGGTGGTGTTGGATTCGATGAGTTTGGTCATCACACCGCCGAGGGTCTCGATGCCGAGGCTCAGAGGAGTGACATCCAGAAGGAGAACGTCCTTCACGTCGCCTGCGAGCACGCCGCCCTGGATTGCAGCGCCCACTGCCACAACTTCGTCCGGGTTCACGCTCTTGTTGGGCTCCTTGCCGAAGAAGTCCTTCACGATCTCCTGGACCTTCGGGATACGGGTCGAACCGCCCACGAGGATAACCTCGTCAATCTGGGATGCGGTAAGGTGCGCGTCCTCGAGTGCCTTGCGGCAAGGCTCCACGGTCCTGCGGAAGAGGTCGTCGCAAAGGGCTTCGAACTTCGCGCGGGTGAGGGTCTTCACGAGGTGCTTGGGCATACCGTCCACTGCGGTGATATAAGGAAGGTTGATTTCAGCGGAAGTCTGGTTAGAGAGTTCGATCTTCGCTTTCTCGGCTGCTTCCTTGAGCCTCTGGAGGGCCATAGGATCTTTCTTGAGGTCCATGCCGCCGTTCTCAGCAGCGAACTCGCTTGCGAGCCAGTCGATGATGACCTGGTCGAAATCGTCGCCTCCGAGGTGTGTGTCACCGTTGGTGGACTTGACTTCGAACACGCCGTCTCCAAGTTCGAGGATACTGATATCGAAGGTGCCGCCGCCGAGATCGTACACAGCGACCTTCATATTCTTGTTCTTCTTGTCAAGGCCATATGCCAAAGCGGCTGCGGTAGGCTCGTTGATGATACGCTTCACATCGAGACCTGCGATTTTGCCGGCTTCCTTGGTCGCCTGACGCTGAGAGTCGGAGAAGTAAGCAGGGACGGTGATGACAGCCTCTGTCACCTCCTGACGGAGATAGTCCTCGGCGGTCTTCTTCATCTTCTGAAGGATGATGGCCGAAATCTCCTGAGGAGAATAGAGTTTGCCGCTGATGTCGATACGAGGAGTGTTGTTCTCACCCCTTGCGACAGTGTAAGGCACGCGGGCGATTTCCTTTCCCACCTGATCGTAGGTCTCGCCCATGAAACGCTTGATAGAGAAGATCGTGTTCTTGGGGTTCGTGACAGCCTGACGCTTTGCGGTGTCACCCACCTTGCGCTCGCCGCCGTCTGTGAAAGCGACTACCGAACTTCATTGTTGATGATGACTGTAGGCTGATTGCCTTCCATCACTGCGACGCAGGAATTGGTTGTTCCGAGGTCGATACCGATAATTTTTCCCATAATATCTGTTTTTTAACTATTTGTCTCACTTAACCTTCTTTCCGAAGGTCACAACTCAAACATCGAAACCCGTGCCACCCGTTCTTTTCTGACAAATTGTCACAATCGGAGCCCCCCCTAAAACGCACATACCCTCGGTTCTTTTGCCGAGGGTATGCACGCTTATGTTTAGAGTTAACTTATTTCGTGACTTCGAGGTGATACTCGATGAGTCCGTCCATAGGGGCTTTCAGGATCTTTCCCATCTTCATTCCGAATTCGGCGACGACGGGCTCGAGAATCTGCTTGTGGTGGAAGGCCACCGAGCCGACTGCGTTGAAGGTGTACTTCTGATAGTCGGGGTAGTGCGACACCACATTGCGGAACATATCCCTGAACGCTTCGGTCGTGAGGTTCTTGAAGTAAGGATCGAAGTCGTAGTGGTCCTGGATGAACTTCGCGAACTGGGCGCAGAAGCGGTTGGGGAAGGGCTTCTGGTAGATGGCGGCGATTATTTCGTCGTTGGTCATACCGATAGCCTTCTTGGTCTCTTCGTAGACTTTGTCCGGCATGGAGTGGCGAAGATAGTCGAGGATGAGCCTCTTGCCGAGGTTCGAACCGCTGCCTTCATCGCCGAGGATGAAGCCGCCTGACTCGATGTTCAGGCCTTCGTTCTCACCGTCATAGAAACAGGTGTTCATACCGGTGCCGATGATGGCGGCGAATCCGGGCTTGTCCAGGAGCAGCGCGCGGCAGGATCCGAGCGTGTCCATCACCACGAATACTTTCTTGGCGGTGGGGAAGACCTCGAGAAGCACCTTGGTCATGAACTCGCGGAGGAGTTCGGTGACACCGGCGCCGTAGAAATAAATCTCGGTGATATCCCTGCGGGGGAAGCCGTCGGGAAGATGCATAAGGATGTCTTTCGCGATCTCCGGACCGGTTATGTAGTTAGGGTTGTAGCCCTGGCTCTGAAAGCGGATTTGTGTGCCGTTTTCTCTGCTGACGCATGCCCAATCGGTCTTGGTCGCGCCTGAATCTGCTATTAGTATCATATGTGGTTGTTTATTGGTTACCAAATAACTACACGCTCGGACTCCGGACGGAACATCGGATCTCCTTCCTTGATGTCGAAAGCCTCGAAGAAGGTGTCCAGGTTGCGGATGGACACATTCACGCGGTTGCAGCCGAGGGAGTGGACGTCGATGAGGGTGCGGCGGCTGATTTCCTGCTCGGTGATGTTCTGGGCCCAGACTGTGGCGTAGCCCAGGTAGAAACGCTGCTCAGCGGTGAAGCCGTCGATGGGCTCCGGATGCTTGCCTCCGAAGGAGTTCTGAAGCGCGCTGTAGGCTATGCGCAGTCCGCCGTGGTCGGCGATGTTCTCGCCGAGGGTGGCGTGGCCGTTGGCGTGCACGCCCGGCAGGACCTCCACCTCGTCGAACTGGGCCGCGAGGATCTCGGCTTTCGCGTCGAACTTGGCCTTGTCCTCAGCCGTCCACCAGTTCTGCATATTGCCGTCTTTGTCGAAGAGGCAGCCCTGGTCGTCGAAGCCGTGCGTCATTTCGTGGCCGATCACCACTCCGATTGCGCCGTAGTTGATCGCATCGTCCGCGTCCGTGTTGTAGAACGGCGGCTGAAGGATACCGGCAGGGAAGCAGATTTCGTTGGTGGTGGGGTTGTAGTAGGCGTTCACGGTCTGCGGCGACATTCCCCATTCGGTCTTGTCCACCGGCTTGCCGAGTTTGCTGAGGTTGTCCTCCATGTACCAGCGGGATGCTGCGCAGAGGTTCTCATAGTAACTGAGTTTCGGATCGATCTCCAGGCCGGAATAATCCTTCCACTTGTCCGGATAGCCGATCTTGACAGTGAAGGCGGAGAGTTTCTCCTGAGCCTTGGTTTTTGTCTCGTCGCTCATCCAGTCCAGGTCGGCGATATGCTCGCTGAGGGCGGTCTGAAGATTATGGACGAGGGTGAGCATACGCTTCTTGTCCTTGTCCGAGAAATACTTCTTCACATAGACCTTTCCGATGGCCTCGCCGAGTATCATATTGGGAGCCTGCATAGCCCTCTTCCAGCGCGGCTTCTGCTGCTGAATGCCGGACATCTGCTTGGAGAAGAACTCGAACGATGCATCCGTGAAATCGTCGCTGAGGGCGCCGCAGGCGTCTGTAACCAGGTTGGCAATCAAATAATTGCGAAGCTGACGGGCGGGGATTTCGGGCATCATTTTGTTGAGCGCCTCGAAGTAAGAAGGAGTCTCCACGACCATCTTTTCCTGAGCGGGGATGTCAAGCGCCTCGAAGGTTGCGTCCAGGCAAAGGTTCGGGTAAAGGGCGAAGACCTGCTCGGAACTCATCGGGTTGTACTGGGCGGCCACATCTCTCTGCTGGACCATAGACCAGTAGGGGACCGCGATCTTCATCTGAAGGTCGAAGGCGTCCTTCGCCACCACGGCGGGATCCGCCACTCCGGCGAGCGTGAGCACCTTCTCGAGGAAGGCCTGGTAGCCCTTACGGAGTTCGGCGTGCTGCGGGAGCAGATAGTAATCGCGGTTGCGCATCGCCAGCCCGCTTTCGCTGATGTAGAGGATGTTAGTGTTGCAGTCCATCATGTCGGCTGCGACATAGCCGCCGTAGAGGCTGCCCACGCCCACCATCATAAGTTTGGCTGTGGCCACAGCGAAGGTCTCTGCATCCACCACTGCTCCCAGTTCGGCGAGCATCTTCTGAATCGGGGCGGCGCCTTCTTCGTTGAGCCTGAGCGAATCGAGGCCCTGAGTATAGAGGTCGGCGAGTTTCTGTTCGTCGGAGCCTTTCTTGGCTTTGAGGGTGGTGAGATCCTTGAAGATTTCGTTGAGGCGGATCTCATTGTTTTCGCTCAGCACATCGAACGAACCGTAGCGGGAAAACTCGGGCCTGAGCGGGTTATTCTTCTGCCAGCCGCCGGTGGAGTACTGATAGAAGTCAGTGCCGGGAGCGACCGATGTGTCCAGGTTTTCAAGATTGAACGCGGGAACTTTTTCCTTGTTCTGTTCTGCGCAGGAAGCGGCGATGGCCGCGGTAGCGAGAATCATGGCGACAAATTTTATCTTCATATTGTTACAATTGTTTCCGAACTCCAAATTTAACTATCTTTGTTGAAAATGAAAAAGGTATTTCTGCTCATAACGCTGTTCTCGCTGCTGGAAATCTGGGGGTCGTACAATGTGACGATAGTTTCGTACAATGTCGGCGTCTTCAACAAATATGTCCCGAACAGTTGTGCCGAAGTGGCGGAGATGATGCAGGAAGTCAGGGCTGATGTCATTGGCCTTTGCGAACTGGACAGTTGCTCGATTGTGCGCAACGACCGCCGCGACCAACTCAAGGAGTTCGTGGGGGAGATGGGGGACGGCTGGTTCGGCCACTTCGGAAGGGCTATGGGCTTCGGAGGCGGCGGCTATGGAGTCGGAGCCGTCACGAGCCCGCGCTTCAAGGTCGTGGACCACTATACCATCGCGCTGCCGAAGGGAAACGGCTCCGAGCCCCGCGCCGCCGCCGTCGTGGAGACAGACCGCTTCGTGTTCGCCTGCGCGCACCTGGATTTCGCCGATGAACCGTCGAGGCTTCGCCAGGCAGAGATACTCACCGCGGAACTACTGGAAAGCCGCAACAAAACCGGCAAACCCGTGATTCTCTGCGGCGATTTAAACGCCGCTCCGGACAGCCGCACCCTGGATTTCCTTCGCGAGTGGTGGGACGTGGTTTCGCCCTACGATCTCTCGTTCCCCTCGGTCTCTCCTCGCGCGTGTATAGATTATATTATGGTGTTGAAGGGGAGTTGCGAGTATCGGGTCGTGGGCCGCGCAGGAGTCCGCTCCAAGTTTAAATTCGGAGATCCGAAGACAGCCTCAGATCACCTCCCGGTGGTGGTGAAACTGCGCTTGCATCAATAAACAGTTATCATTCCTCTGCCTTGATAAGGGCGTGGGGGCCAACCAGTTGGTTATTAGAGAGTTCATCAAATTAGGTGTCCCGAAAACGAGACACCTAATTGTTGTAAGTGATTGTCTGTTAGGGAGTTGTCCTCCACGCGGTTTACATCAACAGACCATCGGGGGCGGCGCCTTCGCGGATCTGGGTGGAGGAGACGTCCACCAGGGGCATCGCGGCTATGCGGATGCGGTAGTCGGGGTTTTCGGCCAGCAGATCTGCTCTTAGCGCCTCGCAGTCGAAGCCGCGGCGGGGGAAAACGATGATGCCGAATTCCAGCAGGATGCGGGCGTGCTCCCGCCAGCCGCCGAAGACTGCGAGGTTGTCCGCGCCCACGACGAGCGTGAATTCGTTATCGGGCTCACGGTCCCGGAGGGCGTCCAGAGTACGGAAAGTGTACTGCGGCGCGGGCATCGTGAGTTCGATGTCGTCCACGCGGACCTTCGTGAGTTCCGGATGTCGCGCAACAGCCTTCACGGCCGCTTCGTAGCGCTCACGAGCGTTGCGGTCTTTCTCTTCCGGTTTGAAGGGACTGCGGGGCGAAACCACCAGATAGATCGCGTCGAATTGCGGGCCCTGCTGCAGACGCCTGAGGATCTGCAGATGCCCGATGTGGAGAGGATCGAAACTGCCTGAATAGACGGCTACGCGCATAGGAAAGCGTTTACCATATCCTCGGCATTCTTCAGGGTGTTTTCGAGAACGTCGTTGATAAGTTCCACGTCAAACTTGCCGCGGGCAAAGTCGATCTCCGACTGGGCTTTCGCGAGACGCTCGCGAATAGCCTCCTCGGAGTCCGTCTGCCTCCCGCGGAGCCTCTGCTCGAGCACTTCCATGCTCGGCGGAAGGATGAGAACGGACAGCGCGGCCGCGCCGAAATACTTTTTCAAGTTCGCGCCGCCTTTGACGTCCACGTCGAACAGTATCACATGGCCTTTGGCCCAGATGCGCTCTACCTCCGACTTCAGCGTGCCGTAGAAGCGGTCTTGATACACTTCTTCGTGCTCCACGAAGGCGTCCTGCGCAATCAGTTCGCGAAAACGCTGCGCGTCGATGAAATAATAATCCACTCCGTCTTTTTCCTCACCCCTGGGAGGGCGGGAAGTCGCGCTTACTGAAAACTCGAATTCGGGATGCAAATCAAGCAGGTGGTGCACCACCGTGCTTTTGCCGGCGCCCGACGGGGCGGAAAAAATCACAACTTTGCCGTTCATTCTCTATGAAGATTTCCGTAAAATTAGTAAATTTGTGAGATTTAAGGAAATTACTAAACCTTATATAATTATGGTATCTTACAAAGAACTTGGCCTTGTGAACACCCGTGAAATGTTCAAGAAGGCCGTTGCCGGCGGATACGCCATCCCCGCTTTCAATTTCAACAATATGGAGCAGCTCCAGGCCATAATCCAGGCTGCGGCAGAGACGAAGTCTCCCGTTATCCTTCAAGTCAGCAAGGGCGCTCGCAATTATGCAAACCAGACTCTCCTCCGTTATATGGCAGAGGGTGCTGTGGAGTATGCGAAGGAACTCGGCTGGGAGAAGCCCCAGATCGTTCTTCACCTTGACCATGGCGACAGCTTCGAGACCTGCAAGAGCTGCGTGGATATGGGCTTCAGCTCAGTTATGATCGACGCCTCTTCTCTTCCTTACGAGGAGAACATCGCCCTCACGAAGAAGGTTGTTGACTATGCGCACCAGTTCGACGTAACAGTCGAGGCTGAACTCGGCGTTCTCGCCGGCGTGGAGGATGAAGTCTCCGCAGCAGAATCTCACTACACAAAACCTGAGGAAGTTATCGACTTCGCTACCCGCACCGGTTGCGACTCCCTCGCAATCTCCATCGGCACCAGCCATGGCGCATACAAGTTCACCCCCGAGCAGTGCACCCGCGACCCCAAGACCGGCCGTCTGGTTCCCCCGCCGCTCGCATTCGACGTGCTCCACGAAATCGAGAAGAAACTCCCTGGTTTCCCTATCGTTCTCCACGGCTCAAGCTCCGTTCCTCAGGAGTATGTTGATATCATCAACTCCCTCGGCGGAAAACTTCCCGATGCAGTGGGTATTCCCGAAGAGCAGCTCCGCGAAGCTTCGAAGAGCGCTGTCTGCAAGATCAACATCGATTCCGACAGCCGTCTTGCAATGACCGCCGCTATCCGCAAGGTCTTCCACGACAAACCCGGTGAGTTTGATCCCCGAAAGTACCTCGGCCCCGCCCGCGACGAGATGAAGAAGCTCTACATGCACAAAATCATCAACGTCCTCGGTTCCGACGGAAAAGCTTAATCGCTATTAATCATCATTATAGACTAAGGTCGACCCTCGGGCCGACCTTTTTCGTACACGGAGCGCCAGCTCCGCAAGTCCAGTCGTCATCCAGACAAAAAAAGCCAGGCCGAAGCCTGCCCGTTCGTGATTTAATATGGCAGGGGGTCTGGGGGGTACG